>CAMJNN010000026.1 GCA_946407325.1 uncultured Prevotellaceae bacterium | reverse complement strand
TGATTGCAAAGATAAAGGAAATCAGGTTGAAAACAAATTATCTTGCAATAAATTAAAATAAAGTTGTATCTTTGTATTGTCTGCGAAAAGATGAGGAGGAAATGTAGATGGTAAATTATGGATTGAAGGATAGAGTGGCACTCATTACGGGGGCAAATAACCCACAGGGAATAGGCGCAACAACGGCATTTGCCTTTGCTCGCGAAGGGGCAAAGGTGGTCTTGGTGTATAAGAAAATACCAAGGCAGTTTGATAAGAAAAAGACGGACAAAAATGGGGCCGACAGATACTTCCATGCTAATGCTGGGAATGCCGCTATCGTAGAAAATAAACTCAAGGAGATGAGGGCCGACTATCTGATTATTGAAAGTGACATTTCTCATGAGGAGGCCGTAAAGGAAATCTACTCAGCCATTATGGATCGATACGGAAGGGTGGATATCTTGGTGAACAATGCTGCTGATGGCGATATGGACGGTCTCGATACCATAGAAAAGGTTACTCAGGATGTTATTGACGATACATTTGCCGTGAATGTTAGAGGAAGCATCATGATGATCAGAGAGTTTATCAAGCGCCGAGGTGATTATGGCAGGATCATCAATCTTTCTACGGATGCGGCGCAAGTATTTGCAGGTCAGATTACTTATGGAGCAAGCAAGGCCACAATGGAAGCCCTTACTCGTAGCATTGCCCTTGAAGTGGCGAAGTATGGAATAACGGTAAACTGTGTGGCTCCCGGTCCTACGCAAACAGGATGGATAGATGCTGATTTAGAGAAAACTGTCATACCTATTATTCCTATGGGAGAACTCATACAACCGCAAGACATAGCCGAAACAATTTTGTTTTTGGCCAGCAAACAAGCAAGAATGCTCACAGGACAGGTCATTAAAGTATCTGGAGGCCACGCACTGTAGTTCTTTCTTCCACAAAGTTCGTATTAATCAAACACCTCTTTCAGTACTTGTAGGGAGTTGAGCTCGGGGAAGTCGGGCAGGTGCAAGCGGTAGTAGTCGTTGATGAGGGTAAGAAGGCGCAAACGCTCTTGGCGATTCATTTTGAAAAGATGCATGGTAGCGTAGTTGAGGCGCATAAGGTTGACCAAGTGACGGCACTCTTCAGGAGCTACGGAATAGGCATGTGCTTGTGGCTTGGCGGGTACAAACGAGGCATTGAGCATATCGAACCAGCAACCATCATAATAATTATCAATGTTGGGTTGCAAACCCAAGAAGCGAGACACTCGCATGAGGAACACCAAGTGGAAATTAGCATAATTGTGTTCCGCCGCATCAAGCCAACGTACCGAATGCGACAGATAGGCATAAAGCGATTCGTTGGGTTGCCCTTCCTCACGAATGGCACGATAAAGAAACTCCTGCAAAAAGAGGGCAATGACAGACTTGATGGGATGATAAGGGATGCTAGTCAATGGTTGCACTGTCTGCACCGACTTCACCCTGAAGAGCTGCACAGTAGGTTTCATATCAGCCTCTACCTCCACCTCGGCCAAGGGCTGCAAGAGCAAGTGTTTGGCACCTGACTTATGCGTCTTGGGGATGGAAGTGATGTAAGAAACCCTGCCCCATTGCTGGGTGTAAAGCACCGCAATGAGTTGGTTGTCCTTTATCTTGAAGGTATGGATAACAATGCCTTTAGTGCGCTGTAACATATTGAAATAACTCTTTAGTTGCAAAGATACTACATCTAAATCCAAAGAAAAGCAAAAAAAGAGATTTTTTTTCATAGAATGTTTTGTCAATTCAAAAATAGTACCTACCTTTGCATCCGCTTAACGGCAAAAATTGACGGAGGCCCATTCGTCTATCGGCTAGGACGAGAGATTTTCATTCTCTAAAGAGCAGTTCGACTCTGCTATGGGCTACAAAAAATAAGAAAAATAGTAAAATAACAATTTAAAAGATTAGTCGAGATGGCAAATCATAAATCAGCACTGAAAAGAATCAGACAAGCAGAGAAAAGAAGACTGCACAACAGGTATTATGGCAAGACCATGAGAAACGCTGTTCGCAAGCTTCGTGCAACCACTAACAAGGAAGAGGCAGCTGCCATGTTGCCAGGCGTAACCAAGTTGCTGGACAAGTTGGCAAAGACCAATGTAATCCACAAGAATAAGGCTAGTAACCTGAAGTCAAAGCTGGCTAAATACATCAACAAGCTGGCGTAAGAAAGGCTTTGTTTAAAGCTTTGCTTGCATACCTTATAAACAGGTTGAGTTGTTAAGACTCAGCCTGTATTTTTATTGTCTAAAAGTAAGCGGAAAACACCAGTAAAAATTTGGCTATTTGCGCTTTTTTTTCTAATTTTGTAGCCATTAATGCTGAAAGCATTAAACAAACTTTCAGCAACACATAAAAAGAATTCGGAAAATTTATGACAGAAGAAGAGAAAATCTTAGGCGAGGCTGAATATTCCGCCCAAAACATCCAGGTGCTGGAAGGTCTGGAAGCAGTGCGCAAACGTCCCGCCATGTACATAGGCGACATCAGTTTCAATGGCCTGCATCATTTGATTAACGAGGTGGTGGATAACTCTATCGACGAGGCCCTGGCTGGCTTCTGCGACAAGATTGAGGTAATCATCAACGAAGACAACTCAGTGACTGTGCAGGACAATGGCCGTGGTATCCCTGTAGATATGCACGAGAAGGAACACAAATCAGCTTTGGAGGTGGTGATGACAGTGCTGCATGCCGGTGGTAAGTTCGACAAGGGTTCCTACAAGGTATCTGGTGGTTTGCATGGAGTGGGTGTATCGTGCGTTAACGCCCTTTCGAAGAAGATGATCTCGCAGGTATATCGCAATGGAAAGATCTATCAGCAGGAATATGCCTATGGCAAGCCGTTGTATGACGTCAAGGAGATTGGTGTAAGCGACAAGACTGGTACCCGTCAGCAGTTCTGGCCAGACGACAGCATATTTACCGAAACAATATTCAATTACGACCGTGTGGCTAACCGTATGCGTGAGTTGGCATTCCTGAATGCTGGCATCACCATTGAGCTGACCGACATGCGTAAGGACGAAGAGGGTAACATTCGTCATGATGTGTTCCATTCTGTAGAAGGCTTGAAGGAGTTTGTGCGTTACATCGACTCATCACGTGTGCATCTGTTCAACGATGTCATCTATATCAACACCGAAAAGCAAGGTATTCCTATTGAGGTGGCCGTGATGTACAACACGGGCTTCAGCGAGAACCTGCACTCATACGTAAATAACATCAACACCATAGAGGGTGGTACGCACCTGACGGGCTTCCGTCGTGCACTGACCCGCACCTTGAAGAAGTATGCCGAGGACAACAAGATGTTGGAGAAGGCAAAGGTGGAGATTGATGGCGAGGACTTCCGCGAGGGTTTGACAGCTGTTATCTCTATCAAGGTGGCTGAGCCTCAGTTTGAGGGACAGACCAAGACGAAGTTGGGCAACAGCGAGGTTTCTGGTGCCGTTGAGCAAGCTGTGGGCGAGGCATTCTCTATCTATCTGGAGGAGCATCCGAAGGAATCGAAGGTGATTGTTGACAAGGTGATACTGGCCGCTCAAGCTCGTGTAGCTGCTCGCAAGGCACGTGAAACCGTGCAACGTAAGTCGCCGATGAGTGGTGGTGGCATGCCTGGTAAGTTGGCCGACTGCTCCAGCAAGGATCCTGACGAGTCAGAGCTGTTCCTGGTGGAGGGTGACTCTGCAGGTGGTTCAGCTAAGCAAGGCCGCAATCGTACCTTCCAAGCTATCCTGCCTCTGCGTGGTAAGATCCTGAACGTAGAAAAGGCTCAGTGGCACAAAGCCTTCGAGAGTGATGAGGTGAACAATATCATTCAGGCTCTTGGCATCCGCTTTGGGGTGGATGGCGAAGACAGTAAGGTGGCCAACTTAGACAAGATACGCTATAAGAAGGTGATTATCATGACCGATGCCGACGTCGATGGTTCACACATCGACACCCTGGTGATGACATTCTTCTACCGCTATATGCCAGAGGTGATTGAGCGTGGCTATCTGTATATCGCTACTCCTCCACTCTACCTCTGCACCAAGGGTAAGGTGAAGGAATATTGCTGGACCGACCAACAGCGTCAGCGTTTCATTGATACCTACGGTGGTGGTCAGGAAGGTGCTATACATACCCAGCGCTACAAAGGTTTGGGTGAAATGAACCCCGAACAGCTATGGGAAACCACCATGAACCCTGAGAACCGTATGTTAAAGCAGGTAGATTTGACCAACGCTACGGAGGCCGACTACATCTTCTCTATGTTGATGGGTGAGGATGTAGGTCCACGTCGCGAGTTCATCGAGAAGAATGCTACCTATGCTAACATTGATGCATAAAGGTTTTCCACACCTTATATAAAAGAAAAGCAAAACGCTCTGGTTAAAACGTTATTTCTCGTTTACCAGAGCGTTTCTTTTTTATTCGATGTACTTTCGCCTCTTCAGTTCCTCGACGGCCTCCGTCAATTCCTGATACCAGGCCTCACCAAACTTACGGATGAGCGGTTCTTTCAAAAACTCATAGACTCGCACATCTTTCTTTTGTCCTAAGAGTACTGCTGCCTTGCACACCTCCCACTGATGATAGTTCAAAGCATCCAAATCGCCTACCCTTTTGTGGCGGATGGGATAGAGATGACACGACAAGGGTTTGTAAAACCTCGTCTTGCCCTCGCGATAGGCTTTCTCTAAGGCACAAAAGCAACAGCCCTTTTCGTCATAACAGGTAAAGACACAGTCTTTGTTATTGACAATGGAAGTGACCAACTGACCTTCTGGATCAGTATAAGCCACACCTTGCTTGTTGATGACCTTGCGAGCAGGGATGGAGAGCTGGTCCCAGATGATGGGCAATACCTCTTCGATTTGCATGATCTCATCCAAATCGACAGGTGCCCCTGCATCACCTTCGATGCAGCAGGCACCCATACATTTTTCCAAGTCGCAGACAAAGCGCTCAGTCAGCACTTCGTCGCTTATAAGTACATCACCAATTTGGTACATTACTTAATCAAATCCTTACCAGTCATCTCAGCTGGCTGAGGCATACCCATGATATGCAGGATAGAAGGAGCCACATCGGCCAACACACCGTTCTCCACCTTCGCGTTCTTGTTAGCAGTAACATAAACGAAAGGCACAGGATTCAGAGAGTGAGCCGTATTAGGCGTACCATCCTCATTGAGGGCATGGTCTGCATTACCATGATCGGCGATGATAATCACCTCATAGTCATTGGACTTAGCAGCCTCAACAGTTTCCTTTACACAATTGTCGATAGCCACAACAGCCTTCTCAATAGCAGGATAGATACCAGTATGACCTACCATATCACCATTGGCATAGTTCACCACGATGAAGTCGTACTGTTGGGTGTTGATAGCTGCTACCAGCTTATCTTTCACCTCGTAAGCACTCATCTCAGGCTTCAAATCGTAGGTAGCCACCTTAGGAGAAGGTACCAGGATGCGATCTTCGTTAGGATAAGGAGCCTCACGACCACCGTTGAAGAAGAAGGTAACGTGAGCATACTTCTCTGTCTCGGCAATGTGCAACTGCTTCTTGCCGTTGTTTGACAGATATTCACCCAGCGTATTTTCCACATTCTCCTTGTCGAACAGGATATGAACACCCTTGAAGGATGCATCATAAGGAGTCATGCAGTAAAACTGTAAGTCCTTAATGGTGTGCATGCCCTGCTCAGGCATATCTTGTTGTGTCAATACGGTAGTGATTTCCTTAGCACGGTCATTGCGGTAGTTGAAGAAGATGAACACATCACCTTCCTTCACACGACCATCTACAGTGCTGTTGACGATAGGCTTGATGAACTCGTCAGTTACACCCTCGTCGTATGACTCCTGCATTGCACGAACCATGTTGTCGCTCTGCTTACCTTCGCCGTGTACCAGCTGGTCATAACCCACCTTCACACGTTCCCAACGCTTGTCGCGATCCATCGTATAGAAGCGACCAATGATAGATGCCACCACTCCGGCACTCTGTTTGCAGTGAGCCTCCACCTCTTCGATGAAGCCCTTACCACTGCGAGGATCGGTATCACGACCATCCATGAGACAGTGAATAAAGGTACGGCCTTCCAAACCATACTCTTTAGCAATGTCGCACAGCTTGAACAGATGATCCAAAGAACTGTGTACACCACCATTGCTGGTCAGACCCATGATATGCAGACCAACGCCTTTTTCCTTAGCATAACTGTAAGCAGCGATAATTTCCTTGTTCTTCAAGATGCTGCCATCCTTGCAAGCACGGT
Source organism: uncultured Prevotellaceae bacterium (assembly GCA_946407325.1). The sequence continues at coordinate 6,988 of CAMJNN010000026.1, read as the reverse complement.
TGATCTTCACCAAGTCCTGGTAAACAATGCGACCAGCACCAATATTCAGGTGACCTACCTCTGAATTACCCATCTGTCCGTCAGGCAGACCCACATTCTCGCCAGATGCCTGGAGCTGAGAGTTAGGGTAGTTAGCTAACAGAGAGTCCCAATAAGGGGTTGGGGTACAAGAAATCACGTCGTCTTTCTGACGATCGCCAATACCCCAACCATCCAAAATCATTAAAAGAGCTTTCTTTGCCATTATTTCACAAAGTCAGACATGTTCAAGAACTTAGCAGAAGCTTCCAGACGCTCGAACTGCTTGCCGCTGTTGGTATCCTCAATCTCAATGAAGAAGTACTTGTTGCCATTAGCATAGAACTTCTCGAAGATGTTCTTGAAGTTCATAGCGCCAGACTCACCCAGTACCATGAAGTCCTTGATGTGCAACATCTTGATGCGGTCAGCACGTCTGGTCAACCAAGCCACAGGATCCTGCTGGCCCATAACGGTCCAGTAAACATCCAGCTCGAAAATTACGTTTGCAGGATCGGTGTTGTCCATGTAAACATCTTCAATAATCTGAGCACCCTGCATACCCATGCCAGAGAACAAGTCACCCAGCACAGCAGCCTGGCTGTCAGCTGTTACCTTAGCCATCTCCATGTTGTGGTTGTGATAACCGAACTGGATACCACCAGCCTTTACTACCTCACCTGATACGTTCAGCAGGTTAGCAAAGTCCTTTGCATCCTCAATATTGTTAACAGTTCTAGGAGGCATCATTGGCTGTACCAGGTACTCGCAACCCAACTTAGCGTGGTCTTCTACTACTGGCTTCCAGAACTCCTTTACGTCGTTCACCATTTCCTTCAAGGTCTTAGGCTTCTGTGCAGGAGCACCAGGACGCTGGAACATGCCACCCATCAATACACCAGGAGTAACATGAGAGCTCACAATCTTCAGGCCATTGTCATCGCAAGCCTTCTTGAAGTCTTCCAATGCAACGCCACTGATGTTGTGCTGATCTGCGCTGTAACCTGCCAACTCGAGGTTCTTGATGCCCATCTCACGGATGCGCTTCAAATTAGCTGCCAAGTCGCCCTGAGTCAGTTCCGGACCCAGTGTATAAATCTGCAGACCCAAACCCTTGTTCTTGTTCTCTACTGGAGCAGCTGGTGTAGCTTCCTTTGCGTTACATGCTGCCAAAGCGCCTAATGACAGGAGAGAAGCGCTCTTTAAGAAATCTCTTCTATTGATCATTTCTGTAGTAATTATATAAGGAATAAATATAAAGAAGGCATGGCCTTGAGGTCATGCCTTCAAAGATTGTCTAAAATTATTTTACCCAAGGCTGAGCGTTGATGAACTTCATTGAAGCCTCAACACGCTCCATCTGCTTGCCGCTATCGATATCCTCGATCTCGCAGAACAGATACTTGTTGCCGTTAGCATAGAACTGCTCGAAGATGTTCTTGAAGTTCATAGCACCAGAATCACCCAGTACCACGAAGTCCTTCACGTGCATCAACTTGATGCGGTCAGCACGTTTCTTCAACCAAACTACAGGATCCTGCTGGCCCATAACGGTCCAATAAGTATCCATCTCATAGATAACGTTTGAAGGATCGGTGTTGTCCATCAGCAGATCCATGATCATAGGACCATCAGCAGCTGTAAGCGGAGTCAAAACGGTAGGCAGACGGAAACCAGCTACACCAGGAACCATGCGAGCAAACTCCATGTTGTGATGATGGTAACCAAACTTGATACCAGCTGCCTTGAATATCTCACCACTCTTATTCAGCATCTCTGCAAAAGCCTTCACGTCATCCTCAGTGTTCAAGTAAGCCATCATTGGGTGAACAACATACTCGATACCCTGAGCTGCATGGTCATCAGCTACCTTCTTGAATGACTCAGCTACCTTGTCAATTAAAGAACGGTTGAACTGACCGTCGCTACCATCGCGGCTCTCACGACCAGCAACACCTGAGAACAAACCAGGAGCATTCACGTGTGAACTTGGAATCTCCAAACCAGCGTCGTTAGCCATCTTCTTGAACTCGCTGAAGTCAACACCACCCACCTTGTTGGTATTAACATCGTAACCAGCCAGCTCCAGATACTTGATACCGAAGCTCTGCAGCTTCTTGAGGTTGTCTGCCAGGTTACCAGCATACAACTCGTTGCCTAAAGTGTAGATTTGCAAACCAAAGTACTTGTCTGGGTTGTTTGCCTCAACAGCCCCTGCTGCCTCAGCACCCTTAGCGTTGCAAGCAGCTAATGCACCCAATGATAACATTGAAGCGCTCTTCAGAAAATCTCTTCTATTTACCATAATTTTATAAAATTTAGTGTATTTGGCCGTAAAATTAGTGTTTTTCAATGAGATTACATCCATTTGTCCGATTAAATTTTCTAAAAATCATAGATTTTACCTCAAAAAGGGCATAAAAAGAACAGAGCCGGCTTCACAGCCAGCTCTGACTTATAGTTTTTAACCCAATGTATAATTCTTATTTTACAAAGCCTTTGCTCTTCAGCCACTTTGCACTGGCCTCAGCACGCTCAAGCTGTTTGCCGCTATTGATATCTTCAATCTCTACGAACCAGTTGCGATGACCGTTTGCATAGAAATCGTGGAAGATATTCTCAAAGTTCATAGCACCAGAAGCACCGATAACGATGAAGTCCTTGATGTGCAACAGCTGGATACGATCTTTGTACTTGTTAATCCAAACAAGAGGATCCTGCTGACCCATAACGGTCCAGTAGCAGTCGAGCTCGAACAGCACGTTCTGCTTTTCAGTACCCTCGATGAATACTTCCTCGATGGTCTTTGGTTCTGGAGAAGTATCACCAGGACGACGGAAAGCACGCTGATAGTAAGGAGTTACAGCCTCGCCACCAGGAACCACCTTATTGAACTCATTACTGTGGTTGTGGTAACCAAACTTGATACCATTCTCCTTCAGCAAAGCACCCACCTTATTGAAGATGTCAGCTACATTCTGAGCGTCTTCCAGGTTGTTGATAGTAGGCAGACTTGGCTGAACGATGTACTCAACACCGAACATCTTGTGATCTGGAATAATCTTCTTCCAGAAATCCAGAATCTTAGTCTCAGTACTCTTGTCGTACTTTGCGCCACGCTCCAAGGTTGGAGTCATGTGAGAGCTGACGATCTTAATACCTGCATCATCTGCCATCTTCTTGAAGTCAGCAGCTGAAGTAGGAGTTCCACCGCCGAAGCTTGAGAACTGACCGTGACCGGCTTGATCATTAAAGCCGTAGAAAGCCAACTCCACCTGGTCGTAACCATAGCCCTTCATCTTCTTCAGTGCGTTAGCTGGATCATTCAGCAACTCACCGCCGAGAGAATAAGCCTGGAAACCAAGGTTGGTGCCAGCCATAGGAGCCTGTGCTGTAGCAGCAGAAATGCCGTCAACACCATTCATACCGTTAGCAGCACTCATTTTAGAAGCTGCCAAGGCACCCAGCGTCATGAAAGACGCGCTCTTCAGAAATTCTCTTCTGTTTGCCATAAATATAAAAGTGTATAAATAAGAAATTAAAAATCACTATTTGGGTTCAAAGTTACGACAATAAAATGAGAAATCAAAACAAATAAGAAGAAAAACTTATCAACAGGCTTTTGTAATTCAGCAATATTCCCTAATTTTGGAGAAAAAAGTAATTTGCTTTTTCCATTATCAGAATATGCTATAGTATTTATGTTGTTACCATATTTAATAGACACCATAGAAGCGGGCTGTGATGAAGCAGGCAGGGGTTGCTTGGCAGGCTCTGTTTATGCTGCTGCTGTTATCTTGCCCAATGATTATCAAAATGACCTGCTGAATGACTCCAAGCAACTCACCGAGCGCCAACGCTACTTATTGCGCCCCGTTATTGAGAGGGATGCACTGGCTTGGTCCGTAGGCATAGTCACCCCTCAGGAGATTGACAAGATAAACATTCTCAATGCTTCCATACTGGCCATGCATCGAGCACTGGAACAGCTCAAACTTCAACCTTTGCACATCATTGTAGATGGCAATCGATTTAAACCTTATAATAACATCCCATTCCAAACCGTAGTAAAAGGAGACGGTAAGTACCTGAGCATTGCCGCTGCCTCTATCTTAGCCAAAACCTATCGTGATGACTATATGAACGAACTCGATGTCCAATACCCAGGGTACGATTGGCATCATAACAAAGGCTATCCCACCAAGGCACACCGGGAGGCCATTAAGGAATTGGGAGTGACACCCTACCATCGCATGAGCTATAATTTGCTGGGCGACGGACAACTCTCGTTTGATTTTTAATTTTTAAGCGTAATACTTTCACAATTCAAAGCAAAGTGCTACATTTGCAATTAGGAAAATAAATTTAATACCTATTATAATGAAACTTACGAAGATCTTCTTGATGGCAGTGGCTGTGGTAGTCACATTGCCTGTTGCGGCACAGATGCGCCGCACTCCTACTCCTAATGACACCCTTAAGTCTGTCAAAGTTTCCCCAAAGGGAGATGTTACCTTTAGTATTTATGCACCTAATGCCAAGGAAGTGAGGATTAGTGCTGAATGCGCTCCTTACGGTCAACCCGTAAATGTGGTGAAGAATGATGTTGGCGTTTGGTCGGCCACCATTCCTGGTGTGAAGGACGGTGTGTATCGTTATAACTTCGTAGTGGATGGCGTTACCGTACAGGACTCCAAAGATTCAGGCGTAGCTAATGCTCGTGCCCTGGCGGTGGTAGCCACCGATCCCAACGCATTCTTTGTGAACAAAGATGTGCCTCACGGTGCAGTGGCTCAGCGCTGGTACTACTCCAAGACCTTGAAAGAGATGCGCAGAATGCATGTATGGACACCTGCAGGCTATGAGAAGAGTGCTGATAAATTGCCAGTATTGTATTTAGTTCATGGTGGTGGTGACAACGACACTTCATGGCCAGGTGTTGGTCATGCAGGCTTCATTCTCGACAACCTGCTCGCAGATGGTAAGATGGTGCCTATGGTTGTGGTTATGCCAAACGGTACCATTGAGACGGGTGGTAGCATCCACGATGAGGTGCCTCTGTTTGCTGAGGATATGATTGAGAGCATCATCCCCTATGTAGAAAGCAACTATCGAGTATTGACCGACAAGGACCATCGTGCAATGGCAGGTCTGTCAATGGGTGGCATGGAGACCATGGAAACGGCACTTTATCATCCAGAAATGTTCAGCTATGTATGGGTACTCAGTTCTTCTTTCGCCCCTGGTGACAAGAACAAATATGAAGCTGAACGTATTCATCTGAAAAATGATGCTGCCAAAATCAATGCCAACGTGAAGCAGCTGGTGTTTACCCAGGGTGGTCCCGAGGACATCGCCTATAACAACTGCAAGGAAACCCTCAAGTTGTTTGACGAAGCTGGTATCAAGTACGAGTTCAGCGAAATGCCTGGTGGTCATAGTTGGCATGTTTGGAGGCACAACTTGCGTGACCTCGCTCCAAGAATATTCAAATAATAATTAATCATATTAACAACTATTATGAAAAAAGCATTATTAAGCATTGTACTGGCATTCTTTGCCGTTAGCGGCTTTGCACAGCAAGCGCTGTTCAGCCGTAATGTCGTTAAATCTCCTGAGATTAACGCTGACAACACCGTTACTTTCCGCCTGCATGCACCAAAGGCTATTACCGTTCAACTGACAGGTGATTGCGTAGATGGCGTAGTAAGCATGAAAGAAGATTCTTTAGGCGTTTGGAGCTACACCACCGCTAAGCTGGAGCCTGAGCTCTATTCATACAGTTTCATCGTGAACGGTATGCGTATGCTGGATCCATCCAACATCTATCAGAACCGTGATGTGGCTACATGGACCAGCATCTTTATCATCAGTGATCAGAAGGGTGATAAGGGCGACCTCTACAGTGTAAATAAGGTGCCTCATGGCAACCTTTCTAAAGTATGGTACGAAAGTCCAACGCTGAAACTTACCCGTCGTATGACCGTTTATACACCTGCTGGTTATGATAAAGGCAAGAACTATCCCGTACTCTACCTGTTACATGGTGCTGGTGGTGACGAAAACGCATGGTCTGAGCTGGGTCGTGCTGCCCAGATTTTGGACAACCTGATTGCTATGGGTAAGGCAAAGCCTATGCTCGTGGTGATGACCAATGGTAATCCTAATACTGCTGCCGCTCCTGGTGAGTGGGATTTTGGCATGTACCAGCCATCTATGGGTGGTGGCGTTCAACTGCCTCAGGCAGCTGCTTCTATGGACGAGAGCTTCATGGATGTTGTGAACTTTATCGAGAAGAACTACAAGGTAGCTAAGAACAAGGCTAACCGCGCTATCTGCGGTCTGTCAATGGGTGGTGGCCACTCATTCGCTATCTCTAAACGTTATCCTACCACCTTCGACTATGTAGGTCTGTTCTCTGCAGCTGTATCAGTAGGCCAGTGGGGCGACCGTACTCCACTGATTGATCGCATGAACACCAACGCTGAGTTCAACCAGCAGATGGCGGCCCTCTTCGCTGCAAAGCCAAAGCTTTACTGGATTGCTATCGGTAAGACCGACTTCCTGTATCAGCAGAATGCCGACCTGCGCAAGTGGTTGGACAGCAAGGGCTATCCTTACACCTATCGTGAAACCGATGGTGGTCATATCTGGCGCAACTGGCGTATCTACCTGAGTGAGTTTGCACAAATGATCTTCAAATAATGAACATGAAACTTCACTTATTTGCAATAACACTGCTGGCTTTGGCTTCTTGCTCAAGCCAGCAGTCTGTTAATAATCCTGTCCTCACCATTGAGGGCGGACAGATTCAGGGTATAGTATCCAATGACCCTGACGTGATGGTATATAAAGGGGTACCCTATGCTGCTGCTCCTGTGGGCGACTTGCGTTGGAAAGCACCCCAACCCGTTACCCCTTGGGAGGGCGTGAAAGTAGCCGACAAATGGGGAGCTGCTGCCATGCAGAA
>CAMJNN010000025.1 GCA_946407325.1 uncultured Prevotellaceae bacterium | reverse complement strand
CATTATTGCTCTTTTTGCCATTGGCAATCAGGGTCTGATACACTTCATCTATCTTGTCATATTCTTTCTGAGCAGTCAGTTTGGTGGCCATCTCCTTAAATACGGCATCTCCTTGTGAAATCTGTCCAAAGGTGTAATGATAAATAGCTTTGTTGTATAACAAATCGCTCATCAGGTTCTCATCGTTGGCAGTTTTCACCTGACTTTCCATTGTATTGATCTGATCCATGGCACGTGCCGTATTTCTCATCTTGATATACATCTGCAAACGTTCCTTGGTCACTAAATAATGCAATTCAGGTAAGGTTTTGCCACCCTTCTGTTCCTCTGCACTAATAGCTTGGTCAACACGCCGTAGTAGTTCGAAACCTTCTTTATAAAAATTTTCCTTATGATACAATGCTGTAGCCTTTGTACCACATTCTACCCCCAACTTTATCTGACCCTTGCCAGCATAGTCGTCGAAAGCACGGATAAACAACGAACGAGCGGCTGCGATATTATTTCTGGCATCTTCAGTCTCAGCTCGCTGCTGAAGTTCACTCTTTTGCCCTTCCTGTGCATTTACAAGCATGCAGCAGAAGAGCAGACTCAAAAACAAGGTAAATAACTTTTTATTCATATCTTTTAGCTTTTTATTATCAATAAACAAAACTGCTTCCTCCAATAAACTCACGAATCAGAGAAGTATGTGGTATTTCATTATCACGGATAGCATAAAAGTATCTCATGAATTTCAACAAACGATACGCTTCCGCATATTCACGGCAATTCTGCGGTACCATACTTAATATGGGTTCCACATGACTACGGAATGCTGCAAATTCAAACAACAAAGCTGAGTTGAACATCACATCAGCATTCTCTTGGAAGGGGAATATCCACTTGTCCTCACCAGCACGTACACTCTGCCAGCGAGCAATGGTTTGTTGGGCAGAATAACCACGATAGTTGAAGTCACGTATAATGCGACGCACCAGACGGTTATCAGTTGTAGGTATCCAGTTATGATGATCGAGTGCTATAGTGGTTAAGGCCGAAACATAAATCTTGAACTTGTTATCATCAGGAATCTGAGGTGTCAGTTCAGGATTCAATCCATGATTGCCTTCCATCACCAGTAACATATTGTCTCTTAGTTTTAACTTCTGTCCACGGTATTCACGTTTACCCGTCTGGAAGTTATAATAAGGCAATTCCACTTCTTCACCCCGCAAAATAGCCTGCATCTGTTTATTAAACAGATCTAAGTCGAGCGCATAGATAGATTCGTAGTCATAATCACCATTTTCATCTCTTGGCGTTTCTTCACGGGGCAGGAAATAGTTGTCGAGCGAAATAGCATAAGGCAAGATGCCATTGGTGACCAACTGCACTGACAACCTTTTGCTAAAGGTAGTCTTGCCCGACGAAGAAGGTCCTGAGATCAACACCAACTTCACTGGTCGGCCTTCAACAGAGCGATTATAAATCTGTTCGGCTATATGAGCAATTTTCTTCTCTTGCAATGCTTCGGCTACATTAATGATTTGCGTAGCATAACCTTTCTGACAAGCATTGTTCAAATCACCTACAGTTTCCATGTCCAAGATGTGATTCCAGTGTAAATGATCCTGGAAAACGTCCAACATTTTTTCCTGTTTTACAATATCGTCTAACTTATCGGGATTCTTATGACTAGGAACCCTTAACAACAGACCATCATAATATTTTACGATATCGAATATACTTAAAAAACCGGTAGAAGGAACTAAATTGCCATAATAACTGTCCACTGTATCACCCAACATATAATAATGGGTATAAAGGCTACCTGATGTCTCTAATAGCTTAACCTTGTCGCGACGGCCCCTCTCCATAAATATACGTATAGCCTCAGTAGCTTGACTCTCGTAACTTTTGAAAGGGATATCAGCTGATATGATTTCTTTCATCTTAGCCTTGATAGCATTTACATCCTCTATGGTTATAGGTCTGTCAATGTTTAGGGAACAATAATAACCATTCGAAACAGGATGCCTGATAAACAGTTCCCCGTTAGGGAACAATTCGTTTACAGCCTTATACAGCACAAAACACAACGAGCGAACATAGGTGCGCATAGCGGAAGGTTCACGCACATCCAAAAATTCGACATCCTTATTATTATATAACTTATAGTTAAGACCTTGAGCTACATTGTTTACCCTGGCACTTATCACAGGATAAGGCAACTCAACACCTGATGCGGGATAGACGTCCTGCAAATCACAACCTGTAGGGAACTCTAAGGTCTTATCATTATTAATACAATGTATCTGAATCATATCCTTTGTTTTCGTAGTATCTCCTGTTTTGACCTGTAAAGATATGACAAATATTTGAAATACTACCAAAGAAAATACAATTTTTGCTCAACTATTCGTATCTTTGTAACATAAACTGTTATCAATGTGAAGTATGGATGAAGTAAAATGCATAGAAATGTTGTTGGAACATGACATCAGACCTACTGCCAATCGAATCACATTAGTGAAAGCACTGGGAGAGGCTGAGCATCCATTAACAATGTCGGAATTGGAGGATGCAGTGGATACAATTGACAAATCAAATGTATTCAGGGCATTAGCGCTGTTCCGAGAGCAACACCTGGTGCATGTGATGGAAGACGGAGCAGATGCCGTTCGTTATGAATTATGTCATAGTCACGATGATGAGCATGATAACGACGTACATGCCCATTTTTACTGTGAACGATGCGGTAAGACCTATTGCCTGAACGATATACCAATACCAACGGTAGCCCTACCAGAGGGCTACCGCATGACTACCATCAATTATTTGGTAAAAGGAATATGTCCTAAATGTAGTTAAAACATGAACATTGCCGCAAAGAGCAGGCGATGATTAGTTACATCATAAGTATTCTTCACCCGTCCCTTTTGATTGGGAGTGCCATACCAGGCTGTGGTGATATTATACTCAAAGCCAAATTTCCAACCAGGGATATTGTAAGTAATTTCGCCAGCGACAGAAGCTATCTGGTCAACATTTGTACCAACACCTACCAAATCGGTTACATTCTTTGATGCTCCCAGGTTTTTGAGATAACCAGCAAATATACCACCACGCCATTTCTTGCCATACATAACATTCACCCAGCTATGGGACATACGAAGAGGGGTATATTCCTTCACACCTGTTTGGGGATCAATGCTACTCACACCATATCCACCTAGAGTATTGGCATGATTAAAGTTCTGGTTCAAGATGGTTTTAGCAGCAATCATGAACAAGTCTTTTTGATATCGTCCATGCGCCTCAAGGGTTAAGCCATTTACGCGCGCATTAGTCTTATACCCTTGTTCCGTCTTTGTTTCAGGCATAAGCGACATAAAATGAGCTGCTACACCAAAGGTAGATGTCTCATTATGGATATCGATACTGGCAAATAATTCAGGAATCTTACTATTACGTATGTATTCACGACTGCGCACATTGCCAGGACCCATAGAAGCTACCTGAGCCTGCCATATCAGAGCAGCGCGGACCTTCAGCAACTTATCCTGATACTGGAAATGTAATTGTGGTGTACGCAACAGCAACTGGAAAGGAGCACCCACATTAAGATTCATCAACTCAGCCGTAACCGTGTTCTGCAAAGGATGCCAAGTTTGACCCGCCAAGACGGAGAAGCCATTCTTTGCCAACTGAAAATAAGCATGACGCATGCGTATAATACCTAAGTTGGTACTATTACCTCTGAAATCGAACTCAATCTTGGCAGATGTCTTCCATCCCCATAACGACGGTCCTGTAACATCCACACCCAGACGGGAGTGCATATTATACATATTTAGGTTGGCAATGCCATTCAAGTCCTTGCCTGCTGGGTCCAAATCCTTCCCTTTGGGATAAGACAACAATGCACCATCCACACTCTCGTTGTTCTGACGGCTATTGAAATAAAAGTCCGTTCGGACTTGACCATAAAACTTATAGCTAAAGCCTTCTTTTTGGGCTAAAGCAAAAAAGGATGGCACCATTAACAGCGCCACCAAAAATAAAAGCTTTTTCATAAAAGGAGGGTTAGGCTTTGTTAAACTCGTCCTTGCCTACGCCACAAATAGGGCAAACCCAATCTTCAGGAAGATCCTCAAAAGCTGTGCCTGGAGCAATGCCGTTATCTGGATCGCCTACAGCTGGATCATACTCATAGTCGCATACTGAACAAATGTACTTATCCATAATCGTAATCTTTAAAAGTTATTCAATCTGTTTATTCCTCATTTTCTGCAAAGTTAACAATCTTAGGTCGAAAACAAAATTATTTGCGATATTATTTGTATTTTTGTAGCATTATTTGAACAAAGAAAGCTGCATGACAAGTAATAACCATATATTTAAAGGTCTTACTGATATTGAAGTACAACAGAGCAGGGAGAAGTATGGTCTGAATGTGCTCACTCCTCCCAAGCGAAAACCAATTTGGCAACTATATCTGGAAAAATTCGAAGACCCTGTTATCCGCATCTTGTTGGTAGCTGCTTGCTTGTCACTGGCTATCTCCATCTTTGAGAACGAATATGCTGAAACCATCGGCATCATTGCTGCCATTTTGTTGGCTACAGGTGTAGGTTTCGCATTTGAGTACAAAGCCAATCGCAAATTCGATTTGCTCAATACGGTGAATGATGACAACGCCGTAAGGGTTATACGCAACGGACATGTATGCGAAGTACCACGTAAAGAAGTAGTGGTGGGCGACGTGGTACTATTAGAAACAGGTGAGGAGGTTCCTGCCGATGGTAAATTAATGGAAGCTACCTCACTATTGATCAATGAATCATCCCTGACAGGAGAGCCTTCTACGTCAAAGACAACCGATGAGGCTCATTTCCACAAAGACGCCACCTATGCCGATAATATGGTAATGCGAGGAACGACAGTGCTTGAAGGTAATGGTGTGATGGAAGTCATATCAATAGGTGACGCTACTGAGATTGGCAAGGTAGCCCAACAAAGCATGGAAGAAACGCATGAAGATACACCCTTGAACCAGCAATTAGCTAAACTGGCCAAGTTAATAGGCAACGTTGGTTTTGCAGTGGCAGGTATGGCTTTCATCATTTTCTTTATAAAGGACGTATTGATGGTATATGACTTTGGCAACCTGCATACCTTTGAAGAATGGTTGGCACCCATCAAAGATACGTTACAATTGTTTATGATGGCAGTTACCCTGATAGTGATGGCCGTGCCAGAGGGATTGCCTATGAGCGTGACCTTGAGCCTGGCACTGAATATGCGCCGTATGCTTTCCACCAATAACTTAGTTAGGAAGATGCATGCATGCGAGACAATGGGTGCCATCAATGTAATATGTACCGATAAGACAGGTACTCTCACACAAAACCAGATGCAGGTGCAAGAGGCCTGCTTCTTCGGCTTGCGAGGGGAGCGAAAGGTGAAGGATGACGAACTCAGTCACTTGGTGAAAGAGGGCATCAGTGCTAACTCCACTTCTTTCTTGGAGATTCCTGTTGATGGGGGCAAGCCAACTGGCATAGGCAACCCTACAGAGGTAGCCTTGCTTTTATGGCTCCACAGTCAAGGTATCGACTATATGAAGCTAAAGTTGAATGTGGAGTCGTTAGACCAGATTGCATTCTCTACCGAACGCAAGTACATGGCTACCTTGGTACATTCCTACACCCTGGGCAAGGACATCTTATATATAAAAGGTGCTCCTGAGATTGTGAGTAGCATGTGCAACCAAGTGGCTACTGCCAAAGGTTTGGAACCGATGGACGATTACCAAAATACCATTGAGAGCGACCTTCTTGCCTTCCAAAACCAAGGCATGCGTACCCTCGGCTTTGCCTACAAGTTTGTGGACCGTATCACCTTGGATGAAATCGAAAATGCCATCTTCCTCGGCTACGTTTCCATTAGCGACCCCGTTCGTTTAGATGTACCAGCTGCAGTGAAACGTTGCCAGTCGGCTGGTATTCAAGTAAAAATAGTAACAGGTGATACACCAGCTACTGCTACTGAGATAGGACGCCAGATAGGCTTATGGACCAAAGAGGATACAGACCATAACCGTATCACTGGCACTGAGTTTGCAGCTTTGACGGACGAGGAGGCATTAGACAGGGTGCTTGACATAAAGATTATGTCGCGTGCTCGCCCTTCCGACAAACAACGATTGGTACAGCTCCTGCAACAAAAAGGGGCTGTTGTGGCCGTTACTGGTGATGGCACCAACGATGCTCCAGCTCTGCACCATGCCCAAGTAGGGCTGTCTATGGGTTCTGGCACTTCAGTCGCCAAGGAAGCCTCAGACATTACCTTATTGGATAACTCTTTCAACAGCATAGGTACTGCCGTAATGTGGGGGCGTTCGCTCTATCGCAACATCCAGCGTTTCATCTTGTTTCAGCTCACCATCAACCTGGTGGCATTGCTCATTGTGCTTTTGGGTGCGTTCTTGGGTACCGAATTGCCTCTTACGGTAACTCAGATATTATGGGTGAACCTCATCATGGATACCTTTGCGGCATTGGCATTGGCCTCCATTCCTCCAAGCGAGAGTGTGATGCAGGAGAAACCTCGTCAACCCGACGATTTTATAATTACTCACGGAATGGCACGGTTTATATTAGGATACGGATTTACTTTTTTGGTACTGCTGATGGGACTGCTTTATACTTATAATCATGCAGATGGAGGCATGACCCTGCATCGACTTACCATCTTCTTTACGGTATTTGTGTTGTTGCAATTCTGGAACCTGTTTAATGCCAAAGCATTTGGTTCTGATGAGTCAGCCTTCAAGAACTTAGGACATTCTTTTGGCATGTTAGGAGTAGCACTGCTCATTTTCATGGGACAAATACTGATTGTGGAAATAGGTGGAGAGGTATTCCGAACAGAGCCTCTAAGCATCAACGAATGGTTGGTAATAGTAGGTGTCACTTCATGCGTTTTGTGGATAGGAGAAATCGAACGCTATATTAGGAGGGTGAGAGGTTAAGATGGAAACAAGCTATGTTGCAACAATAGGTTTTTTTGATGGTGTACATCTTGGACACCGACACCTGCTAAGGCAAGTGATAGAGGTGGCACAGGCACACAACCTGACTCCTATGGTGGTCACTTTCGCCCAACTACCCCGAAAGGTAGTACACCATGATTCCAGTCGTTTCTGTCTGCTCACCACCACAGAAGAAAAAATCAGTCTACTAAAAAAGGTAGGTATCAGCCATTGCGAGGTGATGGATTTTACCCCGGAGTTGGCTTCCCTCACTGCCTATGAATTCATGCAACTACTTCGTAACAAATACCATGTGTATGCTTTACTTATTGGCTATGACCACCGCTTCGGACACAATCGTTCAGAGGGTTTTGAGGATTATGTAAACTATGGTAAGGAATTGGGCATCGAAGTAATACAGGCTACAGAACTGCCATTCGTCAGTTCTTCAAAAATAAGGGAACTGCTCTTGTGTGGCGACCTGCAAGTAGCCAACAAATGCTTAGGCTACCCATATATGCTAAGAGGTCAGGTAGTCAGTGGCTTTCATGTAGGACAAACTCTTGGGTTCCCTACAGCCAATCTGCAAGTGACTACTGAAAAACTGATACCTGCCAATGGTGTATATGCCGTAATGGTTGAATTGGATGGGAAAAGATATCAAGGGATGCTCAACATCGGCACTCGTCCAACATTGGCCAATGGCGATGAGCGAAGCATTGAGGTACACATCTTTAACTTCCACGATGACATATATGATAAAGAGTTGAGGCTCTCACTGATAAAGCGTACTCGAGGCGAGGTAAAGTTTGATACCAAGGAACAACTGACGTTGCAACTACAACAAGATGCTGCAGAGATTAAAATAATTTTAGCGTCATGAAAAGGTCTATTTTCTTAGTGCTTTTATATCTGCTGATACAAGTAATAGCAGGAGGCATATTGACGTTATGTTTCAGTCAATGGCCATCAATAAAGGTGGAATCTGCCATGGTGGTCGCATTAATAGTGGCCGATGTCGTCATGGCAGGCATCCTGATACAGAAAGGCTATCTTACTAACAAAAACCTGTGGCATCCCACAACAGTCTCTTTCTTGGGATGGACCTTCTTAGCTGGCCTCTCTGCTATCTTTATCTCCGATGTCATTGCATCATTGACAGACTTCTTACCCAACTGGTTAGAAAGTACTTTCTCCAACATGGAAGGCTCTTGGTTGGGCATCTTAGCCATTGCTATTGTAGGTCCTATTCTGGAAGAAATACTATTTCGTGGCGCCATCACCTCAGAATTACTGAAAGCATATTCTCCGAAGAAAGCCATCTTCTTTTCAGCGCTAATCTTTGGCATCTTCCACATCAACCCCGCACAGGTGCTGAACGCTTTTTTATTGGGTTTACTGTTGGCGTGGTTGTTTTATAAGACACATAGCCTGATACCGGGCATCCTTATTCATATCCTTAACAATAGTTTGTCGGTTTATTTTACACGTACCTATCCAGAAGCCGATACGCTGGCAGATATTATGGGCACTACCCCCTATTTCCTTTGCCTCGCCCTGGCTGTATTGCTAGTGGTTGTTTCCATCTGGCAACTGGATAAAAAGAAGGGATAACTTTTCGTTACCCCTTCTTTTCCGTTTATCTTAAGCTCTTTCTGCTCTTTCCTATTTTAGCCTTGTCACTTGTAACATTGAAGCCCGTGACTTCCAACGTTGGTTTTTCACCTTGTGTATCAGCATTAGCCAAAGTGATATGAATCTGCTTACTCTCGCCAGGCATCAGACTGAAGTAATTCTCATTGTACACTACTGGTGCCATCATGCATGCAGTTTTGTCACCCTTAACAGCCAAGCGAATCATCAGAGCAGGCGTGTCACTATCATTCTTCAGTGTGCCATCCAATACCCATTCATCACCTTCACGAACTATCTTAATGTCATTACCTAACTCAATATAAGGCAATTCGAGCAACGACTGATAGTTACCATCCTCCTTGCCTCTTACATAGAAGTTTTCTGACAACAACTTATCACCTTGCTTCAAAGTCAATTTAATGAAATAGGTATTGCTCAATTCGGCTGGTTCTTCCAAGAGGAACAAAGCCACCGTCTCATCATTCTTCACATCAAATGATGCCTGCTTCTCCCATACAACCTGGCCATCCTGACTAATCAACTGAGCCGTACCCGTCACACCGGCAAAATCGCCAGCATAGTAGTTCACCACCTCAATATCATCACGCACTGGGTTCCACTGGATATGAATAGGTTCGCAAGCCTTCTTGCTACCAAAGTAACCACCTGTTGGGTTGAGGTAATAGTCGTAAGTCTGCCAAACCATTGACGGCCATGCTGGATGACTCATCCACAACAGCAAACCACGACGATGTTCACCACGACCCTCAAACATAGCACGATAGCCGTTGTAGTTCACCCACTGTGCCCATTCGGCAAATTCCTCAGCATTCTTAGGCTTGTCAAACATTTTGGCAATCATCTTGTTGAAAGTCTCTGTTTGCTGAGCCGAAGGACCGCTTGAACCTCCCAAAGCATAGTCGTGCAATCCATATATAGCATTAGGAGTAGCCAAGGTACTCACCGGTTCTAAGTTCTCTTCACCAAAGGCCAGCTTCATACTCTCGTAGGTCATCACATTAGGCATACCCCTCTCGCTGTGGAAACGATCGTGTCCATAATTACGGAAATACTCTATCGGCTCCAACGCATTGTAAGGACCTTCGCCACTTACCACACCATCGGCCGAGTGAGAGATGTAACGCATTCCAGGATGCAACTCAGCCACCAGGTCGTGTAATTGACCGTCCAATGAAGCAGGTGGGTTGCCTTCATTTCTACCCACATAAATACCCAAAGCAGCATGATTGCGGATGCGTTTCACATAATCGCGTGCATTCGCCACAAACATATCCTCATAATAAGGATCTGGTCCGTCAGCAGGATTTGCCAACCAGAAGTCCTGCCAAATCAACACACCATACTTATCGCATGCCTCATAGAACTCTTCGTCGCCAACCATACCTACCCAGTCGCGAATAATGGTAAAGTGCATGTCGGCATGATATTTCACCGCTGCGTCATACTCACGACCACGATAGTTAAGGTTAGATTCTGGCATACCCCAGTTGCCACCAAAGCCTACGGCACGCTTGCCATTGATATAGACCGTCAAACGTATAGGATTCTTGAACTGCTCCTTACCTCTCAGGATACCTCCAGCCTGTACGTAGGGCTCATCTACAAAGGTCAGCTCACGAACACCCATCTTGAAGGTCTTGACATCACTCTCAAGATTATCCACTGTAAAAGTAAACTTGCTATCATAGAGATTTTGCTCGCCATAACCCACTGGCCACCACAGTTTCGGATTGTCTAATCTGGCAGATGGCAACTTCACGAGTTTACTTTCTCCAGGTGCCAACTCCACCTCCATCTGTTCAGTCAGACCAGTGCCATCGTTTCCCATGTTGAAGCTCAACACACCCTTCACAGCCTTATCGCTATAGTTTTTCAGGGTGGCCTCAGCCAAAATATCAGCATAATCGGTATCAGGCAATGGCAGGTCGGTCTGTATGAATGGATCTTCAATGGTTACAACACCAGCGTAAGTGAGGTACACATCGTTCCAAATACCGATGTTTCGTCCACGGATGGTCGGAATCCAGTCCCAACCGATAGAAGCATGGAAGGTAGGATTATCGGCACCTAAGACACCACCGTTATAGTCGGGAGACCAAGCTGTCTGCTCCTTCACCACACCAGGATGGGCATTTTTGATAATCTTTACAGCCAATACGTTCTCACCTTGCTTCACCACATCCGTCACATCAAACTTGCCTCGTATGAAAGCGCCATCGATATTACCAATCTGCTTGCCATTCAAATAGATGTTAGCTTTCCAGTTGATGCCATCGAAGTTCAAGAACGTACGCTCTCCTAGCGCTTCAATATTGAATGTATGACGATACCAAAAATCTGAATAGAAGAATGATTCCGACACCTGCAACTGATTATCAGCTACATTTGGATCGGCAACGGCACCTATATTCACATAACTCGACAATACAGTACCAGGAACAGTAGCTGCTATCCAAGCTTCATCGTCAAAACCAGACTGAGCAATAGCCTCGCCAGAAGCATTCACTTCTGAAGCACGTTGCAGTTTCCAATTGCCCCCATCCAATGACAGTTGGCCGTTCAATATCTGGCCATTATCTACTTGCAGGTTCGTCCAGGTTGCCTCAGCCACTTCGTTTTGAGCTACCAAGCCACCTTTGCCCATCACTTCCATCTCACTCAGCACGTATGGCTTGCCACCAGCAGCTTCTGTCAAATTCAGTCGAACATAGCGGCTCTTCACAGTCTTGTTCAAGGCAATCACATCATTTAGGTCCTCGCCACCAGGCAATTCTGCCACTTGTTTCCAAGTCTTGGCATCGTCGGATGCCTCTATCACACCTTTCACGGCCTTATTAATCCAGTGCAGGTTCACTTTATCAAACTGCGCCTTAGTACCCAAGTCCACCATCAGCCACTCATTGCCAGCTGATGCACTCATCCAAGCACTATTGAAGCGGAAAGATGGGAGCGGAGAAACGGGTTCGTCACCCTTGGCAAAATCCCAGGAAGTAATCGTCCAGCTCTGTGCACTCGGCATCTTCATCTCTATCTTGAAATGGCTATAAGTCTTGGCCGCAGGAAGCTTCACCACATAATTGATAGTACGCGTCATCATTGGGTTTGGTCCTGCATTTGTAGCTGGAGCCACCACAGGAGGATTCTTCACGGCTCCATGCTCGTAGAGGAATCTTACAGGTGACTCACCCGTAGCTACTTTACGAGGAGGATATCCAGCCCAAGCACCTCCTTCCACACCAAAGTAGTTGCTGCCACTTTGTGCATCCAGTTCGTCCCACTGAGTACCATCAACAGAAGCCAGTATCTTCACTTCGTAACCACGAGTCTTACGGGTGTCCAGGACAACCCTGCCTCGCAAGGCTATCTGGTCGATATCCAGCTGCATATCAGCCATATCCAACTGTAGGAAAATATCGTTACCATTGACAATATATGAGGTTATGTCATTGGAGTCGAAGATAATCTCCTTCTGTATACGAGGCACCTCACCGTCTTGCGTGAACAATTGAGTAGTTGGCGGCATCGTTTCACTCACGATACCATCTGTCGCCAACTGAGCCGTCAGGTTATAGTCAAAACTCGAAGAGGCGTATGCTGCTCTGAGTTTCGCTACATTACGATAGGTGTTGTCTGTTACCAACTTAGGTGCAAACCACTCTTCGGGATTGCCAGGATAGTTACCCGGCTTTCGGTTCATCCCTTCCTGCGAAGGCTGACCAGCACAACCAGTCATCATTGCCACACAAGCCACTATTACAGTCAGCTTGCCAAAAGAAAAATGTTTCATACCACTTTGTTATTATATCTACTGCAAATATAGGAACAAACATTTGAAAGACAAAATAAAACTTATCTTTCAAGCCTACCTCTTTAATGAAAAGATGAAGACTACAAAAAAACAGGGGATGCTTCTCAGCATTCCCTGCACTGTTGTAATAGTTAATAAACTACTAAATCCCATTATTGTATTTCATTGTTATGGTTGTAGTGTTATACCCAATATTAAATAAGCTTTCTTAGAGTTTGGGTTGGCCGTCAGTCCTGCAAAAATAGGAATACTGAATTTATCGGTTATGGTAATGTCTTTCGTTGCCCTCAGCGAAAGATTCGTTACTGCAAATCCAGTCGTTCCATAAAGATCCGTGGCAAATGGCACACAACCTATGGAAGCATTCCAATCGATAGTACCCAACTTGAAAGGAACACTTAGTTCAAAGTAACTGCTATAAGCTCGTTTCCCTTTTTGGGTTCTATTGTCATTGCCTGCAAAATTAGTGTACCACTGCAGATTAGCCACACCAAAGTCATAACCCACGTTGGCTTCAAAGATATGATTGGTACAATGGGCATCATATTTGAAATAACGTCCCTCAGGATCACCTCCATCACTGAACCAATAGTCAGTTATGCCTATGTTAAAACCACCAACAGTATAACCAATAGTCAGGTCAAACTCTTTGGTATCGGAAGGATTACTAATCCCAATATTTCCCCATGCTGAGAGGGAAAGACATTTGTAACTAACCCCCAATGTAGGTTGCAACGAAACATTTCCCAAATCTTGTCCACGCCAGATGTATTGACTGACAAAATCGGCTGAGATAGTGGTCTCAATATGGTTATTCTGAGCTTTCACAGCTGTCACTGACAGGAACAGCGCAGCCATGAAGAGTAAATTTCTTACCTTCATCATAATACAATCCTATTAATAATTAAACCTTAAAAGATAATTAGTTGTAGCAACTCTCTCCGTGCTCGTAGATGTCAAGACCTTCTTCCTCAATGCGAGATGTCACACGCAGTCCATGCAACTTCTTAATGCCATAGAACAAGGCAAAACCACAGGCAGCCGCCCAGAGGTCGATGCACAGGATGCCGAAGCACTCTGCTCCGAAGAATCCCCATCCGT
>CAMJNN010000024.1 GCA_946407325.1 uncultured Prevotellaceae bacterium | reverse complement strand
CGAAGGTTACCAGGAAGCGAGCGTAGTACTGGTCGCTGAGCAGCAGCAGACGGTTCCCGGGATTGTCGCCCAAGTAGTTCTGCTTACGGTTGGTTGCCTCGAAGTTGAAGCGTTTCACGTAAGGGAATCCCTTCTGTGACTCATCATACAGCACGACCGTCCATACCTTGTGAGGGTCGAACTTCTCGATTACTCGGATATTGTCATCGTAATGATTATTGGTGTCGAAGTCGGTAGTATAGAAATCACCGTTCTCCAACACCACGAGAATCAGCTCTCCATCCAGGAACTCGCCCAGATGCTTGCCATGACCGTCGTAGTTGAGGCGACGCACATCCTCGTCGAACCATACCTCACGGCCACCTAATGTAGAGACACCATGCGCCTTGAGGGTGATGCGGTGGATGGGGAATTTGGTAAGGATGTTACCCATCGCCTGACGACCCTTGATGAGAATCTGACTAAAGTCTTGGTCGATTACCAGGTTCTTCAAACGTGGGGTGGGCTTGAGTGTCACCTTGATGGTTTCTGCCTCACCGTTGGGGTTGGCAGTGAAATACAACATACGGGAACCCTCCTTGCCTTGGGTGATGGTATATTCACGGTCATGTACCACCGCTGTTATAGCAAAGCGTTTGATGAAGTTCCAACCATTTTTGCCATCACGATACACCACATTGTAGATGGTGCGTTTGTCGTTCTTGTTGAAGAGGGCAATGTAGTAGATGTCCTTGCCGATGAACTTCTTATCGGCCACAGAGGTCACCACATAGCGTCCGTCGCGGAAGAACACAATCACATCGTCAAGGTTAGAGCAGTTGCATACAAACTCGTCCTTCTTCATTTGTGAGCCATAGCCGATGAAACCTTCTTCACGGTTGACATACAGTTTCTCGGTAGCCTCGATGACTCGTGCCGAGTCAATAACATCGAAGTTGCGTACCTCCGTACGGCGAGGGAACTGTGCACCATATTTCTTCTTCAGTTTGAGGAACCAGTTAGCGGTATATTCCACTAGGTTGGCCAGCAGTTTGTCTATCTCCTCAATGTCGGCCTTCATCTTCACAATGGCCTCTTCTGCCTTGTCGGAGTTGAACTTCAGGATGCGTCCCATCTTGATCTCCAAGAGTTTCAGAATATCCTCCTTGGTCACTTCACGCACCATATATGGATAGAACGGCGTGAGACGGTCGTCAATATGTTCGCAGGCAGCATCGATGCTTTGTGCCTCCTCAAATTTCTTGTCTTTATAGATACGCTCTTCGATGAAGATCTTTTCTAATGAAGCAAAATGCAACTGTTCGAGGATTTCGCCCTTCTTGATTTCCAATTCCCTGCGTAACAGTTCCTTCGTGTTGTCAACCGAACGACGCAGTACATCGCTGACGGTAAGGAATTGTGGTTTGCGCTCGTCGATGACGCAGCAGTTGGGGGAGATATTGATTTCGCAGTCGGTAAAGGCATAGAGTGCATCAATGGTCTTGTCGGACGATACACCACTCTGCAGGTGTACCAATATCTCTACGTTGGCAGAGGTAAGATCTTCCACCTGCTTCACCTTGATCTTCCCTTTGTCGTTGGCCTTCACGATAGAATCGCACACATTGGCCACCGTACGACCGAAAGGCAGTTCGCGGATAGCTAGGGTGTGGTTATCTACTTTTTCTATCTTTGCACGTACACGCACACTGCCACCACGCTCGCCGTCGTTGTATTTCGACACCTCGATGGCACCACCCGTTTGGAAGTCAGGGTAGAGTTTGAAGTCTTCATCGTGCAGGTAGCTTACGGCTGCATCGCATATCTCATTGAAGTTATGTGGCAGAATCTTGGATGACAAGCCTACGGCAATGCCTTCTACACCCTGCGCCAGCAGCAGTGGGAACTTGACTGGCAGGTTCACCGGCTCTTCGTTACGGCCATCGTAGGAGAACTGCCATTCAGTGGTTTTGGGGTTGAACACTACTTCTTTAGCAAAGCTGGTGAGGCGAGCTTCAATATATCGGGGAGCAGCTGCTCCATCGCCCGTAAGGATGTTACCCCAGTTACCCTGCGTGTCAATCAGCATTTCCTTCTGTCCTAACTGCACCAGGGCATCGCCGATAGACGCGTCGCCATGGGGGTGAAATTTCATGGTTTCGCCCACAATACCTGCTACCTTGTTGTAGCGTCCGTCTTCCATACGCCACATGGTGTGCAGGATACGACGTTGTACTGGCTTGAGGCCGTCGATGATATGAGGTACGGCTCGCTCGAGGATAACATACGATGCATAATCGAGGAACCAGTTCTCATACATGCCGCTCAATTGATGCTTGGCATTGGCATCATGAGTGTCGGTAGGTTTGTAGTCAGAGTGCCCTGTAGCTTCGTCTGTTGCGAAGTCATCGATGGGCTTGTCAGTGTCTTTACTCATAAAATAGTTCTAAATTTGTGCAAATATACAGAAAATTGTAGAATTATTTGAACGGAAAGCAGTATCTTTGTGGCAATTTTATGAATTATGTGTAAAAATTGAAGGATATGGCACAAGAAGATGTTTTCAAAAAGATTGTTGCACATTGCAAGGAATATGGCTTTGTTTTCCCCAGCAGTGATATTTATGACGGCCTGGCTGCAGTGTACGACTATGGTCAGAATGGTGTAGAACTGAAAAACAATATCAAACAATATTGGTGGCAGAGCATGGTACTGTTGCACGACAATATCGTGGGTATCGACTCAGCTATCTTTATGCATCCAACCATATGGAAAGCCAGCGGACACGTCGACGCATTTAACGACCCATTGATTGATAACCGTGACTCCAAGAAGCGCTATCGTGCCGATGTGCTGATTGAGGATGAAATAGCCAAATATGATGATAAGATTGAAAAAGAGGTAGCTAAGGCTGCCAAGCGATTCAAGGAAGACTTTGATGAGGCAAAATATCGTGCCACCAGTCCGAAGGTGTTGGAACTGCAAGAGAAGCGTGATGCTTTGCATGCCCGCTACAGTGCAGCCATGAATGCTATGGACCTGGATGAGTTGCGTCAGATTATCCTGGATGAAGAGATTGTTTGTCCTATCAGCGGTACGAGAAACTGGACAGAGGTTCGACAGTTCAACCTGATGTTCTCGACCGAGATGGGTTCTACTGCTGATGGTGCCATGAAAGTATATCTGCGTCCAGAGACGGCTCAGGGTATCTTCGTGAATTACCTGAACGTGCAGAAGACTGGCCGTATGAAGGTGCCTTTCGGTATCGCTCAAATAGGTAAGGCTTTCCGCAACGAAATTGTGGCTCGTCAGTTCATCTTCCGTATGAGGGAGTTTGAGCAGATGGAGATGCAGTTCTTCGTACGTCCTGGCACTGAGATGGAGTGGTTCAGCAAGTGGAAGGAAACCCGTATGAAGTGGCATCAGGCACTGGGCTTTGGTGCTGATCACTATCGTTTCCACGACCATGAGAAGCTGGCTCATTATGCCAACGCTGCTACTGACGTAGAATTCCTCATGCCGTTTGGTTTCAAGGAGGTGGAGGGTATTCACTCTCGTACCAACTTCGACCTCAGTCAGCACGAGAAGTATTCTGGCAAGAGCATCAAGTATTTCGATCCGGAGACCAACGAGAGCTATACTCCGTTTGTGATCGAGACCAGTATTGGTGTTGACCGTATGTTCTTGAGCGTGATGAGCGCGGCTTATACCGAGGAACAGTTGGAGAACGGTGAGACCCGCGTGGTACTGAAGTTGCCTGCTGCTTTGGCTCCTGTGAAGTTGGCTGTGTTGCCATTGGTGAAGAAGGATGGTCTGCCTGAGAAGGCACGCGAGATTGTGAACGACCTGAAGTTCCACTTCAACACCATCTACGACGAGAAGGATAGTATCGGTAAGCGCTACCGCCGTCAGGATGCTGTGGGTACTCCTTACTGCGTAACCGTTGACCACGACACGTTGAACGACAATTGTGTAACCCTGCGTAATCGTGATACCATGCAGCAGGAACGTGTGGCCATCAGTGAACTGAACAACATCATTGCCGACCGCGTGAGCATCACCAGTTTGTTGAAGAAATTACAATAATCTATGAATATTAACACAAGACACATATTCCGTGCGGTGGCACATATGCTGCTACTGGTTTTTGTGGTGGGTGCCATCATTGCCTGTGAGGAAGTCAAGGAGCCGAGCGTATATGACAACTGGGAAGAAAAAAACAAGTTGTTTGTTGACTCTATCAGTGACTTGGCTGCGGGCAAGGTAGTGGCTACGGCTGCTGAGGCTGACGCCATGCAAATAGGTACTTATTACGCCATCGAGACCAATACCAGTACCAACTACCAGTTGCAATATATCTATGTGAAGAAACTGTTGTCGAATACTGACGGTATCCGAGCATATTTTACGGATGCGGCTTCGGTATATTATTATGGTACCGACATCACGGGTGCTCGTTTCGATGGTAATTTTACTGGTTACTCGGCCATTGACAACAGGACTCTTGACGGCAACGATAATTTGCCCACTCTGTTTAATACACCTTCTACGTTCACTATCAGCGGTAATATCATACAGGGATGGAAAACCGCCTTACAGTTTATGCGTGAGAAGGAACGTTGGATGGTGTTCATTCCTTATCAGAGTGCCTATGGAAAGAATGGCAGTGGCAACATCATAGGGTATTCGATGCTTTGTTTCGATATCCTCGTCGATGAAGTTATCAGACAATAAAGAATATATCCCCGCCGCTGGCGGGGATAATTGTATTCCGACATTCTCGTCGATGTAGTTATAAGACAATAAAACAAATAAACCCCGCTTTTGGCGGGGTTTACTTTTCTTAGACAATCAGCTTCGAGTTGGTGATGAAGTTGATAATGTTCTCTACCTCCGGACAACTCTCAATCTCACTCTTGATACGGATGGCCGCATCCTGAGGACTGATATTGGAGTGGTACAAGATGAGGTAGGCGTTCATAACGTGACGCAGTGTCGTATCATTCATTGGCTGGAATGTGTTCTTCTGCAAGATGACGGTGTTCACACCATGATAAGTGGCAGGGTTGCCCTTTACCATGATATATGGAGGTACATCCTTACGCAGACGGGTACCTGAAAGGATGAGTGTCCAATTACCAATGTGTACATTCTCGTAGAGAATAACAGCATTACTCAGCACATTGTAGCTTTCTATCACACAGTTGCCACCAATGATAGACTTCAAGCCCACCATCACATAATCTTTCAGCACAGCTCCATGACAGATGTGTACGCCATCCATCAGGTGACAGTTGTTGCCAATGGAAGTGGCATGTCCGGCATTCGTAGCACGTGCAATCACTACGTTTTCACGGATATCGTTATCATCACCTATGATCAGTTCTGTCTTGTCACCCTTGTACTTCAGGTCCTGAGGTTCGGTACCTAAGACAGCCCCTTGATGAATCTTGTTACGGTTGCCCATGCGGGTACCGTCTAATATTGTTGCGTGCGCGTAGATGTAGCAATCGTCGCCAATCACTACATCATCGGCAATATATGCGAAAGGTTCAACGGTAACGTTCTTACCCAACTTCGCACCTTTTCCTATATAAGCTAATTCACTAATCATGGTACTAATGTTTTATGTTATTGTCTTCCGCCACCTAATGCAGCGTAGAGGTTGATGACAGCCTTCATGCGGTCGTATGTGTCACTCACTTCAGACAGCTGTGCGCTGAGGTATGACTGTTGTGCGCTCAACACCTCCAGATAAGAAGAGGTGCCCAACTTGAACAGATCGGCCGTATCTTCTGAAGCCTTCTTAGCTGAAGCTACCTGTACCTTGCGTGATTCCGATTTCTCGGTATTCATCTGGTATTGGTAAAGGGCATTGCTCACTTCGTTACCAGCTTTCAACAAAGCTGTCTGGAAAGTCATCTTAGCTTTCTCTTCATTGGCTTTCGCAGCTTTCAGTCCTGCAATCAGTTTACCTCTCGCAAACAGAGGCTGGGTGATGCCGGCCATAAGGGTAGTCATGAACTTACCAGGGTTTACTACCTGTCCCAGGTTGTTGGTCCATGATTCTTGTGCATTGATGGTGAGTTGTGGGAAGAAAGCAGCACGGGCACTGTTGGTGTCGTAATAGCATGCTGCCAACGACATCTCAGCAGCCTTGACATCCGGACGGTTAGCAAGCATCTGTGCAGGAATACCTGTCAGGAAGTTGGTCGGCAGTTGCTGTTCGTCAAATGTAGTGCGAGGAATCTGCTGACCAGGTACATTCAGTATCAGACACAGCGAATTCTCCATCTCACGAATGCTTTGCTTAATACCTGGAAGCGAAGCCATCACTTGTGCATAGCCTGTGCGGCTCTGCTCTACCGCTGCACTGTTCGTCATGCCTGCATCTTTCATAGCCTCCATAGTCTCTACCGTACGCTTCATCAGTCCGGCTGTTTCCTCAGAGATCTGATACTGGCGGTCGAGCATCAGCAGCGTATAATACATGTTGGCTACCGATGAGATGATGTTGGTCTGCACAGCCTGCTGGTAGTACTGAGCCTGCTGGTAGCTTACCTTTGCCTTGCGGGCTGGGTTCAATAACTGACCGAAGAGGTCAACTTGCCATGAGGCAGCTACAGGTACGGCATAGGTCCATACGTTGGTGTGCATAGCATAGTTGAACGTACCTTGCGGAGAAAGCGTCAGACTGGGCAGGTAAGCCAAGCGGGATGCCGTCAGCGATGCTTGTGCCTGTTCAATCGTCAGCTGTGCACTGCGAATGTCGGCATTGTTCTCTAATGCCTGTTCGATAAGTGACTGCAACTGAACGTCAGTAAAGACTTCACGCCAAGGCAGATCTCCAAAAGTCTCCCCTGCCACAGCATTGAGCGTATCTGTATCGGATATCGGGTCGCGATACAAACCCTCAGTCACCAAGTCCTCTGGCCTTTCATAAGCTTTGTAGATGCGGCAGCTGCTCATCATGACTGCCGCGCCTACCATACATATAATAATACTTTTCTTCATAGTAGTCCTTATTTAGTATATTGTGCAATCTCAGGAGTAGCGTCAGAATTGTCGATATCCGACCATTCAATAGGCTTCACCTTCTCCTGCAAGTGCTGGAATACAACGAACAACATCGGTACGAAGAAAATCTGCAGGATCATACCGATCAACATACCGCCTACAGCTGCGGCACCTAATGTGCGGTTACCGTGAGCACCTACACCGAATGCGAACATCAGTGGCAACAGACCCACAATCATGGCGAGTGAGGTCATCAAGATAGGACGCAAACGAGCTGCAGCACCTAAGATGGCTGCTTTCGTCAAGCTCATGCCTTGTTTTCTGCGGTCGAGGGCGAACTCCACAATCAAGATGGCGTTCTTTGCCAACAGACCCATCAGCATAATCAATGCAATCTGCATGTAGATATCGTTAGACATAGAGCCCATGATCATCTGCAAGATAGAGAATGAACCGATGGCACTCATGATGTTCACAAAGATGAAGCTACCCATCAAACCGAATGGTACTGACAGCAATACGGCCAACGGCAAGATGTAGCTCTCGTACTGTGCACTCAGCAACAGATATACGAATACGAAGCAGAGAAGGAAGATAAGAGCAGTGGTACTACCGCTAGTTTCAGCCTCCTCACGTGCCAAACCACCTAATTCATAGCCGAAGCCTGGAGGAAGGGTCTCTGCTACCTCAGCGATGGCGTTCAAAGCTTCACCGGAAGAATAGCCGGCAGCAGGAGAAACCATAACGGTCATAGCCGTGTACATATTGAAACGGTTGATCACATCAGGACCATACACCTTCTTCATGCTGAAGAACTGTGTGATTGGAGCCATCTCACCGGCATTGTTCTTAATCTTGATGTTCTTCAGCGATTCCATATCCTTGGTCGCCTCAGGGTCAGCCTGCACCATAACACGATACATACGACCGAAACGGTTGAAGTTGGAAGCATACAAACCGCCATAATAGCCTTGCATCGCACTCAGAACGGTTGAAGGACTGATGCCTGCACGCTTACAAGCAGCTGCATCAATGTCCATCTCATATTGTGGGAAGCTCGGACTGAATGAGGTACGTGCTGAGTTGACCTCCGGACGCTGTTCCAAGGCGGCGTTGTATTCATTTACCACCTGGAAGAAGTTATCCAGCGTACCACCAGTCTTGTCCTGCATATACAGCTGGATATCGCTCGACATAGAGTAACCCTGAATCATAGGCGGCTGGAAGAACAGCACCTGTGCCTCTGGGATAATCTTCTGCGCACGCATATATAAAGTAATGAATACAATCTGCGAGTTCTGCATCAGTCCGCGCTCCTCGAAGTCCTTCAGCTTGATGATGAACGAACCGTAAGAAGGTCCGCTACCACCGGTCAAGCTAAAGCCAGAAATCATGGTACGGCTCTGTACAGCTGGCTCGGCAGCGATGAGGCTATCCACACGTAGCATAATCTCCATGGAGCGTTCCTGTGAGGTACCTGCAGGCAGGGTTACCGTACCCATCAACGTACCTGTATCTTCGTTTGGCACCATACCCGATGGAGTGGTTTGCATCAGCAATACCAAAGCCACGATAGATGCTATCACAATGCCCCAAGAGAGTTTCTTGTGCTCGATGAAGTAAGCCACATGCTTCTTGTATTTCTCCAAGATGTTATCGTACCAGCGGTTGAAACCACGGTGGAACTTCTCCATGCGACTCACCTTTTCTTCTTCTTTACCTTCACCTTCTTTCTTGTGAGGCTTCAAGAAGATAGCGCAAAGTGCCGGACTCAAAGTCAAAGCGTTGATAGCAGAGAAACCGATGGCAATGGCCATAGTCAGACCAAACTGCTGGTAGAAAGCACCTGCCGTACCGCTCATGAAGCTCACAGGAATGAACACAGACATCATGACCAAGGTGATGGAAATGATGGCGCTGGCCAACTCACGCATAGCGTCAATACTTGCTTGCTTAGCAGAGGTATAGCCTTGGTCGAGCTTAGCATGCACACCCTCCACCACCACAATGGCATCATCGACCACAATAGCGATGGCGAGCACCAATGCCGAGAGTGTCAGCAGGTTCAGGCTGAAGCCGATAACGTACAACAGGAAGAAGGTACCAATCAACGCCACAGGAATGGCGATGGCAGGAATCAGTGTAGAACGGAAATCCTGCAAGAAGATATATACTACGATGAACACCAGGATGAACGCCTCGATCAAGGTCTTGATCACCTCGTAGATAGAGGCAAACAAGAATTCGTTCACACTTTGTGCGACATTGATTTTCAAACCAGCTGGCAGACGGCCTTCGTAGCCTTCCAATGCTTTCTCTATGCCTTGTACGGCTTCTGTAGCGTTAGAACCAGGCAACTGCATTGCAATGGCAGTCACTGCCTTGTGTCCGTTCACACGGTTGAAGAACGAGTAGGTGGTACGGCCCAACTCAATATCTGCCACATCTTTCATGCGCAACAGACTACCATCGTTAAGAGATTTGAGTACGATTTCCTCAAACTCCTCAGGAGTCTGCAAACGACCCTTATAGCGGATGGTATATTGGTAGGTCTGGTTGCCTTGCAAACCAAACTGTCCAGGAGCAGCTTCCACATTCTGTTCTGCCAAAGCATTGGAGATGTCAGTTGGCATCAAACCATATTGAGCCATGATTTCTGGCTTCAGCCATATACGCATAGCATATTCTACACCCATCACCTGGGTATCACCTACACCCTTGATACGCTGAATCTCAGGTAAGATATTGATGGATGCGTAGTTTTCGATAAACTCTGTGGTATATGTGTCACTCTCGTCAAAGAGTGAGAAAATCATCAAGAATGAAGTCTGTCGCTTCATGGTCATGATACCTACGCGCGTTACTTCTGCAGGCATCAAGCCCTGTGCCATCGACACACGGTTCTGGACATGGATAGCGGCCATATCGGGGTCGGTACCCTGCTTGAAGGTAATCGTAATCTGTGCCGTACCGCTATTGGAAGCAGATGAGCTCATGTACATCATGTTCTCCACACCATTGATCTGGTTCTCCAGCGGAGCCACCACCGCATTCAACACCGTCTGGGCATTGGCACCAGGGTAGGTGGTATATACCATGATGGTAGGCGGTGCGATGTTGGGGTACTGGGTGATGGGCAGCTGTGACAACCCGATGAAACCCAATATCACAATAAGGATAGAGATCACCGTACTGAGTACCGGCCTATTTATAAATCTATCTAAATTCATTTATTGTTAAATTAAACTAGTTCAATAATCACTTTTCGGAGCAGCGAGGGCAGAGCTAAGTTGACATTAGCTATGCCGAATCGCGATGAAATTGGAGCGAATCCCAATTCTCTTTATTGCATAGCGCTCTGCATATTACCGTCCTTCTGGTCCTTCAGGTTCTGCTGGTAGATTTCCTCTTTCTCAGCAGAAGTGATAGGTTGGATGGTCGCACCATCACGCAAGGTCTGGATGCCCTCGATAGCAATCTTGTCGCCATCCTTCAGGCCGCTCAGCACAACGAAATTCTTTCCGTCGGCTACCGGGTGACAAACAATCTCAGTAGTCTTAACCGTATTATCCGATTGCAACAGATATACGAAACGCTTGTCTTGCACTTCGAACGTAGCGCTTTGAGGAACCAAGATGATATTCTCCAGATTGTTAGGGAATACCACGTTGACGGTAGAACCACGACGCAGCACCTTCTTAGGATTTGGGAAGAGGGCACGCAGGTTGACCGAGCCGGTCGTCATGTCGATATCGCCACTGATGGTCTCCACATGACCTGTTTCTCCATACATAGAACCATCAATCAACTGGAGTTGCACCTCAGGGAAACTCTTGATGATGTCTTCCGCACTGTTGCTCTCAGTCATCTGCAGCAACTCGCGCTCTGTCATGCTGAAGTAAGCGTACATGTTGCTAAGGTCGCTAACGGTGGTCAGTGGCTGTGCCGATGACGGACTAACCAAACTGCCCAAACGGTAAGGTATCTGACCTACTACACCGTCGGTAGGACTGGTAACGGTAGTATATTGTAAGTTTTTCTGTGCATTTGTCAGTGCAGCTTCAGCTTGAGCCAAACCTGCCTTTGCACTTGCCAGCTGGTTCTCCTGCATTTGCAAGTCGTAGTCGCTGGTAATCTCTTTCTGATTCAGTAATCTGCGATTATCAACAGTCAGCTGTTGGGTAGCCACGGTAGCCTTGGCACTCTCAACGGCAGCTTTTGCCTGATTCACAGCTGCTTGATACTGAGTCTGGTCGATAGTGAATAGCACTTGTCCGCGTCTTACGAACGAACCTTCATCTACGTGCAGATGTGTAATGAAACCGCTAACCATAGGGCGAATGTCAACGTCTTGCTTTCCTTTAATGGTAGCAGGATAAGAGTTGGTCAGGTGTGAGGTGGTGGTATTCAATGTCATCACAGTAATCTTCGGTGCTTTACTACCAGCCTGTGAACTGCCTCCACCTCCGCAGCTGCTCAGCAAAGCTATACAGCTGGCAGCTAAAAGAATCAATCTACTCTTCATAAAATAATGTATTGTTTTGTTACTATTAATATGCTGTTTGCAGGGGAACTATATATAGTTCCGCAGTTTATTTAAGTTGCAAAAGTACATAATTTCTCGTTCATTACAATGACTTTAATCTTATTTCACTAAATTTTCCACCTTTTAGAGCAAATTTTGCTCCAGATGGAACAATAATTCAGCAAGAACCTTTATTTTTGCACCATGTTCTATTTCAACTTCAAATATGCTACCCATTTACTGAAACGTGGCGCCCTGCCTTTGGCTGTGGTGTCAGCGTTCCTTTATTCGTGTGCCAGTGTAGGAACGTTGGGCGGTGGCGACTACGATGAAACACCCCCAAAATTCTTGAAAGGCAAACCTATGCCTAATGAGCTTAACGCCTCACAGAAACGTATCACCATTGAATTTGATGAGTACTTGAAGTTGGATAAACCTCAGGAGAAAATCGTTATTTCTCCTCCTCAGGTGCAACAAGCCAATGTGCGAGCCAGTGGCAAGAAGGTGTTGATCGACTTACAAGATACCTTAATTGCCAATACTACTTATACCATCGATTTTGGCGATGCCATACAGGACAACAACGAGGGCAATCCGTTGGAGAATTTCGTATATACCTTCTCTACTGGTGAGCGCCTTGATACGATGGAAGTAGCAGGTACCGTACTTAATGCCATGAACCTCGAACCTATCAAGGGTATGATGGTAGGTTTGCATGCTGATTTACGCGACTCGGCTTTCATCTCCAAACCATTTGATCGTGTAGGACGCACGGATAGTCGAGGTCGTTTCACTATCAAGGGTGTGGCTCCAGGCGAATACCATATCTTTGCTTTGCAGGAGAGCGACCAGAACTACTATTATTCTCAACCGACTGAGATGGTGGCGTTTGACGATTCGTTGGTGATACCTACCTTTGAGTTGCGCATGCGTCAGGATACCACATGGATCGACTCACTGGTGATTGACACCATCGTCGAGCGTCAATACACGCACTATTTGCCCGACAAACTGATACTGCGGGCATTTGTAAACAACAAGAAGGAGCAACGCTTGGCCAAGTCAGAGCGCACCACCAAGAAAGATTTCACCTTGTATTTTACAGCTCCAGCTGATACTTTCCCCTCCATTCGAGGCATCAACTTCGATGAAAAGGACGCTTTTGTTATCGAACGACTCACTGATCGTATCGATACACTCAAGTATTGGATCAAGGATTCACTCATCTATCAGCTCGATACTCTTCAGATGGAGGTTACTTATCTTTACACCGACTCATTGAAGCAGTTGGTGCCTCGTACCGACACCTTGCGCTTGGCTTCAAGAGAAAGGCCAAAGAGTGAACGAGAACTGCAAAAGGAGAAAGAAGAGAAGGAAAAAGAGGAGAAACGCCGTCGCGAACGTGGCGATACCCTTGACGTGCAACCCAAGATTGAGTTTCTGCCTATCGATATTTATGCGCCCTCCAGCGTTGATGTTTACGACTACCTCACGCTCACCTTCCCCGAGCCAGTGGCCAGTCTTGACTCTACGGGCTTCCACCTCAAACAGAAGGTAGATACACTGTGGTACGATGTTCCTTTCGAACTTCAACCCGATAGCATCGATATCAGGGTTTTCAATATCTATGCCGACTGGAAACCAGGAGAGAGTTATTCGCTTCAAGCAGATAGTGCTGCAGTATTTGGCATCTACGGACGTTTTATTGATAAACAGAAGAAGGACTTCAAGGTGAAGACCCTCGACAGTTATGGTCAAGTGTTCTTTAATATCAATGGTGCCCAAGAGGGAGATATCGTTGAGTTGCTCGACACCAAGGATGCGGTAGTGCGTACGGAGAATGTAGTAAACAGCAGAGCGGATTTCTATTACCTCGCACCAGGTAGGTATGCTGCTCGTTTGGTAAGGGATGTCAACCGCAACGGGAAATGGGATACTGGCGACTATGAGCAGCACCTGCAACCCGAAGAGGTGTTCTATTATCCGCAGATGATAGAGTTTAAGGCCAACTTCGATGTTTTACAGGACTGGGATCTTAATGCCAAGGCACCTGATCTCCAGAAACCTGATGAAATAAAGAAACAGAAGCCTGACCAGCCGCAGAACCGTATCCGTAACCGGAATAACAACAATAACAA
>CAMJNN010000023.1 GCA_946407325.1 uncultured Prevotellaceae bacterium | reverse complement strand
CCTGCGGCAAATAACCAATGCCTTTTCGTGCACGCAAATACACAGGAAACTTGGTGATTTCCTCATCACCCAAGAAAATACGGCCTTCGTTCGCCACCACCAAGCCTACCGTCATATAGAAAGAGGTAGTCTTGCCAGCGCCGTTAGGTCCCAGCAAACCTACTATCTCACCTTGTTTCACGTCGTATGAAACATGGTCAACTACAGTACGTTTGCCATATTTCTTCACCAAATTCTCTGTGCGTAGCACCAGCTTCTCGTCTTCCATTTTCACAACATTTAATTCGCAAAAGTACAAAAATAAAATGTATTTGCATTATCTTTCGGCAAAACTTCATATCTTTGCATCCTAAAAAGTTTAAAAGCAATGATAAAAGCATTACGAACCGTAGGCAGATACCTAATTCTGATGAGCAGGGTTTTTTCTGTTCCTGAACGTTGGCGTATGTTTTTCCGACAATATATCAGAGAGGTAGAACAACTGGGCGTTGATTCTATCGGCATCGTTTTGCTGATATCTTTCTTCATCGGTGCCGTCATCACCATCCAGTTCAAACTCAACATCGAGAGTGTGTTTATGCCCCGTTGGACGGTAGGCTATGCTACCCGTGAAATCCTGTTACTGGAGTTCTCGTCTGCCATAATGTGTTTGATTCTATCAGGCAAGGTAGGTTCCAACATCGCCTCCGAACTTGGTACAATGCGCGTTACCCAACAGATTGATGCCTTAGAGATAATGGGTGTCAATTCAGCCTGCTACTTGATATTGCCCAAGATAGCAGCTTTAGTCAGTTTCATCCCTATTATGGTGGTATTCAGCATCTTCGCTGGTTTTTTGGGAGGATTCTGTACTTGTTGGTTTGGTGGAATCATGACGGCGGAAGATCTGGAATATGGACTACAATATGCCTTCGTGGAATGGTTCGTATGGGGATGCTTCATCAAGTCATTCTGTTTCGCCTTCATCATTAGCAGTGTAGCCTCGTTTTTTGGCTATACCGTTGAAGGTGGCTCAATCAGCGTAGGTAAGGCTTCTACCAATGCAGTGGTGACAAGTAGCGTGCTGATTTTGTTTGCCGACCTGATACTGACCAATATTTTGGCCTGAATTCTTTGATATTTGAAAGATAAAAGCTAATTTTGCACCCTCAAATTGAAATTAATAACTAAAAACAAATATTTGTAGAATGAACGTATCACTGCAAAACGTTGACAAAGTAAGTGCTTTGCTTACAGTTGACATGGTAAAGGCTGACTATCAGGAAAATGTAGAAAAGCAGCTGAAGAAGATTCGTAAGGATGCCCAAATGCCAGGTTTCCGCAAAGGCATGGTACCAATGGGCTTGGTCAAGAAAATGTATGAGAAGTCTGTGATTGCTGACGAGGTAAATAAGATGCTCGGCGATGCAATCAACAAGTATATTCAGGATAACAAGGTTCAGATGTTGGGCGAGCCATTGCCAAACGAGAACCAACAACAGTTGGATTTCGATACCCAGGAAGAGTTTAAGTTCTTGTTTGACATCGCGCTGGCTCCAACCATCAATGTAGAGGTCTCTGCCAAAGATAAAGTGCCCTATTACGACGTAATCGTTACCGACGAAATGGTGGACAACCAAGTGGCTTCCTACGCTCAGCGCGGTGGTTCTTACGAGAAGGCTGAGTCATTCGACGCAGCTCAGAATGACATGATTAAGGGTCAACTCTGTGAGTTGGACGAGGCTGGCAACGAGAAGGATGGCGGCATCCGTATTGAGAACGCTGTGATGATGCCATCTTATATGAAAGTTGACGACGAGAAGACTAAGTTCGCTGATGTGAAACCAGGCGAAACAGTTAAGTTCAACCCCTACAAAGCTTGGGAAGGCAATGCTCCTGAGTTGGCTTCATTACTAAAGATCGACCGTGAGAAGGCTGTAGAGGTTACTTCTGACTTCAACTATACCGTTGATGAAATCACCCGATACGTACCAGGTGAGATGAACCAGGATTTGTTCGACCAAGTATTTGGCAAGGACGTAGTAAAGAGCGAGGAGGAATTCAAACAGAAAGTGCGTGAAATCATCGCTAACCAATTCCAGGCCAACAGCGATTACAAGTTCTTGCTCGATGCTAAGAAGGTTATCACCGACAAGGTAGGCAAACTGGATTTCTCAGAGCCTTTGATGAAGCGCATCATGAAAGCCAACAACCCTGACAAGGACGACAAGTTCGTTGATGAAAACTATGCACAAACCATCGAGGTACTGAGCTGGCAGCTGATTCGCGACGTACTGGTGGCTCAGGCTGGTGTGAAAGTGGAGCAGAACGATATCCTCGAAGAGGCTAAGGTGGCTACCCGTGCTCAGTTTGCACAGTATGGCATGCTAAACGTACCTGACGACATGATTGCCAACTACGCCAGCGAAATGCTAAAGAAACGCGAGACAGTAGAGAACTTGGCCGATCGTGTTATCGATAACAAACTTGCTGAGGTTCTGAAGCAAAAAGTTAAGCTGGAGCATAAGGATATCTCCGCTGAGGATTTTGGCAAGCTGATGCAGCCCGAAGCCTGATTTTCGAGCAGAAACTTTCAAATTTACATAAAAACACATGGTGTTACATTTGGTAATGCCATGTGTTTTTCTTTATTTTGCATGTAAATAAGAACTAAGGAGTAAAAAATGATGAAAGACGATTTTAGAAAGTATGCTACCCAACATTTGGGAATGAACAGTTTAGTGCTTGATGAGGTCATCAAATCACAAGCCAATTATTTGAATCCATACATCCTGGAAGAGCGTCAGCTCAACGTCACTCAGTTAGACGTATTCTCACGCTTGATGATGGATCGCATCATCTTTCTGGGTACACAGATTGACGATTATACGGCAAACACGTTGCAGGCACAACTACTTTACCTCGATTCTGTAGATGCCGGCAAGGACATCTCCATATATATTAATTCTCCTGGTGGCTCGGTCTATGCTGGATTAGGCATCTACGACACCATGCAGTTCATCAGCAGTCCGGTGGCCACCATCTGTACAGGCATGGCAGCCAGCATGGCAGCTGTATTATTGGTAGCTGGTGCCGAAGGAAAGCGTTCTGCCTTAACCCACTCGCGTGTGATGATACATCAACCGATGGGTGGCGCACAAGGTCAGGCATCCGATATTGAGATTACTGCCCGTGAAATTCAAAAACTGAAGAAAGAACTCTACACTATCATCGCCGACCATTCTCACACCACATTTGACAAGGTGTGGGCTGATTCCGACCGCGACTATTGGATGACGGCAGAGGAAGCTAAGGAATATGGGATGATTGATGAAGTGCTGACCAAAAAGAAATAACCAATGGCTACGAGAAACCCAGGCAACAGATGTAGTTTCTGTGGCCGTACTGATAAAGAAGTTAAGCTACTGATCACAGGCATTGACGGCTATATCTGCAATGAGTGTGTAGAGCGTGCCGCCGAAATTTGTCAAGAGGCATTACGCAATGTCACACAAAGCAAATTAGGTCTTGATCTTAAGACTTTACCTAAACCTCAGGACATCAAAGCATTTCTTGACCAATACGTCATTGGCCAGAACGATGCCAAGCGTTATCTGTCGGTAGCGGTGTATAATCACTACAAGCGTTTGTTGCAAAAGACGAGCGACGATGAAGTAGAGATTGAGAAGTCCAACATCATCATGGTAGGTGCAACCGGTACAGGCAAGACACTCTTAGCCCGCACCATTGCCAAGTTCTTGAGTGTGCCATTCACCATCGTCGATGCCACGGTGCTGACCGAGGCGGGCTATGTGGGCGAGGACATCGAGAGCATTCTTACTCGCCTGCTTCAGGTGGCCGACTACGATGTACATGCTGCTGAACGTGGCATTGTGTTCATCGACGAGATTGACAAGATAGCCCGTAAGGGCGACAACCCTTCCATTACACGCGATGTGAGTGGCGAAGGTGTACAGCAAGGATTGCTCAAACTGTTGGAGGGATCCATTGTGAATGTTCCGCCACAGGGAGGCCGCAAGCACCCTGAGCAACACTTGATTGCTGTCGACACCAAAAACATCCTGTTCATTTGTGGTGGTGCCTTTGATGGCATTGAGCGCAAGATTGCCCAACGCCTCAACACGCATGTGGTGGGTTATCACGCTGTTGAGAACGCAGCCAAGGTAGACAGGGACAATATG
Source organism: uncultured Prevotellaceae bacterium (assembly GCA_946407325.1). Next base: position 10,061 of record CAMJNN010000023.1, on the reverse strand, counting down.
ATGCAGTACATCGCTCCGCAAGACCTTAAAGCCTTTGGACTGATACCAGAGATCATAGGCCGTATGCCTATCCTCACCTACCTCAATCCTTTGGACCGTAAGGCCCTACGCTCTATCCTCACAGAACCGAAAAACTCCATTACCAAGCAATACATCAAGTTATTCGAGATGGACGGGGTAAAGTTGAGTTTCAACGATGACGTGTTGGAGTATGTGGTGGATAAGGCCATCGAGTTTAAGCTCGGAGCCCGTGGTCTGCGTGCTATCGTTGAGGCCATCATGATGGATGTGATGTATGAGTTGCCATCCAGCAAGAAGAAATCCTTCACCGTGACGCTGGATTATGCCAAGAATCAACTGGAAAAAGCCAATATTTCACGCCTACAGAACAGCTAAAAGGGCTTTTTTCCATTGTTCAGCCTGTTTTTTAGCATTTGCAATAAAAAAAATATTGCATTTGCATTGCTATTTTATAAGTTGTTTATAACTTTGTTAAAGTGTCTCCTTGGCACACCTGTATTATTAACCTAAAAAGACCTGCTGGCCATGGCTGAGAAATACATTTTAACCGATGAGCTGAAAAAATATTTTGGCTTCGACACCTTCAAGGGAAACCAAGAAGCTATCATACAAAATCTGCTGGATGGTAACGACACGTTTGTGCTGATGCCCACCGGTGGAGGCAAATCGTTGTGTTATCAGTTGCCCTCATTATTAATGAAGGGCACGGCCATTGTGATCTCTCCTCTCATTGCGTTGATGAAGAACCAGGTGGACGCCATGCGCAACTACAGCGAAGAAGATGGCATCGCCCACTTCATCAATTCATCTCTTAACCGAACGGCCATCGAGCAGGTGAAAGATGACATCCTTTCAGGCAAGACCAAGTTGCTGTATGTGGCACCCGAGTCCTTGACCAAGGAAGAAAACGTTGACTTCCTCAAACAGGTAAAGATATCATTTTACGCTATCGACGAGGCACATTGTATTTCAGAGTGGGGTCATGATTTCCGCCCTGAGTACAGAAAGATACGCCCCATCGTCAACCAGGTTGGCAAGGCACCGCTCATAGCTTTGACGGCCACCGCCACGCCCAAGGTACAGCACGACATACAGAAAAATTTAGGCATGATGCACGCCAAGGTGTTCAAGTCATCGTTCAACCGTCCTAACCTCTATTACGAGGTGCGCACAAAGACCGATGATGTAGATAAAGACATTATCAAATATATTAAGGCTAACCCCGAGAAATCAGGCATTATCTATTGCCTCAGCCGCAAGAAGGTGGAGGAGCTTTCTGAGATTCTTGTGGCCAACGGCATCAAGGCAAAGCCCTATCATGCTGGCATGGATAGCGTAACCCGTACTGAGACGCAAGACGATTTCCTCATGGAGAAGATTGACGTCATAGTAGCCACCATAGCCTTTGGAATGGGCATCGACAAGCCTGATGTGCGCTTCGTGATTCACTACGATATCCCCAAAAGCCTCGAAGGCTACTACCAGGAGACAGGTCGCGCAGGACGTGATGGCGGCGAAGGACAGTGCATCGCCTTTTACAGCGATAAAGACCTTCAGAAACTTGAGAAATTCATGCAGGGAAAGCCTGTGGCCGAGCAGGAAATTGGCAAACAGCTGTTGTTGGAAACAGCAGCCTATGCAGAGTCTTCCATGTGCCGCCGTAAGACCCTGTTGCACTACTTCGGCGAAGAGTATAAGGAGGCCAATTGTGGCAACTGCGACAATTGTTTAAATCCCAAGAAACAAGTGGAAGCTCAAGATTTACTATGCACCGTTATCGATGCGGTATACGCCGTGAAAGAAAATTTCAAGCAAGACTATATAGTAGACATTATCAAGGGCAATGAAACGAATGAGGTGATTGACCACCACCACGAAGACCTCGAAGTGTTCGGTTCAGGCATGGGTGAAGAAGAAAAGGTGTGGAACAATGTCATTCGTCAGGCCCTCATCGATGGCTATCTCAGCAAGGATGTCGAGAACTACGGCCTTATCAAGGTCACCTCCGCTGGCAAAAAATTCCTCAAGCACCCCAAGTCGTTCAAGATAGTTGAAGAAGGTGATTTTGAAGAGGCCGAGGAAGAAGCTCCAATGCATGGCGGAGCCTCTTTGGCGCTCGATCCCACACTATTCAGTATGTTGAAAGACCTGCGCAAGAAGATGTCGAAGCAGCTTAACTTGCCGCCTTATGTCATCTTCCAAGACCCATCGCTTGAGGCTATGGCCACCACCTACCCCGTTACCGTAGAAGAGCTACAGAACATCCCCGGTGTGGGTGCCGGTAAGGCCAAGCGCTATGGCGAAGAGTTCTGCAAGCTTATCAAGCGCCATTGCGAGGAGAACGAGATTGAACGTCCTGAAGACCTGCGTGTGCGCACCGTAGCCAACAAGTCGAAACTGAAAGTCAGCATCATACAGGCCATAGACCGCCAAGTAGCACTCGATGACATTGCCAACACCAAGGGCATGGAGTTTGACGAGCTACTTGATGAAGTGGAAGCCATCGTTTACTCAGGTACTAAGATCAACATCGACTATTTCCTGCGTGAAGTGGTGGATGAAGACCACATGCTTGATATCTATGAATATTTCCAGGATTCGACAACCGATGACCTTGATACTGCCATTGAAGAATTAGGCGAAGACTACACAGAAGAAGAAATCCGCTTGGTGCGCATAAAGTTCATCAGCGAGATGGGAAATTGAAGTAACAACAAAAAAAATGAAAATAGGTTTTGATAATGAAAAGTATCTGAAGATTCAGTCAGAGCACATACGCGAACGCATCGCTCAGTTCGACGGCAAATTGTACATGGAATTGGGAGGAAAGTTGTTTGACGACCATCACGCTTCTCGCATCCTTCCAGGTTTCCAGCCAGATAGCAAGCTTCGCATGTTGGCACAGCTACGTGACAGCATAGAAATTATCATCGTCATCAGTGCCGAAGACATTGAGCGCAATAAAATACGTGCTGATCTGGGCATCACTTACGATGAGGATGTGCTACGTCTACGTGACGAGTTCATGAAACGCGACTTTATGGTGGGTTCGGTGGTCATCACCCACTACAACGGCCAAATGGCAGCCGACCAATTCCGTCATCGCCTTGAACGTATGGGCATCAAGACCTACATCCACTACCCCATCGAAGGCTATCCGCATAATGTGCAACTTATCGCCAGCGACGAGGGCTATGGCAAGAACGACTATGTAGAAACTTCGCGTGAGCTCGTCATCGTCACTGCCCCAGGCCCTGGTAGCGGCAAAATGGCCGTGTGCCTCAGTCAGCTGTACAATGAAAACCGTCGTGGCAAGCATGCCGGCTATGCAAAGTTCGAGACCTTCCCTGTGTGGAACCTGCCGCTGAAGCACCCCATCAACATTGCCTATGAGGCAGCTACCGCCGACCTTAACGATGTGAATATGATTGATCCGTTCCACCTTGAAGCCTACGGCAAGATAGCTGTCAACTACAACCGTGACATCGAAATCTACCCCGTTCTCAACGCTTTGTTTGAGGGAATCTATGGTGAGAATCCTTATAAGTCGCCCACCGATATGGGAGTCAACATGATTGGCTTCTGCATCAGCGACGATGAGGTTTGCTGCGAGGCATCTCGCAATGAAATCATCCGTCGTTACTATACTGCCACCAACAAGCTGGCTAACGGTGCCTGCAACGAGAGCGAGGTAAACAAAATTCTCATGCTCTTCAACCAGGCTAAGATTACCACCGCCAATCGTCGCTGCACCGTGGCGGCAAATGAACGCAAGCAACAGACAGGACAACCAGCCTCGGCCATGGAACTTGAAGACGGCACCATTATCACCGCTAAGACCACCGAGTTATTGGGCTGCAGTGCAGCACTCATTCTCAACGTAATCAAATACTTGGCTGGTATCGAGCACGATGTAAAACTCATTCCGCAGAGTCTCATCGAACCCATCCAAAAGACCAAGATTGAATACCTGTGTGGCAACAATCCCCGCCTGCACACCGATGAGGTACTAGTGGCTCTCAGCGTGTTGTCACAACATAATGACCAATGCTGCCGTGCGTTGGAGCAACTGCCCCGCCTGCGTGGTTGTCAGGTACACACTACCATCATGCTGGGTGAAGTCGATCGCAAGATTTTCAAAAAGCTGGGATGCGATCTCACCTGCGATCCTGTGAAGAAAAAATAGAATGCTATGATAAGAACACTCTTTTGGTCGCTCGTCCTTTTATGTTGTTGCTCCATTGCCACAGCTCAGTCGCGTGTAGACGATGAGCAACAGCTCAGAGATTGGATTAAGACTATTGCCTCCGATGAGTTTGGTGGACGTAAACCCATGACGCCCTATGAGGAAAAGACCGTGCAATACCTCGCCAAGCAATTACAGGAGCTGGATTTGGAGCCAGCCTTCAACGGTAGCTGGTACCAGCCCTTCGAGATGATAGCCGTCACTGCCAAACCCCAAGGCAACAAACTTGTCGTTCGTGGCAAGAAGAGAGCCGAGTTGCACTACCCCGAAGACGTGGTGGTGTGGTCCGCACGTGCCACCGATAAGGTGTCGCTTCCCAAAGCAGAATACGTGTTTGTAGGCTTTGGCATCCATGCCCCCGAGTATGGGTGGGACGACTATGCCGACATTGACGTCAAAAACAAGATAGTTATTGCTATGGTCAACGACCCAGGCTATTACGACGCCACCCTTTTCCGTGGTCGCAACATGACCTACTACGGCCGATGGCTTTATAAGTTCGAGGAGGCTAAGCGCCAAGGCGCTGCAGGATGCTTGGTGTTGCACAACACTGAGGCTGCTAGCTATGGCTGGCACGTGTGTGTCAATGGCCACATGGAAGACAACCTCGCTCTTTACGATCCACAGACGTGCAATGCCAATGAATTAGCCATCAAAGGTTGGCTTCGTGAAGAAGGCGCCCAGAAGCTTTTTGCTGCCGCAGGTATGGACATGCAAGCAGCACAGGCCGCAGCCAAGCGTCCCGGCTTTAAAAGCTTCTCGCTCAAGGTACATGGCGACATCACCATGGCTGTTACCTACAACATCCAGCAGACACGCAATGTGGCTGGCATCATCCGCGGCACCGAACAGCCCAACGAGGTAATAGTCATGAATGCCCACTGGGATCATCTCGGCATCGGTACCCCCGATGAGCGAGGCGATTCTATCTATAACGGTGCGGCCGACAATGCCTCTGGCATAGCCAGCGCCCTCCTGGTAGCCAAGAAGTTCAAGGCTTTGCCGCAAGCACCCCGTCGCAGTGTACTCTTCCTCTTCCCCTCATCTGAGGAGAGTGGTCTTTTTGGTTCCGAATACTACTGCCAGCACCCCGCCATCCCTATGAAGAGCACCTCAGCTTGTCTCAACTTCGAGAGCATCGGTCCTGCCGAGTTAACTCACGATGTGGTCATCCTCGGTGGTGGAACTTCCGATCTAGACCGCTACTACGAGGCAGCCGTTGCGGCACAAGGTAGGTATATTTTCTACGACGATGACAATTCCGATGGTTGGTTCTTCCGTTCCGACCACTACAATTTCGTCAAACAAGGCGTGCGTGCCGTGGTAGTAGAGAACGGCCTACACCCCGTTGATGCGAGCCGGCCCAACCAATATCCCATGGCATCGTGGTACCACAAGCCCTCCGACGAGTACCATGCCGACTGGGACCTAAGCGGCACCTTGGAGAATGTGTATATGATTTACAGTGTAGGCCTCTCGTTAGCCAACGAACGATAAAGCAACAACCTTATATTTATACTAATTAAAAATAACGAAGTTATGAAGAAAATTTTCATTTTGGCATTCGCTACCGTATTGGCAGTGGGTGTAAGTGCGCAGGAATTGGCGAATTTCAGCCGTAATGCACAGCAGATTGTGTCGCCCGAGGTAAAGGGTGACTCTGTTACCTTCCGTCTGAGTGCCAACTATGCTACCGTCGTTAACCTCTACGGCAACTGGATGGCTAATTACACCGATGTAGTACCTTTGAAAAAGGGCAATGACGGCGTTTGGGAAGTTACCATCGCTGCTCCAGAGCCAGAGATCTACACTTACAACTTCATCGTTGACGGTGTCAGTGTGAACGATCCACGCAATTATATGGTACAGCGCGACGGTACCCATTACCTCAATATGCTGTTCATCCCTGGTGAACGTTCTGCCAACTACAATGAGACCCTTCAGCACCGTGGCACCGTAAGCTACCGTTGGTACGACAGCAGTATCCTTGGCATCAACCGCCGTCTAACCGTCTATACCCCATACGGCTACGAGACCAGCAAAAAGAGCTATCCCGTACTCTATCTGTTGCATGGTGCCGGTGGCGACGAAGAAGCATGGTCAAGCATGGGTCGCACCGCTCAGATTCTCGACAACCTGATCGAGCAGGGCAAGGCAGAGCCAATGATTGTTGTTATGCCTAACGGCAACCCTGGTCAGCAGGCAGCATCTACATTGGGTTTACCTGTAAAGAACTACGACTACCGTGCCCCTGAGAACGCTAATATCTATGTCCGTAGTTTAGTAGAAGAGATTGTTCCTTTCATCGAGAAGAACTACCGCGCTATTCCAAAGAAAGCTTCACGTGCTATTGCAGGCCTAAGCATGGGTGGTGGTCACACCTTCGCTGCTACCACGCTCTATCCTGACAAGTTCGACTATATCTGCCCACTGAGTGCAGGTACCCGTGAGAGCGACACCCTCGACGCCCAACTGCAAGGCATCAAGAAGGCAGGCTACAAACTCTATTGGATTGGCTGCGGCACTGCCGACTTCGCTTATCCTAACAATCAGGTACTCGACAAGGCGCTGACCCGCAACGGCATGGCCCACACTTTCTATGAGAGCACAGGCGGTCACGAGTGGAAGAACTGGCGTCTCTACCTCAACACATTTGCACCGTTATTGTTCAAATAAATCAACCTATGTTTATGAAGAAATTATTTTTCTTAGCATGTGCTGCCCTGTTAGCAGTAGGTGCCAATGCTCAGGAGCTGGCTAATTTCAGCCGCAACGCACAACAGATTGTGTCGCCCGAAGTTAAGGGTGATTCCGTTACCTTCCGTCTGAGTGCCAACTACGCCACAGTGGTAAACCTTTACGGCAACTGGATGGCCAACTATTCTGATTTCGTACCTTTGAAGAAGGGCAATGACGGCGTTTGGGAAGTTACCATCGCCGCCCCAGAACCAGAGATTTATACCTACAACTTCATCGTTGATGGTGTAAGTGTTAATGACCCACGCAACTACATGGTTCAGCGTGACGGTACCCGTTACCTGAATATGCTGTTTGTCCCTGGCGAGCGTTCTGCTAATTATAATGAAACGGCTCATCGTGGTACCGTCAGTTACCGTTGGTACGACAGCAGTATCCTGGGCAGCAACCGTCGACTCACCGTTTACACCCCTTATGGCTACGAGACCAGCAAACAGAAATACCCTGTCCTCTACTTGTTGCATGGCGGTGGTGGCGACGAGGAAGCATGGTCCAGCATGGGACGTGCAGCACAGATCTTAGACAACCTCATTGAGCAGGGCAAGGCTGTGCCAATGATTGTTGTCATGCCTAATGGCAACCCAGGTCAGCAGGCAGCCACCACCATGGGTCTGCCCGTAAAGGACATCGACCTTCGTGCGCCAGAGAATGCCAACCTCTATGTGAAGAGTCTTGTTAACGAGATTATCCCCTTCATAGAGAAAGAGTACCGTGCTATTCCTAAGAAGGCATCACGTGCCATCTCTGGCTTGAGCATGGGCGGTGGTCACACCTTTGCAGCGTCGACCCTGTTCCCTAACACCTTCGATTATATTCTCCCGTTGAGTTCAGGTGCTCGTGAGAGCGACACATTAGATGTTCAGTTGTTAGGTATCAAGAAGGCAGGCTACAAGCTCTATTGGATTGGATGTGGCACCTCCGACTTTGCTTATGCGGGCAGTCAGGTACTCGACCAAGCTTTGACTCGTAATGGCATGGAACACACCTTCTATAAGAGTACTGGTGGACATGAGTGGAAGAACTGGCGTTTATACCTCAACACTTTTGCTCAGTTATTATTCAAGTAAAGTTACCATAAATGAAGAAGAAGGCAGCTACGTTGGGTAGCTGCCTTTCTTTTTTCCCTATAAACGGTGGCTCAATTGCCCAGACAAAGTCTTGTTTTTTCTTCTAAATAATCAACTTGATAGTCTTATATATAGAGAAAGACAAAAACAATGCGAAGAGCAAAGATTTAACATTTTAGACATGGTTTTAGTCATAAAACATTTTGCGTTTTCAGCATTAATCTGTACTTTCGCAAAAAGAAACAATAAAAACAATGTATATGAAAAAGGTATATGTATTCTTTGCAGATGGCTTCGAGGAAATCGAAGCACTGACATCAGTGGACGTATTGAAACGTGCAGGAGCCGATGTGGTGATGGTTTCAGTAACACCTAACGAAATAGTGACGGGGGCACACGAAGTGCCAGTGTTGTGCGATAAGAACATTGAAAGTTGCGACATGATGGACGCTGATCTATTGTTACTGCCTGGAGGCATGCCTGGAGCACAAACACTGGGCGATTCTGAATACTTGTGCAAGACACTGAAAAGACAGGCTGCTGAGGGCAAACCTGTGGCTGCCATCTGTGCAGCTCCCATGGTGCTGGGCAAATTAGGCATACTGAACGGCAAGAAGGCAACATGCTATCCTGGCTTTGAGGGTTTCTTCGACGGAGCGGACTATACAGCGGCTCCAGTGGAACACGATGGAAACATCATCACAGGAAAGGGTCCTGGCGTGTCCCTGGCATTTGCTTACGAGGTGGTAAACATGCTATTTGGCGCTGAAAAAGTGGCTGAACTGAAAGCAGCCATGATGGTGGAGGCATGAAAAGATACGCTATCATAGTGGCAGGGGGCAAGGGACTGCGTATGGGCTCAGAGGTGCCAAAACAGTTCCTAAAAGTAAGAGGGGTGCCAGTGCTGATGCTGACCCTGCAGAAGTTTCATGCCTTTGACCCTGAGATGGAACTGATAGTGGTGCTTCCAGAAGATCAGAAGGATTACTGGAGGGGGCTGTGCCTAGAGCACGGGTGTAGCATTCCACACCAAATAGTGGTGGGAGGCGAAACTCGTTTCCATTCGGTGAAAAACGGACTGGACCTGATAGGAACAGACAGCAATGCTGTGGTGGGCGTTCACGATGGTGTACGACCTTTTGTGTCGGATGAGGTATTGCAACGCTGCTATACCTTGGCGGAGGAGAAAAAGGCGGTGATACCTGTGATTCCTGTGGTGGAAACCATAAGAAGAGTGTATATGGAACAGTGTTCGGCTCCAAGAGGCGGTTCGGTAATGGTGCCTCGTAACGAATACCGGTTGGTACAGACACCGCAGGTGTTTAACGTGGCACTGCTGAAGCAGGCATATAAACAGACATATATGGTGGAGTTTACGGATGATGCTACGGTAGTGGAGGCAACAGGCATTCAAGTAACGTTAACGGAGGGCAATCAGGAAAATATTAAGATTACGACACCATTTGATCTAAAAATAGCAGAGATTATGTAATGATCGAAAACCTGGATGTGAAATATATCAGTGGCGTAGGTCCGCAACGCGCTACCCTGCTGGCCAAGGAGCTGAATATACATTCAGTGCACGACCTGCTGTATTATTTTCCCTACAAATATGTGGATAGAAGCAAAATATACGCCATTGAAGAGGTGACGGGCGAGCTACCCTACATTCAGGTGCGCGGACAAATTACAGCATTTGAGACAGCGGGAGAAGGAAGGGGAAAACGACTCATTGCACATTTTACTGACGGAACGGGGTTCATCGACCTAATATGGTTTCAAGGCATCAAGTATGTGGTAAATAGGTATAAGGTGCACCAGGAATACATCGTGTTTGGCAAACCCACTGTATATAACGGCCGACTGAACATAGCCCACCCTGACCTGGACCCAGCATCGGAGGTACAGCTGTCGAACTTAGGCATGCAGCCCTACTACAACACTACAGAGAAGATGAAGCGGAGCTTCCT
>CAMJNN010000022.1 GCA_946407325.1 uncultured Prevotellaceae bacterium | reverse complement strand
CTCATCGTGATTTTCGAGGAAGTTGAGCATGTGTTCTTGGATATCGCCCACCTGTTGCCAACAAGCGCTGATGGCAGCAGCCGACTGGCGTCCTTGTATCACAGCAAAAAGGGTGTCGTACAACCCCACCTTATCATATAGATAGTCGAAATGTCCACGACGGATATAATCACGGTACTGTCCAGGATTATACACTTCGGCAATGAACTCAATAGTCGGATGTTGCGCCTTCACCTGTGGAATGGCCCACTCCCAGAACTCCACTGGCACCATCTCGGCCATATCGCAACGGAAAGCATCGATCTGCTTGTCGGCCCAGAACAACAAGATATGCAGCATCTTATGCCACGTATCGGGTACAGGGTTGAAATAACGTTGCCAACCGCCCTGATAGTCGATACCATAGTTCAACTTTACCGTCTCATACCAATCGTTCTTGTCTGGATAGGCATCAAACTTGTCGTTGCCGGTAGCTTTGGCAGGGTATTCATGATAAGGCAGCGATGCATCGTTCAGCATATCGAATCGTCCATGCAGCTCGGTGTGGGGAATGTAATAGAAATTGTTGGTGGGACTGAAAGCACATTCGGTATTGTCTGTCTCGCCCAACTGCTGCACACCTGCTGGCTGTTGGTCGCTATGATACTGTCGAGCCACATGGTTGGGCACAAAGTCCATAATAAACTTCAGTCCTGCCTGATGGGTACGTTCCACCAACGATTCAAACTCACGCATACGTCCTGGTACATCCATCGCCAAATCGGGATCAACATCATAGTAGTCTTTGATGGCATAAGGAGAGCCAGCCTTTCCTTTTACCACTGCAGGATGGTCAGGTTGTATGCCGTAGCGCGAATAATCGGTTTGTGTAGCATGCTCAATAAGGCCGGTAAACCATATATGTGTAGCACCTAATTCTTTGATTTTCTGCAATGCTAAAGGAGTGAAGTTGGCCAACTTTCCACATCCATTTTGTCGAAGGGTGCCATTCTTCACGCAGCGTTCGTTTGTATTGCCAAACAAGCGGGGCAACACCTGATAGATGATAGTCTTCATTCGTAAAAAGTAATTTTGTTCTGCGAATGTAATCAAATTATTGTGAATTATGCGTCTCTTTCAGAAAAAATATGCTAACTTTGCATGATTTTATGAGGAAACTAATAATAACAACAATATGAATATCTCTTATAATTGGCTGAAAGAGTTTGTGGATTTTGACCTTAAGCCGCTGGAACTGGCTGACGCACTGACTTCTATAGGTTTGGAAGTGGGTGGCGTAGAAGAGATCCAGGCTATCAAGGGCGGAATGGAAGGACTCGTTATTGGCGAGGTGCTGACTTGTGAGCCCCACCCCAACTCTGACCATATGCACGTGACCAACGTGAACTTAGGCAGTGGCGAACCCGTACAAATTGTGTGCGGTGCTCCCAATGTGGCTGCCGGACAGAAAGTGGTGGTGGCTACCATAGGTACCAAGCTGTATGACGGCGACGACTGCTTCACTATCAAGAAATCAAAACTCAGGGGTGTTGACTCTTGTGGTATGATTTGTGCTGAGGATGAAATTGGTATTGGTACGGACCACTCTGGCATCATCGTTTTACCTGACGATGCTGTGGTAGGAACCCCTGCCAAGGAGTATTACAACATCAAGAGCGACTATGTGTTGGAGGTAGATATCACTCCTAACCGTGCCGATGCTTGTTCACACTACGGTGTGGCTCGTGACCTCTACGCTTACTTGGTACAGCGTGGTATTCCAACCCAGTTGCACAAACCGAGTGTGGATGCCTTCAAGGTGGATAACCACGACCTGGACATTAACGTGACCATCGTGAATAGTGAGGCTTGTCCTCGTTATGCCGGCATCACAGTCAAGGGCGTTACCGTGAAGGAAAGTCCTGAATGGTTGCAGAATGACTTGCGCATGATTGGTTTGCGTCCTATCAACAACATCGTAGATATTACCAATTATATATTGTTCGCTTACGGACATCCGATGCATTGCTTTGATGCCGACAAGATAAAGGGCAACGAGGTAATCGTGAAATGTATGCCTGAGGGCACGCCATTCGTTACCTTGGATGGTGTGGAGCGCAAGCTGAGCTCACGCGACCTGATGATTTGCAACGCTGAAGAGCCGATGTGTATCGGTGGTGTGTTTGGCGGTTTGGAATCAGGCACTACCGAAGAGACCAAGAATGTGTTCCTGGAAAGTGCTTACTTCCATCCTACTTGGATTCGTAAGACAGCCCGTCGTCATGGTCTGAGTACGGATGCTTCCTTCCGCTACGAGCGTGGCATCGACCCGAATAACACCATTTATATTTTAAAGTTGGCTGCTTTGATGGTGAAGGAACTGGCTGGTGGCGAGATTTCTTCTGAAATCAAGGATGTGTCATGCAAGGATTTCCCACCGTTCCGTGTGGAGCTGACTTACCAGCGTGTGAACGACCTGATTGGCAAGAATATTCCTGTAGAAACGGTGAAGAGCATCGTGAAGAGCTTGGAGATGGAAGTGGTGGCAGAAACCACAGAAGGATTGACGCTGGATGTTCCTCAGTATCGTGTGGATGTACAACGTGACTGTGACGTGATAGAGGATATTCTACGTATTTATGGTTATAACAATGTAGAGATACCTACCACCCTGAAGTCAAGTCTGGTGGCAGAGACAGAGACGGATAAGTCTAACAAGCTGCAGAACCTGGTAGCTGAACAGCTGGTGGGTGCTGGCTTCAACGAAATCCTGAACAACTCACTGACCAAGGCCGCTTATTACGATAACCTCAGTTCTTATCCTGCACAGAACTTGGTAAGACTGATGAATCCGCTGAGCAGCGACTTGAATGTGATGAGGGAAACATTGCTGTTTGGTGGTTTGGAGACTATCGCTCGCAATGCAAACCATAAGAACCCCGACCTGAAGTTGTTTGAGTTTGGCAACTGCTACTACTACCGTGAGGAGAAACGCAATGAGGAAAAGGCTTTGGCCCCCTACTCTGAGAGTTATCACCTGGGGTTGTGGCTGACAGGCAAGGACAAGCAGGGTTCTTGGATTCATACAGACGAAGAGAACAATGCCTATATGCTGAAAGCGTATGTAGAGAATATATTTGGTCGTTTGGGCTTGCGTATGCGTGACCTCGCTATCGAGAACCTGAATACCGATATCTACGCATCTGCCATTGTGATAAAGACACAAGGAGGCAAGCGTTTGGCAATGATTGGTTCGGTTACCCGCAAGATCCTGAAGCAGTTTGACATAGACAATGCCGTTTATTTTGCCGACATCAACTGGATTGAGGTGATGCGTAGCATCCGCTCGCTGAAGGTGAGCTTCAAGGAACTGCCTAAGTTCCCCGCTGTACGTCGCGACTTGGCGTTGTTGGTGGACAAGAGCGTGCAGTTCGCACAAATCGAGAAACTGGCATTCGATGCCGACCGCAAACTGGTAAAGGCTGTCAACCTGTTTGATGTGTATGAGGGCAAGCACCTGGAACCAGGTAAGAAATCGTATGCCATCAGCATCACGCTGCAGGACGAGAGTCAGACTCTGAACGACAAGGTCATCGACAAGGTGATGCAGAAGATTATCAAGAGTCTGGAAACACAGGTTAATGCAAGACTTCGTTGATTGAGAATTGAGAATTGAAAATTAAAAAATAAATACCAATGGGAAGAGCGTTTGAATATAGAAAAGCTGCAAAGCTGAAGAGATGGGGTCACATGGCTAAGACCTTCACCCGTCTGGGCAAGCAAATCGCCATTGCCGTAAAGGCAGGTGGCCCAGAACCAGAGAACAATCCTACGTTGCGTTCACTCATCGCTAACTGTAAGCGTGAGAATATGCCAAAGGATAACATTGATCGCGCCATCAAGAATGCGATGGGCAAAGACCAGAGCGAATACAAGAGCATGACTTACGAAGGCTATGGTCCTCATGGAGTAGCTATCTTCGTTGACACACTGACCGATAACCCTACCCGTACGGTAGCTGATGTTCGCTCAGTATTTAACAAGTTCAGCGGCACACTGGGCACCATGGGCTCGCTGGCATTCTTGTTCGACCACAAGGCTGTATTTACTTTCAAGAAGAAAGACGACCTCGATATGGACGAGTTTATCCTCGATATGATTGACTACGATGTGGACGAGGAATTTGACGTTGACGATGAGGAAGGTACCATCACTATCTATGGCGATCCTAAGAGCTATTCTGCTATACAGAAGCACTTGGAGGAGCAAGGCTTTGAGGATGTGGGTGGTGACTTTACCTACATTCCTAACGACCTGAAGGATGTAACTCCTGAGCAGCGTGAGACCATTGACAAGATGGTGGAGCGTTTGGAAGAGTTCGATGATGTGCAGAATGTTTTCACGAACATGAAACCGGAAGAATAAAACGGCTCACCAACATCATAAAAGGCTGCATTTCTGCAGCCTTTTTTATTTCGGAGCCCTTCTATAAAGGAAGTAAGCGATGAAAGCATAAAGGATATTGGGAATCCAAACAGCTATAATAGGTGGCATACCGCCATTGACTGAGAATGTAGAAGAGACGGTTTGGAACAATATATAGCTGAAGCTCAATCCCAAACCGATACCTAAGTTTAAACCCATGCCGCCCTTCATCTTACGCGATGACAACGAAGCACCTATCAGGGTCAGGATAAACGAAGCAAACGACATAGCGATGCGTTTATGGAATTCAATCTCAAACTCTTTGGTATTCGACAATCCCCTGGCTCGTTGACGATCGATATAGGCACTCAACTCTGGGTTAGTCATCATTTCCTGCTGGTTCTGCATCAGAATCAGGTCATCAGGCGTCAACCGTATCAAGGTATCTATTCGGTTGCCTCGCTTGATCATCTCACGATCACCTCCTAACTCTCGAATCATATAATCGCGTGCCGACCAATGGTTAGCATGTGCCGTATCATAAACGATAGTGCGTGCCGTCATGTGTGACACCAGTTGCTTACCCTCAAACTTGTCGAGCGAAAAGCGATAGCCCGTCTTGCTCTGGTCTTCATAGCGTTCGATATAGGCCACTACATTGGTATCCACCTGCATCTGGATATTCCTGACTGTACTCGTCTTTCGTTCCTTATAGTATTTATCCTCAAAATTGATGCGTGTCACACTGCCTTTAGGTATGACGTAAGCGCCCAACAGGAATGTTACGATAGAGATGATGGCTGCTGAAACCATATAGGGTCGAAGCATACGCTTGAAACTCATGCCCGTTGAGAACATAGCAATGATTTCTGAATTCTCTGCCATCTTGGCGGTAAAGAAAATGACAGCTATGAAGACAAACAACGGACTGAACAGGTTGGCAAAATAAGGAATGAAGTTCTGGTAGTAGTCGAAGATAATGGCACTCCAAGGGGCTTCATGCTCCATGAAGCGATCCATCTTTTCGTTGAAATCGAACACTACTGCAATGGAAATAATCAGGACAATGGCAAAGACATAGGTACCCAGAAACTTGGCAATGATATAGTAGTCCAATCGCTTCAGGTACTTATGAGGCATCAGTTCACGAAAACTCTGAACGCCTAGCATACTCTTCAACCAAAGCTCTAACTTTTTTGCCCATCCTACTATGTTCCAGGACTTTTTCATTATAATCTTTGAGATACTTTTTCCACCATTTTAGGTTTCCAACTAGCAAAATCTCCGGCAATGATATGCTTCCTTGCCTCACCCACTAACCACAGATAGAAGGCCAGATTATGCAACGATGCAATCTGCATGGCGAGCAATTCCTGAGCGTGGAAGAGGTGACGCAGATAGGCTTTGCTATACATCGTGTCCACCTTAGAGGCACCATCTTCCTCGATGGGTGAAAAATCGAACTCCCATTTCTTGTTCTTCATATTGATGATGCCCTGCTTGGTAAACAACATTCCGTTTCGGCCATTGCGGGTAGGCATCACACAATCGAACATATCCACTCCTCGTTCTATGGATTCCAAGATATTGGCAGGGGTACCCACACCCATCAGATAGCGAGGCTTGTCCTTAGGCAGAATACCGTTCACCAGCTCTATCATCTCATACATCACCTCGGTAGGCTCACCTACTGCCAAGCCACCAATAGCGTTCCCTTCTGCCTCTTTGGAGGCAATAAATTCAGCCGACTGTGTTCGCAAGTCACGATAAACACAACCTTGTACGATAGGGAACAACGACTGGTGATAGCCATATTTCGGTTCGGTTTCCTGGTAGCGTTGGATGCAACGGTCGAGCCAACGATGGGTACGTTCCATAGAGGGCTTGGCGTAAGCATAATCAGCTGTACCAGGGGTACACTCGTCGAACGCCATGATAATGTCAGCACCAATGCTGCGTTCGATATCCATTACCTTCTCAGGACTGAAAAACAACTTACTGCCATCGATGTGTGAGCGGAATTCCACGCCTTCCTCCTTCATCTTGCGGATGCCAGTCAGAGAGAAGACTTGAAAACCACCGCTATCGGTCAGCATCGGACGGTCGAAGGCATTGAACTTGTGCAAGCCCCCTACCCGTTCCAAGACCTCCAAACCTGGGCGAAGAAACAGATGATAGGTATTGCCCAAGATGATCTGTGCCTTCACGTCGTCTTTCAAGTCGTACACCTGCACACCTTTCACAGACCCTACTGTACCTACGGGCATAAAGATAGGTGTTTCTATCTGTCCATGGGCAGTAGTAATCAATCCAGCACGTGCGTTCGTCTTACTATCAGTATATTGTAGCTCGAATGTCATTCCTCTTCTTTCTCATTCTTTTCTTCCTTCACAGTCAGGTCAACCGCATCGGCCACTTTCTCCTTCAGCAGTGCCAAGTCAAACACTTCCTTCACATCTTTCACGAAATGGAAGGTCAAACCTTCAATATAGATAGGCTGAATATCCTCGATGTTCTTACGATTGGCTTCACTCAGGATAATTTCCTTGATACCAGCACGTTTAGCAGCCAATATCTTTTCCTTGATACCACCCACAGGCAATACTTTTCCACGCAAGGTAATTTCGCCGGTCATGGCTATGTTTGCCTTGACCTTGCGCTGTGTCAATGCTGATGCCAATGAGGTGGCCATCGTGATACCTGCAGAAGGTCCGTCCTTTGGAACAGCTCCCTCTGGTACATGGATATGGATATCCCACTGGTCGAACACCCTCACGTCAATATCCAGCAGTTGTGGATGTGCCTTGATATATTCCACAGCCAACATAGCCGACTCTTTCATCACATCACCCAGACTTCCTGTCAGGGTAAGTTTGCCCTTGCCGTGATTCAGACTGGTTTCGATGAAGAGGATTTCTCCGCCTACAGCTGTCCATGCCAAGCCCGTTACCACACCGGCATAATCGTTGCCCTGGTACTTGTCGCGACTGTATTCCTGTACGCCGAGATAGCCGCGCAAATCAGCGGGCTTCACCTCTGTCTTTTCCAAGTAGCCATCTTTTGCATATTGCAGTGCCATCTTACGCAACACCTTGCCAATCTTCTTCTCCAACTCACGCACACCACTCTCACGGGTGTAGTTCTCAATAATCGCCTCTATGGTAGCTTTCGGGAATTTCACCTCACCCTTCTTCATACCATTGGCATCAAGTTGCTTAGGTACCAAGTGCTTGCGGGCGATTTCTATCTTCTCTTCTGTCAGATAGCCACTCAACTCTATCAGCTCCATACGGTCGAGCAACGGTTGTGGTATGGTTTGCAGGTTGTTGGCGGTAGCTATGAACATCACCTTTGAGAGGTCATAATCCACATCTAAGTAATTATCGTGGAAAGTAACGTTCTGCTCAGGATCGAGCACCTCCAACAAAGCTGATGATGGGTCACCATGAACGTCGGAACCCAACTTATCTACTTCATCCAACACAATAACTGGGTTAGACGAACCCGCTCTCATCATGCCTTTGATAATTCTACCAGGCATAGCACCAATATAGGTTTTGCGATGTCCACGAATCTCAGCTTCATCGTGCACACCACCTAATGACATACGTATATACTTGCGCTTCAATGCCGTAGCAATCGACTTGCCCAGAGAGGTTTTACCCACTCCTGGAGGACCGTATAAGCAGATGATGGGTGATTTCATATCACCCTTCAGCTTCAGCACAGCCAAGTGTTCCAGGATGCGTTCTTTCACCTTCTCCAATCCATAGTGGTCTTTGTTGAGCACCTTCTCAGCATTCTGGATATTCAGATTGTCGGTAGTATAGATGCCCCAAGGCAAGCCCATCATGGTCTTGAGGTAATCCACCTGCATACTGTATTCAGGCGACTGCTGGTGCATCTGCTCCAACTTGTCCACCTCCTTGAGGAAAGTATTCTTCACCTCTTCGTTCCACTTGATGGTATTGGCTTTCTTGCGCATCTCCTCAATCTCTCGCCTAGAGCCATTACCTCCCAGCTCATCCTGAATGGTCTTAATCTGCTGTTGCAGGAAGTATTCACGTTGTTGCTGATCAATGTCTTCACGGGCCCTCATCTGAATGGAAGCCTTGATCTCAGCCAACTGAACCTCACGGCTCATCAGTCCTAACAAGCGATAGGCACGGTCTTTCAATGAATCCATCATCAGCAGCTCTATCTTTTCTTCGTTCTGAACAGGCAGATGAGCACACAGGAAATCTACCAAGAAAAGCGAACTGTTAATATTACGGATAGCGAAAGCAGAATCCGGTGGTACAATATCAGAGAGTCTGATAAATTTGACGGCCATATCTTTGATGGCCTCCATAAGCGGACGAGTTTCCTTGTCGTTCTTGGGGAACATAATATCATTCAACGCCCTTACCCTTCCCTTCAAATAAGGATCGTACTGGGTAATCTCCAACAACTCTATACGTCTGAACCCTTGTAGGATAACGGTGGTAGTGTTGTCAGGCATCTCCAACATGCGCAACACCTTGGCCACTACACCCACTTTATGAAGGTCTTCCATAAAAGGGTTCTCTGTGTCTGATTGCTTTTGGCAGAACACACCTATTTGCAACCCCTTGCGCTCAGCATCTTTCACCAAGCGTAAAGAGGATTTTCTTCCTATTGTGACAGGCAATACTACACCGGGAAACAGCACCATGTTCCTAACGGGCAATAAGGGTATCTCGTCGTTCACTTCCAAATTCACGAATCTCTCCTCCGATCCTCCTTCAAGATCAGTGAATACTGAAATTACTTTCTCTTGTCTGTCTTCTTCTTCGTCAAATCTGTAATTCTTCATCGTCTTTTCACCTAAAAAATGATACCACACATGTGGCTTTGCCTAAAAAAAGCGTGTAAAGTTACGGCTAATTATTCATTTTCCCACGCTCTGTCATCTTAAAAAACACAAAAAGCATGCCAAAAGCACAAGAAATAGACGAATAATCCATAAATTTGCATCAATTCTTATAGAATCAGCAAAAATGTCGAATGACTATTTTCAGTTCAAGCAATTCACCATCTGGCACCAACGATGTGCCATGAAGGTGGGCACTGACGGTGTGTTGGCTGGTGCTTTAACTCCTGCTGAAGGTGCCAAACATATACTTGATGTGGGTACAGGAAGTGGTCTTATTGCCTTGATGCTGGCACAAAGATGTCCTGAGGCACAGATTACAGCCATAGAGATAGACGACGATGCCGCTACCCAGGCAGCAGAGAATTTTGCCGCTTCACTGTGGGCAGAACGCATCCAACTGATCCATGGTGATTTCAACGAGTACACATCCGACACGTTGTTCGACCTCATCGTAAGTAATCCGCCCTACTTTACCGATTCGTTGAGAAACCCCGACCCTCATCGCACGCAGGCTCGTCATAACGAGACACTGAACTATCACCAACTGTTTCTTCGTGCTCGTAACTTATTGCAGCCAAAGGGCATCTGTTGTGTGATTATTCCCACTGAGTCAGAAAGTTTTGTCAACGATATGGCTTCACTTCATCATCTCTTTCCACAAGCAGTGACTCACATCTATACCAAACCGGGGAAGCCTTGCCGCAGGGTGTTTATCACCTATTGGAGAGGGGAAGAAAACGACTTGTATTATCCTGACATGAAAACGGAACAAACGCTCTATCTGATGGATGCCAATAGTCAATATACCCCTGAATACCGTAAACTTACTAAAGATTTTTACATCAAGTTATAAAAGATTTCACTATCTTTGGCATCAAATTTGATTATTAACAAGCAAGAAAGATGGACGAAGGTGCAGAGATTAAACAGAGATACAGGATTCATGGTTGGTTGGCCTTGAGTCCCATGTTGGTATTTCTATTCTCCTACCTAGGTGCTTCCATCCTGCTCAATGATTTCTACAAGATACCTATCACAGTGGCTTTTTTGCTTTCGTCGTGCTATGCCGTAGCGATAACACGCGGACTGACTATTGACGAGCGTATCAGCGTATTTTCCAGAGGAGCCAGCGACAAAAGCATCCTGCTCATGGTGTGGATATTCATATTGGCAGGGGCTTTTGCACAGGGTGCCAAACAAATGGGTGCCATCGACTCAGTAGTGAACCTCACCCTAACCATCCTACCAAGCGATCTTCTTTTAGCAGGCATCTTCTTAGCTTCATGCTTTATTTCTCTCTCTGTAGGTACCAGTGTAGGCACCATTGCTGCTTTGGTACCTGTGGCCAGTGGGTTGGCTGCTAAGACAGGCATAGATTTGCCTTTTATTACTGCCGTAGTGGTGGGTGGTTCATTCTTCGGCGACAATCTCTCGTTTATCAGCGACACCACCATAGCTGCTACACAGACGCAGGACTGCCTGATGAAGGATAAATTCCGTGTTAACATCCAGATTATCCTGCCAGCTGCCATTGTGTCGTTGGTCATCTATATCATACAAGGTATGGCACTTGATGTCACACCTGAGATAGGTCCCATTGAGTGGTTGCAAGTCATCCCCTATCTATTGGTACTCATCTTGGCACTATTTGGTATGAATGTCATGTTGGTACTGCTCATTGGTTTAGCAGCTACAGGCATCGTAGGTACCCTCACAGGTACGCCTTTCTTCAGTTGGTTGGGAGCTATGGGTGAAGGCATCATGGGAATGAGCGAACTTATCATCGTTACCCTATTGGCTGGAGGTATGCTGGAGATGATTCGTTTCAATGGCGGAATAGCATTCATAATCAAAAAAATGACAAAGCATATCAAGGGAAAGCGAGGGGCAGAAATGAGCATCGGAGCCTTGGTGGGTTTAGCCGATTTGTGTACTGCGAACAACACCATTGCCATCATCACCACTGCTCCTATCGCTCGTCAGATTTCACAGCAATTCAACCTCGATAAGCGCAAGGTGGCCAGCATACTCGACACCTTCTCTTGCATGGTGCAGGGCATCATCCCTTACGGGGCACAAATGCTGATAGCATCAGGACTTGCTGGCATCTCGCCTGTCAGTATTATTGGGTCACTCTACTACCCTTTCCTTATGGGAATTTGTGCTGTTTTAGCGATTGTTTTCCGCTTTCCAAGAAAATACTCTTGAATAATTGAGAAATAAGTTTAATGATGTATGAAACTGACATATGTTTCTGCATCGTTAAAAAAATCGGGGAAGTTTTCCGTATAAAAACGCAAACAGGGCAGAGCGCTATGTTTTTTTGCGTTTTAGGAAAGCTTGTGCAAACCGAACATAGAGTCAAAGCCCGTTTGAGCTATATTGAGGTGCAGCCAAGCTTATTTAAAACGTGAGCGATTTTTAGTGGAAGAAACTCAGTCAGTTTTATACATCAAAAACAACATGGGGGACAATATTTTAATGAAAATGTTTGGATGTTTAAAGAGAAAGCAGTAACTTTGCGCCGCCTTTACGAGTTAAGGGCATCAATTCAATATTAATTAATAAAGTATTAAGATTTTATGGCAACAAGAATTAGACTGCAAAGACATGGTCACAAGAACTATGCGTTCTACACCATCGTAATTGCCGATGCACAAGCTCCACGTGATGGTAAGTTCATCGAGAGAATTGGTACTTATAACCCAAACACCAATCCTGCCACAGTAGAATTGAAGTTTGATCGTGCACTGTATTGGGTTAATGTAGGTGCACAGCCAACCGACACCGCACGCAGCATCATGTCACACGAAGGTGTGTATCTGATGAAGCACCTGCTCACAGGCGTTAAGAAAGGCGCTTTCGACGAGGCTGAAGCTCAGAAGCGTTTCGAGGCTTGGAAGAAAGACAAGCAGAACGGTTTGAAGGCTATCGCTGACAAGGCTGCTGCTGACAAGAAGGCTGCTGATGCTGCTCGTCTGGCTGCTGAGAAGAAAATCAACGAAGAGAAGGCTAAGGCATTAGCTGAGAAGAAGGCCGCTGAGGAAGCTGCTAAGGCTGCTGAAGAGGCTGCTAAGGCTGCAGAGGAAGCTGCTGCTGAAGCACCAGCTGAAGAAACTACCGAAGCTCCAGCTGAGACTCCAGTTGCTGAATAAAGTCGGGTTTCAATTAGATGATTACAGAAAAACACCTCTCCGATGTTCAAATCGGGGAGGTTTTTTTATACACTTTTAATAAGTTAGGCTGCGTTTCGACATAAAAAATAAACAAGTTTATTTTGTTCTGTCCTCAACTTGCTGAAACTTTTAATAAGTTAGGCTGCGTTTCGGAAATAAAAAAGAATTAATTCTTTTTGTATTTCACTCAACTTGCACTAACTTTGTAGAGTATTTATTTACCAATTCAATGATACAAATGAAAAAACTCTTTTATGTAGGTGCATTGGCTGCTCTTTCAGCCTGCACTGGTAACAGCGGCTATACAATCAATGGCGAGATATCCGACGCTACAGATGGCGACTCTATCTTCCTTGTAGAGATGAGTGGCAGACAAACTGCCAAGCTGCAAGGTGCCGTTATCAAAGATGGAAAGTTCACGTTCAAAGGCGAACAAAGTACACCAGCACTTCTTTACCTCATGTATCAGAACAACTCTGAAAACGATCAGGCGCTGGACTTCTTCCTCGAAAACGGAACCATCAATGTAAAAATGGACAACGAGAACCCATCAGCCACAGGTACTCCTAACAACGATGCCTATCAGAAGGTACGTGACAAAATCAACAGCCTGCAAAATGAGATGAGTGATATTTACGACAAGCTCAGCAGCGAGGATAACTTAGGTGACGATGTGCGTGCTGCCCTTGAAAAGCAGAGCGAAGAGCTTGAAGATAGGTTTATCGATGTCGTCGTGAAAGGCACCAAAGACAATGCCACCAACGAGGTAGGTGTTTATATGCTGAAGAGTTTCTACTACTATATGGAGACCCCTGAGTTGGCTGAAATAGTAAGTCAGATCCCTGAGAGATTCAACTCCGACGAGACCATCAATCATATCAAGGAACAGGTTAGCAAACTTTCTGCAACTGCTGTAGGTCAAAAGTTTACAGATTTTGAAATGAACGACCCAGAAGGCAAGCCTGTTAAGTTAAGCGACTATGCAGGCAAGGGCAAATTGGTGTTGGTAGATTTCTGGGCAAGCTGGTGTGGTCCATGCCGTCAGGAGATGCCTAACGTAGTAAAGGTGTACGACCAGTATAAAAAGAAAGGCTTCGAAATCGTAGGTGTATCACTCGACCAGACAGCCGATGCATGGAAGAGAGGAATTTCCGAACTGAACATCACCTGGCCTCAGATGTCCGACCTCAAGTACTGGCAGTGCGAAGCAGCCGCCATCTATGGTGTAAGTGCTATCCCCCACACCGTACTTATCGATAAGGATGGTACCATCATTGGCCGTAACCTGCGTGGTGAGAAGCTGTACGAGAAGATTGCAGAACTTTTAGACTAATAATACTAATAATACTAATATGAAAAAAACATTATTCACAGGATTCGCATTGCTGTTTAGTGCATTCACTTTCGCTCAGCAGGCATTGTTCGGAGGCGCAGGCATCGTGTCTCCAGAGATTCATCCGGACAATACGGTAACATTTAGAATCTCAGCTCCCAAAGCTGTTAAAGTACAGGTAACAGGTGACTTCCTGCCTACCATGAAACAGACTGTTAAGTTTGGCGACACAGTCATGGAGATGGACGTAACAGGTGTGGCTGACTTAACCGAGAAAGACGGAGTTTGGGAATACACCACCCCAGAGCCTGTAGCACCTGAGTTTTACACTTATCACTTCCTGATCGACGGTCAGCGTGTGATTGACATGAACAACGTATATGTAAATCGTGACGTTTCTACCCTGAGCAGCATCCTGCTGATTGGCGGTGGCCGTTCTGACCTCTACAAGGTAAATGCTGTTCCTCATGGCACCGTAGCTAAGCGCTGGTACACCCAGGATGGCCTGACCCGTCGTCTGAGCGTTTACACCCCAGCTGGCTACGAAACAAGCAACAAACGTTATCCAGTGTTCTACCTGCTGCACGGTATGGGTGGCGA
>CAMJNN010000021.1 GCA_946407325.1 uncultured Prevotellaceae bacterium | reverse complement strand
TATGCTGCATGGAAGAATCCTGAGATGAGGTTGACGAAGCTCTCGCAAGAGGAGAAGGACGGTATGGCATTTGTAAAGGCGGAATATTCGATGCCAGGTGTGAAGAGCCAGTTGGTGTTGACCTACCTTATTAATAATAAGGGAGCGGTGAAGATTACCCAGAAGTTGACGGCTGATAAGGACGAGAAGGTGGCTAACCTGTTCAGATTTGGTATGCAGTTGCCAATGCCAAAGAACTATGAAACGATAGAGTATTGGGGTAGGGGGCCGATAGAGAATTATTCCGACCGTAACAACAGTACCTTCATCGCTATTTACCGTCAGACGGTGTCTGATCAGTTCTATCCTTATATCCGTCCGCAGGAGAATGGCAACAAGACCGATATCCGTTACTGGAAGATGATCAACGAGACGGGCAAGGGTATTCAGATTGTGGCTGAACAACCGTTCTCGGCTTCTGCTCTGCATTATACCATAGAGCAACTGGACGAGGGAATGACAAAGCATCAGATGCACTCGCATGAGATTGAACCTGCTGATGTTACGAACTTGTTGATTGACAAGGTGCAGATGGGATTGGGGTGCATCAACAGTTGGGGTGCCCTGCCACTGAAAGACTATATGTTGCCGTATCAGGATTATGAATTTACCTTTGTGATTTCTCCTGTTGAGAATGAGATTGGGATAGACTAAATAGTTATGAAATTGTAAAAAAGTGGCGAAAGAGTTGCTTTTCTTGCTTAGATTTGCTAATTTGCACCGCTTTTTGACAAAGCACCTTTTATTTGGATTATAAATTTAATAATTAAATACCATGAAAGTTTATCAAACTAATGAAATTAAGAACATTGCCTTGTTAGGTAGTGATGGCGCCGGAAAAACCACTCTCACAGAGTCTTTGCTCTTTGAGGGTGGTATCATAAAACGTCGCGGTAGAGTGAGTCAGAAGAACACAGTGAGTGACTATTTTCCTGTTGAGCAGGAGTATGGCTACTCTGTATTCTCCACAGTTTTCCACGTTGAATATAATGGCAAGAAGTTGAATATCATCGACTGCCCGGGTAGTGATGACTTCGCTGGTGCGTATCTGACGGCATTGAATGTAACGGATACTGCTATTTTGCTGATCAACGGTCAGTATGGTCCTGAGGTAACTACCCAGACCCACTTCCGTTATACCGATAAGTTGGGCAAGCCAGTGATCTTCCTGATCAACAAGCTGGATGCTGATAACTGTGACTTCGACAATGTGGTAGAACGTCTGCGTGAGACTTACGGCAACAAGGTGGTACGTGTACAGTATCCTGTGAATGCTGGTCCTAATTTTAACTCTGTCATCGATGTGCTGTTGATGAAGAAGCTGACATGGGGTCCTGATGGTGGTGCTGCTACTATCGAGGATATTCCTGCTTCAGAGATGGACAAGGCTACTGAATTGCATAATGCCTTGGTGGAAGCTGCTGCTGAGCACGACGAGGCTTTGATGGAGAAGTTCTTTATGGAAGAGCCTCTGACTGAGGATGAGATTCGTCTGGGTATCCGTAGGGGTTTGGCAAGTCGTGGCATGTTCCCTGTGTTCTGCGTTTGCGCTCAGAAGAACATGGGCGTAGGTCGTCTAATGGAGTTCTTGGGCAACGTAGTGCCTTTCGTTGACGATATGCCAGCTGTGAAGAATACTGCAGGTGAGGAAGTGAAGCCAGATCCTAATGGTCCTACTTCTATCTTCTTCTTCAAGACTTCTGTTGAACCACATATCGGTGATGTTCAGTATTTCAAGGTGATGAGCGGTACCGTACGTGAGGGTGATGACCTGACAAACGCTGACCGTGGCTCTAAGGAGCGCATCGCTCAGATCTATTCTCCTGCAGGCGCTAACCGCGAGAAGGTGGAGGCTATGGTAGCAGGTGATATAGGTTGTACTGTGAAGCTGAAGGATGTTCGTGTGGGCAATACCTTGAACGGTAAGGACTGTGAGTATCGTTTTGACTTCATCAAGTATCCTAACTCTAAGTACTCTCGTGCTATTCGTCCTGCTAATGAGGCAGATATGGAGAAGATGATGGGCTTGCTGAACCGCATGCATGAGGAAGACCCAACATGGATTGTTGACCAGTCCAAGGAGTTGCGTCAGACCATCCTCTATGGTCAGGGTGAGTTCCACCTGCGTACGCTGAAGTGGCGCATGGAGAACAACGAGAAGATGCAGATTATTTATGAAGAGCCTCGTATCCCTTATCGTGAGACTATCACCAAGGCAGCTCGCGCCGACTATCGTCATAAGAAGCAGTCAGGTGGTGCTGGTCAGTTTGGTGAGGTTCACCTCATCGTGGAGCCTTATACCGAGGGTATGCCTGAGCCTACTCTTTACAAGTTCAATGGTCAGGAATATCGTATCTCTGTAAAGGGCAAGGACGAATATCCATTGGAGTGGGGCGGTAAACTGGTGTTCTACAACGCTATCGTTGGTGGTTCTATCGACGCTCGCTTCATGCCTGCTATCCTGAAGGGTATCATGTCTCGTCTGGAGCAGGGTCCATTGACTGGCTCTTATGCTCGTGACGTACGTGTTATCGTATATGATGGTAAGATGCACCCAGTGGATTCTAATGAAATCTCATTCATGCTGGCTGGTCGTAACGCCTTCAGTGAGGCATTCCGCAACGCTGGTCCTAAGATCTTGGAGCCTATCTATGATGTGGATGTACTGGTGCCTGCTGACTATATGGGTGATGTGATGAGTGACTTGCAGGGTCGTCGTGCCATGATTATGGGTATGGACAGCGAGTCTGGTTTCCAGAAGCTAAGCGCTAAGGTGCCTCTGAAGGAAATGTCATCATACTCAACTGCTCTGAGTTCACTGACTGGTGGTCGTGCTTCATTCGTGATGAGCTTCTCTGGCTACGAACTGGTTCCAACCGATGTTCAGAACAAGCTAATCAAGGAGTTCGAGGAGAGCAACAAGGAAGACGAGTAAAAACTCATACCTTATTTATATATACAAGGACTGCACCGATTTCGGTGTGGTCCTTGTTGTTTTTTTTGCATTGTTAACGAGAAAGTTCGAAAAAAATTAACAATTTACTTGCATGGTATTATTTGAATTGTTAAATTTGCCTCGTCAAACAGACAGTAATAACTGATTTATCGCAGATATGAAGAAAACGACAATATGGATATTGGGCATTGTGATGGGACTTTCGTTCCTTAGCTTGCTGTATCTTCAGATTAGCTACATCGAGGAGATGGCCACCATGCGCAACGAGCAATTTGACGAGTCGGTCAAGCGTGCGTTGCTGGCGGCTTCGAAGGATGTAGAGTCGGAGGAGGTGGATCGTTGGCTTCGTGAGGATATATCCAGTCGCGATCGAAATGCATGGAGCCAAAGTTCGCAAAACACAAAAACACAATCACAAGGTTTTACTATAACGGGTCCTGATGGCTCGAAGATTGAGTTGAAGACTTTTTCGAGTAGTACTCAGGAACTTCCCAAGGCGATGATATCTCGTCGTCATGGTACCAAAACCATTCCGCAGACTTCTCGTTCAATGGCTGAGATGTTGCGCAACCGCTATCTTTACCAGCGTGACTTGCTGGATGAGATAGCTTGGCAGATGGTGTATAATGCCGACGTGAAGCCTGTATCGGAAAGGATCAATTTCAGGAATCTTGATAATTACATCCACTCGGGCTTGGTGGACAATGGGGTGAACCTTAGCTATCATTTCAAGGTGATTGATGGCGACGGCAAGGAAGTGTATCGTTGTTCTGACTTCAATGAGAAGGGTAGCGATCAGGTATATACTCAGCCTCTGTTCCTGAATGACACGCCTGCACGTATGAGTATCGTGCAGGTACACTTCCCTGGTAAGCGTGATTATATCTTCGACTCAGTGAGTTTCATGATTCCGTCGGTGGTGTTCACGCTGGTGTTGTTGGTAACCTTCATCTTTACCATCTATGTCATCTTCCGTCAGAAGAAACTGACCGAGATGAAGAACGACTTTATCAACAACATGACGCATGAGTTCAAGACACCTATCTCTACCATCTCGCTGGCTGCTCAGATGCTCAATGACCCTGCTGTGGCCAAATCGCCCAACATGTTCCAGCATATCTCTGGTGTGATCAATGATGAGACCAAACGCCTGAGGTTGGAGGTGGAAAAGGTGTTGCAGATGTCGATGTTCGATCACGATAAAGCCACTATGAAACCCAAGGAGATTGATATGAACGCCCTGATTGAAGGGGTGGTCAATACATTCGCTTTGAAGGTGGAACGCTATAATGGCAAGATTGATAGTGAACTGTTGGCGGAAGATCCTATTGTGTTTGCCGATGAGATGCATATCACTAATGTCATCTTCAATCTGATGGACAATGCTGTGAAGTACAAGCGTGATGATGTGGATTTGCACCTTACCGTCAAGACTTGGAATGAGGGTAAGAAATTGATGATTGCAGTACAAGACAACGGCATCGGTATTAAAAAAGAAAATCTAAAGAAGATATTTGATAGGTTCTATCGCGTGCATACAGGTAATCTGCACGATGTAAAGGGATTTGGTTTGGGCTTGGCCTATGTGAAGAAGATTATTACTGACCATAACGGTACTATCAAGGCGGAAAGCGAACTGAATGTCGGAACCAGGTTTATTATTGCATTACCTTTATTTAATCCTGAATGATATGGAAGACAAATTGCGTATTCTGTTGTGTGAAGACGATGAGAACTTGGGCATGCTGCTCAGGGAGTATTTACAGGCTAAGGGCTATGTTGCCGATCTCTACCCCGATGGAGATGCTGGTTACAAGGCTTTCTTGAAAACGAAGTATGACATCTGCGTCTTCGACGTGATGATGCCTAAGAAAGATGGTTTTACTTTGGCAAAAGAAGTGCGTTCGGCTAATTCTGAGGTGCCTATCATCTTCTTGACTGCCAAGACACTGAAAGAAGATATTCTGGAAGGTTTCAAGTTGGGTGCTGATGATTATATCACCAAACCTTTCAGCATGGAGGAACTGACATTGCGTGTTGAGGCTATCTTGCGCAGGGTAAAGGGCAAACGAAACAAAGATAGCAACACCTATAAGATTGGTAAGTTTACATTCGATATTCAGAAGCAGATCCTGTCGATCGATGGTGAGCAAACAAAACTTACCACGAAGGAGTCAGAGCTGTTGAACCTGCTTTGCACGCATGCCAATGATGTGCTGAACCGTG
The DNA here is from genome assembly GCA_946407325.1 of uncultured Prevotellaceae bacterium. The sequence goes on along the minus strand of CAMJNN010000021.1, from coordinate 9,589 downwards.
ATTTTGCCTTGAAGACTATCTGGATAGATGATAACTATTTCAACGCTCGTAGTATGGATGTGTATATCACCAAACTGCGTAAGCACCTGAAGGCTGATCCAGCCATCGAGATTATCAATATCCACGGTAAAGGATATAAGTTGATTATCCCAGAAACCAACGAGGGATAATATAAAGAATAAAGGCAGCTTCCTTTGAAGCTGCCTTTATTCTTTTTCAAACACGATCTCGTGTGGGAAGATTAGTCTGCCAAACGCTTGTTGATAACGATGTAAACGATCAAACCTACTACCATCAGGAAGAAGAGACCACCTAATACACCATTGTTGTTAACGTTGCCGGTAAACTGGCAAGCAATCAAGCCTAAGCCACCCAGCAGGATTAAAATCAGTCCCAGATTCTTTAATAAGCCTTTCATGTGTACACTATTTTTAATTATTAATTATTCTGACTAAAATCATTTACAAAGAAAAGGAAAATTCTTTAACGAACGAAATAATTTCAGGTAAAAATATTAAAAAGCGCCTAATTATTTTTGTTTTGGCCTTTTAGGCCTCTTTATTCGGCTTCTCTTGCATATTGTTGAATATTTTTTTCAGCAGGTTCTGCCCAATGGCCAATTCTTGGGGGGTGACATTGACAAGTGCCTTTCGCATAGTGGCGTTGGCCACCAAGAAAGCTTTTTCTTCGATGGCTTTACCCTCTGGCGTAAGAACAATCAAGTTGTTGCGCTTGTCGTTTTGGTCAGTGGTACGTTTAGCCAACCCTTTCTCCTCCAAGCTGTCAATGAGTCTCGTCATATTGGGCTTGTCCTTAAAGGTGATGTTGCAAAGCTCTTGTTGTGTCACCCTGTCCTTTTTCCATAGTAACGATAACACGGTAAGTTGCTCAGGCGATATGTCTATGCCCTCTTCCTTGAAATCGGTAGCCAGTCGACGGTTGATGGCGGCTGATACCCTGCCGTTCAATACCGCAAAAATCAAGGTTACGTCAAAATCAAACTGCTCAATTCCTTTCATGTACGCCTTTTTGTGATTATTTTAGCCACAAAGATACAAAATATTTTTGCAGTTCAAAATAAAATCCCTACCTTTGCATCCGCAATTTTGCAAAACAAGTATTATTAATTTATTAAACAGTATGAATCAATACGAAACCGTTTTCATTTTGACTCCCGTTTTGTCTGATGAACAGATGAAGGAAGCGGTAGGAAAGTTCACTGGCATCATCACTAACAATGGTGGTAAGATTGTCAATGAAGAAAGCTGGGGCTTGAAGAAGCTGGCTTATCCTATTGAGAAGAAGACCACTGGTTTCTATCAGTTGGTAGAGTTTGAGGCTGATCCTACAGTGATCGCTAAGTTAGAGGTTAATTATCGTCGTGATGAGCGCGTTCTTCGCTTTTTGACATTGAAGCAGGAAAAATATGCTGCTGAATATGCTGCTAAGAGAAGAAGTCTTAAAACTAAAAAGGAGGATTAATTATGGCACAGAATCAGAACGTTCAAGAGCAGTCTGAAATCAGATATCTGACTCCCCCTTCAGTGGATATTAAGAAGAAGAAGTACTGCCGCTTCAAAAAGGCTGGTATCAAGTACATCGATTATAAGGATCCTGAATTCCTGAAGAAGTTCCTCAACGAGCAGGGTAAGATTTTACCTCGTCGTATCACTGGTACTTCCTTAAAGTTCCAGCGCCGTGTTGCGCAAGCTGTGAAGAGAGCCCGTCACTTGGCTTTGCTGCCTTATGTAACTGACATGATGAAATAATAAGGAGGAGATAGTATGGAATTAATTTTGAAAGAAGACGTAATCAATCTGGGTTACAAGAACGATATCGTTAAGGTAAAGAACGGTTATGGCCGTAACTACCTCATCCCTACTGGCAAGGCCGTTATTGCTACTCCTTCTGCAAAGAAGCAGTTGGCTGAGGACCTGAAGCAACGTGCTCACAAACTGGAGAAGATTAAGAACGAGGCTTTGGCTAAGGCTGAGCAGTTGAAGGACGTTAGTTTGAAGATTGCTGCTAAGGTGAGCAACACAGGTACTATCTTCGGTTCTGTTGGCGCTATGCAGATTGCTGACGAGCTGGCTAAGATGGGTATTGAGATTGACCGCAAGATCATTACCGTTAAAGGCAGTGTGAAAGAAGTTGGTAATTATGTAGCTAACGTACAGCTGCACAAGGAAGTGAAGGTAGAAATTCCTTTCGAAGTGGTAGCTGAGGCTGAAGAGGCATAAGATTACAACAAGCAATATAAATAAAGGCTCCGCATTGCGGAGCCTTTATTGTTTTGTCTTAAGAAATAATGTCAATGATTATTTCTTCTCAAGCTGACCTTTAGCAGCATTGGCAGCATCGTCAATAGCCTGTTTTGCAGCGTCCTTAGCAGCATTGGTAACCTCTTCTGCCTTGTCCTTAGCAGCTTGCTTCAAATCTTCGCCTGCCTGCTTAGCAGCGTCAATCACCTCTACGGCCTTGTCGGCAGCTGCCTCAGAAGCAGCTGCAGCTACAGCTGCGATAGAGTCCTTCAACTGCTGCTCGTTGTTAGTAGCTTCTTCATTGTTTGCTTTGTTACCTCCGCATGAAGCGAAAGATACAGCCAGAACGGCTGCTGCGAATAATACAATCTTTTTCATAGTTCACTTGCTTTTAAACTAATAACTAATGTTTTACCTGTGTCTATGAGTGGGAAATAATAGGCTCCTCACTCAAAAACGGTGCAAAGATACTATCTTTTTATATACGTTGTTCTCCAATAGTAGGAAAAAAAATATTTTTGTAGTACTTTTGTGCTCAAAATAGAAAACTATGACCGACGAGCATATATTTCAAGATAAGAAGGCTGTTTACTATACGCTGGGCTGCAAACTGAACTTCTCGGAAACTGCAACGATTAACAAGTTGTTGCAGGATGCTGGTATTCGGAATGCACGTAGGGGAGAAGAAGCCGACGTGTGTATCATCAATACCTGTTCCGTGACGGAGGTGGCTGATCGTAAATGCCGCCAAGCCATTCATCGGTTGCACAAGCAGCATCCTAACGCATTTATGGTGGTGATGGGTTGCTATGCCCAACTGAAACCTCAGACGGTGGCCAATATCCCTGGGGTGGATGTGGTCTTGGGGGCTGAACAGAAGAAAGACCTGCTTAGTTACTTGGGCAATTTGACCAAAAAGACTGAGGGAGGTGAGGCTTTCACGTCAGCCTTAAAGGATATCCGCACGTTTGCTCCTTCTTGTTCGCGTGGCAACCGAACCCGATATTTCTTGAAAGTACAAGACGGTTGTAATTATTTCTGTACCTATTGCACCATTCCTTTTGCCAGAGGCAGAAGTCGCAACGGCAGTATTGCCTCATTGGTGGATGATGCTCGCAAAGCTGCTGCTGAGGGAGGCAAGGAAATCGTCATCACAGGGGTGAACATAGGCGATTTCGGACAAACCACAGGAGAGAGCTTCCTGGATTTGATTAAGGCGTTGGATAAGGTGGAGGGCATAGAGCGTTATCGCATATCATCTATCGAACCTGATTTGCTGACGGATGAGATGATTGACTTCGTAGCTCATTCCCAACATTTCATGCCTCACTTCCATATTCCGCTGCAATCGGGATGCGACGAGGTACTGAAACTGATGCATCGTCATTATGACCGTGCTTTGTTCGCACATAAGATAGAACGTATCAAGCAGCTGATGCCTCATTGCTTCATAGGAGTGGATGTGATGGTGGGTACTCGTGGTGAGACAGAAGAATATTTTGAGGACTCTTACGAGTTTATCAAGGGTTTGGATGTAACACAACTGCATGTGTTCAGCTATTCTGAGCGACCAGGAACGAAGGCTTTGCAGATTGATTATGTGGTGCCTCCGCAGGTAAAGCATGAACGGAGTCAGCGCTTGTTGGATCTCTCTGACGAAAAGACGCATGCATTCTATCAGTCTTTTATTGGACAAACAATGCCTGTATTGCTGGAGAAATCGAAAGCTGGTCAACCCATGCATGGCTTTACACCTAATTATATACGCGTGGAAGTGGAAAACAGACCAGAATTGGACAATCATATCGTGATGGTGCGCTTGGGAGAGATGAATGAGACAGGCGATGCTTTGAAAGGTAAATTACTGGAATGACAACATGGTTTGAAAAGCAGTTTTTCCTGTTGGTGGTAAACATTGGATGATAATGAGAAATGGATAAAGTAGCAATCGTGATATTAAGCTGGAACGGTAGTCAGATGCTCCGCTCTTTCTTGCCCTCAGTGATAAAATATGCTGAGGACGAGGCAACAGTGTTTGTGGCTGATAATGGGTCGGAAGATGATACGTTAGAGTTGCTGGCTACTTCATTCTCTTCTGTAAAGGTCATATCGTTAGACAAGAACTATGGATTTGCTGAGGGTTATAACCGCGCTTTGCAAGAGATGGAAGCTGAGTATGTAGTGTTGCTGAACTCTGATGTAGAGGTGACGGAACAATGGCTTGCACCGTTGGTGTCTTTTATGGATGCTCACCCAGAGGTGGCGGCTTGTCAGCCAAAGATAAGGAGTTGGCGCCAACCAGAATCCTTTGAGTATGCTGGAGCCGCAGGCGGTTTCCTGGACCGTTATGGCTATCCCTTCTGTAGGGGGCGTATTTTTAACACCGTAGAAGCAGATCAAGGTCAGTATGATGACCCCATGCGAGTGTTCTGGGCTACGGGGGCTTGTCTCTTTATCCGTTTGAAAGACTATCGTGACACTGGCGGTTTGGATGCCCGTTTCTTTGCTCACATGGAGGAAATCGACCTATGTTGGCGATTCAATGCCAGAGGGCGTGAAGTATGGTGCGTGCCCGCAAGTACGGTTTATCATGTGGGGGCGGCCACTTTGAAACGGGAGAATCCTCGCAAAACGTTCCTCAACTTCCGCAACAACCTCTTGATGCTTTACAAGAACCTACCCGATAATGAGTTGCATCATGTCATGCGTTGGCGTACCTTCCTCGATTATTTGGCCGCATTGTCTTTTGCCCTCAAGGGACAGTTCCCCAATGCCAAAGCTGTCTTCCAGGCTCGTAAGGCTTATCATCACCTTCGTCCCGAATTCTTCCTCTCTCGCAATCTGAATATGCTGGCAAGGGTAGAACATCCTGCCCAAACCCGATGGATGAAGAGTCTGCTTTGGGCTTACTATGTCCAAGCCAAACATACCTTTGCCAAGCTATTCTAAATCCACTTTTTTCATTTGAAGCATCTTTAAGGGGCGTTTTGATAGCTGTAATGAATCGTTCCCTCCTTGGGAACGACTAGTTCCCCTAGGGGGGACAGACTGTTCCCTACGTGGGAACAAAAAGTGGACAATATTACACGAGGGGTAAAACGAAACCTGATTGATAGGAAAATAGACTTGCCCTTTATGGCAAAACCAAGTGGATAGCAGCACTGTGGATGTCGGCTTTCATAGGTGGATTGAGCTTTTCCACCAGAATATCGACAGAAGTGATGGTGGGAAAGTCGTTCAAAAGACGATAGGCAATGCGACCAGCTACATGTTCCAGGAGGTTAGAACGTTGTTGCATCTCTGCCTTGACCACTTGATAGACATCGGCATAGTTTACGGTATCGTTCACATCATCCGTCTCAATAGCTCGAGTGATGTCAACCGATAGGGTGAGGTTGACTATAAAATCATTGCCCACCACGGCTTCTTGCGGAAGAAGTCCGTGGTAGGCAAAGAAATGCATGTCTTTCAAGATGATCTCACTCTTCATGGTGTCAATCTCTTTCAGTGTTCTCTATCATGCTGATGATCTTGTTATTCAGCGTGTCAGCCTGTAACAAATCCTCAAGGGTGAGATGCATGCGATAACGCCAATAGTGCTTCACGATGGCTGGGATGTTGATACGTTCATCCTGTCCGTCAGGCAAGCGTATCTCGCCATCGATAGAGAGCCAGTCTTGCAATGATGGTACGCAGAGCATAGATTTGCCTTTCAGGTGGGCATCGATGATTTCTTCACAAATCTGAGGCGATGCCGTAGAAGGAGCAAATCCGCCCTTACCCATCACCACATTGTAGTAGCGTTGCGTCACCTGAGGGTCTTCCTCCCACCAGCCTCGCAAGGTGGACATATCATGTGTAGAAATAGTACATACCGAGCGGTAAGGATAGTGGTCAGGGTTGCCGAAGTCGGTTCCCAGCTCTTTAGGCATACGCTGAATCTCCAAGGAGAGGATGCGTAAATCGTTCATTACCGATGGTACGCAATCAGGTATCATACCCAAGTCCTCACCACACACCAACATGTTCGTGCACTGGGTAAGCTGAGGCAACTTCTTCATGGCTTGCTCACGCCAGAATTCGTTGTGGCGTTGATAGTAATAATGGTTATAAAGATTGATAAATGCCTGCTTGTCGGCTTCACTTAAAGTCTGATAGATATAGTCGTTCTGTACGCTGATGCGTGGATGGAAACGATTGGCATCGTGGCGGTCATGCAAGAACAACACATCGCTAATAAGACTGTAAAGGCCTTCGCGGATCTTTACACTGTTAGCATCGGTCTTGCCCATGAAGTAAGCTTCTACCTGACGTTGGGTAGCATACTCTGGCCTCATGTCATACAACTCATAGGTGCTGGTGGGGCAGAGGAAGGTCTTCTTCACGAAATCAGTATGCTCTCCGAACAGTTCACCAAGGAAACGCTCGTGGATATAAGGCTTGGTAAAGAATTCCTCGTTGAACTTTAGGCCGAAGCTCTCGATTTCCTCTTTCGTCATTGGTAATGATGGTACAAATTGTCCCAGCAATCCGTGCACGGCATGACTTGGCATTTCCCAGATGCGGAAGAAGCCCAAGATATGGTCAATACGATAGGCGTCGAAATATTCGCTCATCTTGCGGAAGCGACGCATCCACCAAGCATAGTTGTCCTTCTCCATCACATCCCAGTTGTAGGTGGGGAAGCCCCAGTTCTGTCCGTTGGCTGAGAAATCATCAGGTGGAGCTCCTGCTTGGCCGTTCAGGTTGAAGTAATAAGGCTCTGTCCAAGCTTCTACACTATTGCGACTGATGCCAATAGGGATATCACCCTTGAGTACCACTCCTTGCTTACGGGCATACTTGCTGGCAGCTGCCAACTGACGGTCGAGGTGATACTGTATGAAATAGTAGATGGCTATCTCAGGGAATATCTTGCTGTCACTACTGCAGAGCTTAACTATTTCTTCTGCATCATATTTCTGGTACTTAGGCCATTCGCGGAAATTGGGCGTACCATATTTGTCGCGAAGATAGCTGAAAGCGGCATAAGGAACCAACCAACCCTGGTTGTTGAGGAAGAAGGTGCTAAAGTCTGCTGATTGCATAGTAACTTCACCGTCTTGTGCAAACAATAGCTTGAAATAATCCCACTTGGCCTTGTTCACTGCTTCATAGTCCACTTGTGACAACTTATTCAGTTTGGTTTTTAGCCTGTTGAAGCTGGCCTGTTTCTTGGCATCCTTCAGTTCACCCATCTGACGCAAATCAGCATACATGGGGTGAATAGCATAGATGGAGATGCTGTTATAAGGGTAGGAGTCTGTCCATGTTTTGGTAATGGTGGTATCGTAGATAGGCAAAATCTGAACCATCTTCTGGCGCGTCTTAGCAGCCCAGTCGATCATCAGCTTCAAATCGCCGAAGTCGCCCACACCAAAGCTCCCTTCAGAACGCAAAGAGAATACGGGTACTGCCACGCCGGCACCTTTCCATGGATGTTGGTTGAACTGAGCATAGCGGTCGCCATAGACGATGGTCCCTTTTTCTTCCAGCTCAGGTTCCGTCAGCAAGCGGTTGGGGTTCTCTTCCCAGCCCAGGAATTCTTTCGTCTTGATATCTACCAATACAAACTTATACTCAACAGGGAAATGCAGCTTGTTGATATCTATCTCTAATTGCCATTCTGGGTAGTAGGTGTCGCTCATCACCATCGCCTTTTCTGGGTTCCAATTGCCGAAAACCTCCTGATTGCCACAGATGGCCAGACGTATGTTAGGCTTTGTCGGCATATAAGCCTTGATGACGATGCCACGAGCTGGGGTAGGCAATCCCAGATTGCGTTTGTTGTGTGCTGTCCAAGCTTCCGTGAAGGCTGATGAGTACATAAAGCTGTTCTCTGGTAAGTCTTTCCAGCTATCCATCAACGTATAAACCTTGCCTTTCAGGTTATGTGCATGGAGAATTCTTGGAAAGGCATGCCATTCCTCGCGTACGATTTCCTTGCCTCGTCCAATCAGATAACGATATTTGATTAACTTGGTAGAGCTTACCACTACTTCCATCTCGGCAGACCATCTGATGCCGTCTGTTGTTGTAAGGGCAACAGCCTGCTCAATATTGTCATTACCGAGTTCGGGCATATTGCCCACTACTCTAACTTCCTCGCCCCAATGGGTGCGATATTCGATATTAAATTTAAGGATCATATAACACAATAGCTACAATTGATTATGCAATTATATTAAATTTTTCGCACAATCTTGTAGCTATTGCGAAGATATTTTACTTTGTATGTAAAAAAAGTCGAAAAAAGGGACTTATCCGCATCTTGAAGCACCACAAGTGGTACAAATTAAGCAACCTTCTTGGTAAACCAGCGTCTCGTTACCGCAGTTTGGACACTTCTGACCTTTGGCAGCTGTGCCGTCGGCAATATATTTCTTCAAGGCTCTCTCTACACCATTCTTCCAAGTGTTGATGTTTTCGCTATCCAGTTCCAGCTGACCCACTAAGCGAATCACACGGTCGATTGGCATACGATAGCGCAACACACTGGAGATGAGCTTAGCATAGTTCCAGTATTCCTTGTTGAATTTTTCAGAGAGTCCTTCGATGGTTACCTTATATCCACGCTTGTTCTCAAACTGGAAGTCATAACGTTTATTACCGTTCTCATCGACATTCTTGATGATATAACCACGAGAGATGGTCTTTGGTAACATGATTCCCTCGTCGTCGTCCAGCACACCTGTGAATATTTCATAGGGATATCCGTCCAGCAAGCCTACGAATGCCACCCATTTCTCTTTGTTGTTCTGGAATTTCACTACATCGGCCTCCAGTATTTTCGGGCGTACCTCAACTACGGCAGGTTGCACGCAAGGTACTTCTTTCTTCTCTTCCTTCTCGTCTTTCTTTGTAGAGAGCAATACACCGGCTCGTGAACCATCGCGATATACCGTACATCCCTTGCAACCACTACGCCAAGCCTCAACATACAGGTTGTTCACCAATGCCTCATCTACATTGTTTGGCAGGTTGATGGTCACACTGATGCTGTGGTCCACCCACTTCTGGATGCGTCCCTGCATCTTTACTTTCTGTACCCAGTCAATATCGTTTGACGTTGCCTTGTAATAAGGAGACTTTTCCACCAACGCATCTAATTCTTCTTGAGAATAATGCTTGTTGGTGTCGTAGCCGTTCACTTGCATCCAGGTCTTGAACTTAGGATGGAACACAATGTATTCCTCGAAAGCATCACCTGTTTCATCCACAAAGTCCACATGAACGTTGGTGTCGTTGGGGTTCACCTTGCGGCGACGTTTGTACACTGGCAAGAACAC
>CAMJNN010000020.1 GCA_946407325.1 uncultured Prevotellaceae bacterium | reverse complement strand
TTGCTCTTGAAGAATGGGATGGTGGTCTGGGTGGCCTTGATTTCCTTGGCGGCATGTACAATCACCTTTTCCTGTCCGGGTCTGGACAGTTCGATGTTCTGGCGTATTACCACCTGCGGACTCAGATAGAGGGTGAGTCCCACGATAAAACCTAAACCTACCTGACCAATGATCTTGAACTTGCCGTGCAAGCCTTCCTTGTCGCGCTTGAAGATCTTGATATAGTCGTCGGCAAAGCCCAAAGCACCCAACCAGATGGTGGTGATGAGCATCAGGATCATATAGACGTTACTGAGTTTACCAATCAGCAGACAAGGTATCAAGATGGCAAAGATAATGATGACTCCTCCCATGCTTGGTACACCTACTTTCTTCACACCAAACGGATCGATGTCGGCACTGCGTTGTGTCTCCGTAATTTGCTTCCTCTTCAGTAGGTGGATGAACTTAATACCCCAAATACTGGATATAAGCAGTGACAGAATCACTGCCAGCAATGCCCTGAACGATGTATATCCAAATACACCTGCTCCAGGGAAATCCAACTCTTTCAGCCAATCAAAAACAAAATATAACATCCTATATGTAAAGATTTAGATTTTAAACAATTCTCTCAGTACCTCACGGTCGTCGAAGTGATGTTTCACTCCCTTTATTTCCTGGTAGTCTTCGTGGCCTTTTCCTGCCACTAACACCACATCACCTTTCTGTGCCAACATGCAGGCAGTGCGAATGGCTTCTTTACGGTCAACGATGCTGATCGTTTTTTCCATGTCTTTGGCATCAAGACCTGCCAACATATCGTTGATGATGTCCTGTGGCTCCTCAAAACGTGGGTTGTCGGAGGTGATAATCACCTTGTCGCTTCCTTTGGCGGCTTCTTTTGCCATGATAGGACGCTTGCCCTTGTCACGATTGCCACCGGCACCTACCACGGTGATGATTTGTCCCTTGCCATTCATTACTTCCTGCAATGATGCCAGTACGTTCACCAATGCATCTGGTGTGTGGGCATAATCAACAACGGCCGTAATGCCCTTGGGGGAATGGATGGTTTCCAAACGACCAGCCACCGGATATAAGGTGCTCAAGGCAACCAGTACATCTTCCTCGCTCTTGCCTAACAGTACTGAAGCACCGAATACTGCCAATAGGTTGCTGGCATTGAACTTACCAATGAAATGAACAGCCACCTCGTGGTTATTGATGTCGAGTAGCATTCCTTCCACATGACTTTCCAATACCTTGCCCTTGAAATCAGCAAGACTCCTCAAAGAATAGGTGTAGGTCTTCGACTTCGTATTCTGCAGCATTACCAATCCGTTCTTGTCGTCAAGGTTGGTCAGACTGAATGCCTGCTTGGGCATGTCGTCGAAGAATTTCTTTTTCGCCTTCAGGTAATTCTCTACTGTCTTATGGTAATCCAAATGGTCACGGGTGAGGTTGGTGAAGATGCCTCCGGCAAACTTTAACCCACTGATACGTTTCTGGGCAATAGAGTGTGAACTCACCTCCATGAAGGCATATTTGCAACCTTCATCTGCCATGCGACCCAGCAGCTTATTGAGTGTGATAGGGTCGGGAGTGGTATGGTCGGTAGGGATAGCCTCATCATCAATATAGTTGCAAACAGTAGAAAGCAGTCCTACTTTGTAGCCAAAATGCCTGAATATTTTATATAATAAGGTGGCAATGGTGGTCTTGCCGTTGGTACCCGTAACACCCACCAACTCCAGCTTATCTGTAGGAGATCCGTAAAAGGCATGGGCCAACTTGCCTACTGCCTCTTCGCTGTCTGCCACTTGGATATAGGTGACCTGTGGGTTGGGCTCTGTGGGAATATCTTCACAAAGTACAGCCACTGCCCCTTTCTCGATGGCGTTGGGAATATAGGCATGACCATCAGTCTGGGTGCCACGCATGGCCATGAACAGGTGTCCTTGCTCAATCTTCCTTGAGTCAATGTTCACCTCCTTGATTTCCACTCCTGTATCTCCAATAACCTGGAGTGGCTGGATTGCTTTCAGTAATTCTGCTAATATCATATTCTTTTATTTTATGCTTTGTTCCAACTTCAACGGTTAATGCAACTGTAGTGCTACTGTCTGTCCCTTCGAAAATTTGTTTCCTGAAGGAATGGATTGTCTTGTCACCTTTCCTATGCCAGCAATGTTTACCCGCAGTCCTGCTTTTTCAAGCAGGTAAACGGCATCTTTAGCGCCCATGCCCACCACATTTGGCATGATACCAGCCGACAGGGTCTGTTGTTCCAACTTCACACCCACAGAGTCCTCTGACGCATGTCCCCAACTTTCTTTCGATGTCTTGCCCTCCGTACGCACATTTAACTTGTTCAGAACGTAGGACGTTTCAGCTAAATCTCCGGATTTTACATCAGGTATAAAGACCGATGTACTGTCAACGGCATTCTTCATCTCATAACTCAGGTTCTTGGCAAACACACGCTCGGCGATCTTGCTGAATACGCTACCTGCCATCTGACCGCCAGATGCTGGCAGACCAGGCTTCTGGATAGATACTATCAGACTGTATTTCGGAGCGTCAGCAGGGAAATAGCCACAGAAACTCACCAAGTATTTCCTGCCTCCTGCTGTATAACCAGCGGCACCTTGAGAAATCTGAGCCGTACCTGTCTTACCGGCCACCGCAAACTGCTTACTGCCGGCAGGCTTGGCCAGTCCCTCACTCACCACCTTCTCCAATATCACACGAATCTTCTCCAAGGTAGATTCTGATGCTATCTTTTCACGGATTATTTCAGTAGGGTACTCCCTGACTATCTGTCCGTCCTTCACTGCGGCTTTCACAAACTTAGGTCGCACCATCACGCCGTCGTTGGCAATGGCATTGTAGAAGGTCAATATGTTCAGTGGTGGTACCTGTGTCTCGTAACCAATGCTCATCCAAGGCAAGGTGGTCTTGGCAAAATATCTCTCTTTCGGACCTTTGATATTAGGTTTTCCTTCTCCGGCAATCTGCAAGTGAAGTGGCTCTGTAATGCCCAGTCGCTTCAAACCATCCACAAACTTTTGCGGATTGTCGTAATAGTATTTGTCAATGATGGCTGATACACCCACGTTGGATGACACTTCCAATATCCTGGTAACATCTATCACACCATATCCTCCACGGTTCCAGTTGTGGTCCTTCATAGGGCGACCGTGCATCATCTTCACTCCATTACCGGTATCTACTTCTGTATCTGGTTCCACCTTACCATCCTCCAAAGCCACCATAATAGAAGCCGTCTTGAAGGTGGAGCCTGGCTCCATCATGTCGCTGATGGCATTGTTACGCATCTCGTAATATTTACCATCGTTGCCTTTGCTCATGTTGACTATCGCCTTTACCTCACCCGTCTTCACTTCCATCAGCACGGCCACACCTACCATCGCATTCAGTTCGTAAAGTTTGTCCACCAATGCTTTCTCACAGATGTCCTGCATATCTACGTCAATGGTAGAGATGATGTCTGCTCCGTCCACAGGCTCGATGTCTGTGATATTCAGGTATTTGTTCATCACTTTCTGTCGATGGGTCACACCTTTCTTACCCTTCAGCAAAGTGTCGAATGCCAACTCAATGCCATTCTTTGCTCCCAATGCGGTATCAGCATATACATCACCAATGGTACGTTGCGCCAACGAGCCAAATGGCCTTTTTCGGTTGTTGGATGCCACACCTTGCAGACCGCTACGATTCTTGCCTAAGTTGAAGAACGGCAACTTCTGCACCTCTTTATATTGTATGTAGCTTACACGTCTTGGATAAATCCTGTAGTAACGACTCTTGCGGGTACGTCCGTTTTGCAGATGCTGTTTAAAGGCAGCTGCACTTCTGTCGGGGAAGATACGGTGCAGGCCTTCGCAGAGGTCATTCAAGTTCAGGTTGAACAGCGAGTCTTTCTTGGCTTGTTCCTTGGCCTTGCGTTTCTCATCGGGGTCGCTCACCATGAAATCCATGTATAAGGTGTATTCAGGTAGCGAACTGGCCAGTAACTTACCATCGGCCGAGAGGATATTACCTCTGTTAGGATCTACCAGCACGTTTTCTTTTACAAAGCGATCGGCCACCTCGTTCCAGTAACCCCTCTCCTTGAACATGATAATGGCACCTTTGATCACAATGCAAACCCCGACGGTGGCAAACAATACCACTATCAGGAAGAATCTCGTCATTATGTTCCTCTTGTTAACTGCCATATCTGTTTATTCCTATTTAATTAAATAAGGTGGAGTGGTAGCTATCTCCAACTCGCTTTGTTTACTTTCAATAAATTCTTGTATCTTCGACTGCCTGCTCTTCTCCATCAGTTCTGAGCTTCGTGTCAAAGCATCATATTTCACGTCGGTCAGCTCTACTTTCAGCTTGTCTAACTCAATGAGCTGTTGCTGACAAGAATAACGGTTGTCGATGTAGAAAAGGATCAGCACCATGATGAGCACCATCAGCTTCCATTGCTTGCGGAACATTTCGTTAGCCAAAATGTCACCACCTAAGATGCTGCTCAGCCAGGCACCCATTCTCTTCTTCTCTTTCTCCTTCTTTTCTTTATCAGCCATATTTGTGTATTGTCAATTATCTGCTCTTTCAGCAATCCTCAGCTTAGCACTTCTGCTTCTGGGATTACGTTCTATTTCTTCATCAGTAGGCACAATCACCTTATTGTTCACCAATGCATAGGGGGTATTCACCCTACCGTAGAAGTCCTTGTTGGCTTTGCCCTCCACATTGCCTGTTTTCATCAGGTTCTTTACCATGCGGTCTTCCAGCGAGTGATAGGTAATCACTACCAGTCGGCCATGTGGCTTCAGCACTTGTGTCGCGGCTTGCAACATCTCTTTCAAGGCTTCCATCTCCTGGTTCACCTCAATGCGTAAGGCCTGAAACACCTTTGCCAGTTCCTTCTTTTCCCTGTCTTTGTTGAAAAGAGGTTTGATGACTTCAAGAAAGGCATTGATGGTATCTATCTTTTGCTTTTCCCTTGCCTTGCAGATGATGTTGGCCAGCTTTCTGCTATTTTTCAGCTCTCCGTATAGGTAGAACACATCGGCCAACTTTTCTTCTGAATAGTCATTCACTACATCTGCGGCAGTCAGTCCTGCCCGCTTGTTCATTCGCATGTCCAAAGGACCGTCGGCACGAAAGGAGAAACCTCGCTCACTCTCGTCGAAGTGGTGTGACGAAACACCCAAATCGGCCAACAATCCGTCTATCTGTTCCACTCCGTAGTATCGCAAAAAGTTTTGCAGGTACCTGAAGTTGCTGCGTACAAAAGTAAATCTTTTATCGTCCATGATGTTCCTTTCAGCATCAGCGTCCTGGTCGAAGCTAAGCAACCGACCGTCCTTGCCCAGGTGCTTTAGGATTTCTTTCGAATGACCGCCTCCACCGAATGTTACGTCCACATAGATGCCGGCAGGTTCGATGTTCAGTCCCTCGATACTCTGCCCCAGCAATACGGGTACGTGGTAGATTTGCTCATTCTCCTTCATCATTCCATTTCATCTAAAAATGCTTCACTCGGAAAGGTTCCCAAGGTTTCTTCCAGAGCGTTGCTGAATTCTTCATTGCTCATGAATGGCTGGTCAGCTGTCTCCTTTGCCCAAATCTCTATGGTGTTATCCATACCGATAAAGCGCACATCGCTCTTGATGTTAGCCATCTGCAGATATCGTTTGGGCAACAAAATGCGTCCGTTGCCATCAGGTGTCATCACTTCGGCTTCGCTAACGAACTGACGGAAGATGTTTTGCTCTCGTTTGCTCCATTTGTTCAGGTTCCTACGCAATTGGTTCTGCGTCTCTTTCCAAACACTTCCTGGGTATAACACCAGGCAGTCTTGGTGAACATCTTTACGTAACACCAGCCACTCTTCGCCATCTGCTTGCAGCAATTTCCTGAAGCCAGAGGGGATGAAAACCCTGCCCTTAGCGTCAGTTTTTGCTTCAATATTGCCTAAGAATTGTGCCATAATTACCTTATTTATGATATTTGGGCGTAAAATTACATAATTCCCCACAATTCCCCACATTTTTACACAACTTTTTTTAAAGAAAGTTTTCAACAGGCTTGTTGAAAAGTTATTTGCCTGAAAATGAGCATTCTTTAAATATTTGTTTTTGGTGGGGCAAGTTTTCCCTCTCTCTCCTTGTCTAAGGATGCCTCATTTCTTCACATAAGAGCCATGTTTATTGTCTTACGAGGCATATAATACTCGATTATGGTATCTTTTTGTCGCAATTTCTTTGAAAATTCTTTTAGATATCCAAAAGATAGTTTAAATTTGCACCCAAATCGAATAGTAAGATTGCATGGCTGACGATACTGTCTTTTTGATCGATATTGACAAGGTATTGCGAGAGAAAGCTCCCGACAAGGCGAAATATATACCTCGCTTTGTTGTTTCCTATTTGAAGCGTATTGTGCATCAAGATGAATTAAACACGTTCCTGACACAGATAGGCGATAAGCAGGGAGTGGATTTTGCAAAAGGAGCCCTTGACTTCCTAAACGATAAAATTGTGGTGAAAGGAGAGGAAAACCTGCCAAAAGACGGACGGCTATATACCTTTGTTTCCAATCATCCGATGGGCGGACAAGATGGTTTGGCATTAGGAGCAGTGATTGGCGAGCATTATCAGGGTAAGATCAAGTTTTTGGTCAACGACCTGTTGATGAATCTCCACGGATTGGCTCCTTTTTTTATTCCCATCAATAAGACAGGTAAGCAAGCCAAGGATTTTCCACGTAAGGTGGAGGCTGGTTTCGCTTCGAAAGAAGACCAGCTCATTATGTTTCCTGCAGGCATCTGCTCCAGAAAGCAGAACGGAGTGATTAAGGATCTGCCCTGGAAAAAGACTTTTGTGAGCAAGAGTGTGGAGTACCAGCGTGATGTGGTCCCTATCTATTTCGACGGAAGGAACTCCAACTTTTTCTATAACTTGGCCAATGTCTGCAAGTGGCTGGGTATCAAGTTCAATATTGCCATGCTATACCTGGCAGACGAGATGTTCAGAAATAAGAACAAGACATTTACCGTAACCATTGGCAAGCCCATTCCATGGCAGACTTTTGACAATACCAAGACCCCTAACGAGTGGGCACAATTTGTGAAAGAGATCGTTTATAAACTGAATATATCCCAGCAAGCCTGAAAAGACTGCTGCAAGAAAGTTGACGGATTATGATAGAGGAAGAAATTATTCAACCCATCAGCAGAGAATTGCTGAAAGCTGAACTGACGGAAGACAAGCGTTTGCGAATGACCAACAAGAGTCATAACCAGATATACATTGTAACCGCTCATAATGCCCCCAATACCATGAAAGAGATTGGTAGATTGCGTGAGATAGCCTTTCGCGCTGCTGGTGGTGGTACGGGCAAGTCGATGGATATTGATGAATTCGATACCATGGAGAATCCCTACAAGCAGTTGATTGTATGGGATCCTGAGTCAGAAGTAATCTTAGGTGGATACCGATATATCTTAGGTACCGATGTACAGTTTGATGCCAATGGTCAACCTAAGTTGGCTACTGCCCATATGTTCCATTTCTCTGATAAATTTCTGAAAGATTATATGCCTACCACCATCGAACTGGCTCGTTCTTTTGTGACCTTGGAATATCAAGGGACCAGGGCAGGCAGCAAGGGCTTGTTTGCGTTGGATAACCTCTGGGACGGCTTGGGCGCCTTAATGGTTATCAAACCCAACGTGAAGTATTTCTTTGGCAAGGTAACCATGTATCCTTCTTACATCCGCAAGGGTAGGGACATGATCCTTTATTTCTTGCGCAAGCATTTTGGCGACAAGGAGAACCTGATTACACCTATGAAGCCGCTGGTCATAGAGAGCGATGAGGCTGAGTTGGCGAAACTGTTCCCTAACGATACATTCAAGGAAGACTACAAGGTACTGCATAGCGAAATCCGCAAGATGGGCTACAACATTCCTCCTCTGGTGAATGCTTATATGAACCTCAGTCCTACCATGCGTATGTTTGGCACCGCCATCAACTATGGCTTTGGCGATGTAGAAGAGACGGGTATCCTGATTGCAGTTGATGAGATCTTGGAAGAGAAACGCATGAGGCATGTAGAGTCGTTCCTCAAGAATGAACCCAATGCTGCCAGGTTTACTTCCGGACAAAACAAAGTAATCTATCCGGAAAAATAGATAATCCAGCTACTAAACAAATTGCTCCCCTCAAGGGGAGCTTTTTGTTTACCTAAGTGGTATGATAATTAGACAGCCGGTAAGCTGTTACCGTTAAGCTTCCTGTAGAGGTCGAGTGCAAAGACATCCGTCATGCCCGACACATAGTCCAACACCGCCTGGATCCTGTCGAAGAGTTCAGGCGATTTCATATTATACTGGCTCGATACTCTGTTGATAAGCAACTGCGAATAAGCCTTGTCGGGCGAAAGTACCGCATCCGTCATCAACTCTATCAACGTACCGATGATGCGGAAACCAGCCACCTCGATGTCCACCACATCACGCGATTTGTATATACGTTCGTAAGCCACCTTGCAGCAGTGCTTGTAGGCGTTGGCAGGCTGTTCGGAGATATGACTGATCAACGATCCTTCAAACTCACCATTCAGAATCTTCTCCTCGTTGTCCAAGAAGGTTTGAGTACACTCGTTCGTCAGTAGTCCTATCACGTTAGAGCGCAGGTAAGCTATCTGTTCGTTCTCGTCGCTCACCATTTTTAGCATCTTCTCCAACTTTGCCCTACGTTCTTCCGTGAAATAGCTTAACAGCAGGTCTTTCGTGTCCTCTAACGAGAGTATCTTCAACTTAAACGAATCTTCTATATCCATAATCTCATAGCAGATATCATCAGCAGCTTCCACTAGATAAACCAGCGGGTGACGGGCATATATCTGGTCGCCCAGTATCTTGATGCCCAACGCCTCGGCTATGAGTTCATAGCTGCTACGCTCGGAAGTGAAGAAGCCAAATTTGCCTTTTTTGTTGGCAAAATTCGATGAAAAGGGATATTTTACGATACTGGCCAAGGTAGAGTAGGTCAGCACGAAGCCACCCTTCCTGCGTCCCTCAAACTGATGAGTCAGCAATCTGAAGGTATTAGCATTGCCCTCAAAGTGGGTAAGGTCGTTCCATTGGTCCTCCCTTAGTTGACTTTTTAGTACCAACCCCTTGCCTTCTGAGAAGAAAGTGGAGAAAGCCTTCTCGCCAAAATGACCGAAAGGCGGATTGCCCAAGTCGTGTGCCAGGCATCCAGCCGACACGATGGCACCTATCTCAGGCAGGTTGGTACTTTGCAGGGCAGGCTCCCTGTCCAAGATACCCTTGGCCACATCATTGCCCAACGAGCGACCCACGCACGACACTTCTATGCTGTGTGTCAGACGGTTGTGCACGAACACGCTCCCTGGCAAAGGGAATACCTGTGTCTTGTTCTGCAGTCTCCTGAAAGGAGGAGAGAAAATCAGTCTGTCGAAGTCACGCTGGAACTCCGTACGGTTCTCATGCCTCTCCTCATGAAACTCTTCTAACCCGAATCTTTTGGCGGAAATCAGTTTACTCCATTCCATTTTTTCATCCTCTTAGTGTAAATTAACTACAAAAGTATAAAATATATGGGAGAAAAGCATTATTTTCGCAACTAATTAGTAAAACTTATGTGTTATGAAGGTACAAATAATCAATAAATCGCACCATCAGTTGCCACAATATGCTACTATCCAGTCAGCTGGCGTTGACTTGCGAGCCAACCTTGACGAGCCTGTAGTCCTGGCTCCCATGCAGAGAGCTTTGATACCTACTGGCCTCTTTATCTCCCTGCCTGCAGGCTATGAGGCACAAGTTCGTCCACGTAGCGGACTGGCCATCAAGAAGGGTATCACCGTACTGAATTCACCTGGCACGATTGACGCCGACTATCGTGGCGAGATATGCATCATTCTGATTAATCTTTCACAGGAAGAGTTTGTGGTGAACGATGGCGAGCGTGTGGCACAGATGGTCATAGCCCGTCATGAGCAAGCTGAGTGGGTAGAGGTTGAAACCCTCGATGAGACCGATCGTGGTGCCGGTGGTTTTGGACACACGGGAAAGAGCTGAAAAATTGAAGATCAAACTTTCAATATTATTATTTTGTCTGGATCTTGTGATGCCTATGCTGGCACAAGCCCAAGATGCTGACGAATTGGACAGGAAGTACGACTACTACTTCCACGAAGCAACCCGTCTGCGCATACAGAAGAAGTATGACGCTTCTCACGACATGCTGATGCATTGCCTTGCCATCCGTCCACACTCGTCATCTGCCCTCTACGAACTGGCACAGTATTATATCGTGCTGAAGCAGAACGATCGAGGCACCGCCACTATGGCCGAGACCGTGAAATACGACCCCGACAATTACTGGTATGGACAAGGGTTGGCCAACCTCTATATGCAACAGAACAAGGTAGATGAGGCCGCTGCGCTGTTGGAGGATATGGCGGCTCGTTTCCCCAGTAAGATTGACATCACCTATAGCTTGTTGCAGGTATATAACCGACAGGGCAATTTTGAGAAATCCATCGAAATCCTCGATAAGCTGGAGGTTCGTCTGGGCAAGAACGAACAGATCTCCATGCAGAAATATGCCATCTACGACCAGCAGGGGGAGACTGAAAAGGCAATGGCTGAGTTGAAGAGCTTGGCCGATGAGTTCCCTACCGACTATCGTTACCAGGTTATCCTGGGCGATGCCTACCTGCAGAAAGAGCAATACCAGAAAGCTTACGATGTATATCAGAAGATACTGAAGGCAGAGCCAGATAATGCCATGGCCATGTACTCGCTGGCAGCCTACTACGAACAGACAGGACAGACCGAGAAATACGACCAACAACTCAACTCTGTCTTGCTGAACCGTAAGGTCGATGCCGATACCAAGGCAGATGTGATGCGTCGGTTGATCGTGCGCAACGAGAACAGCAAGAAAGACAGTACCATTATCATCAACCTCTTCAACCGCATCATGGAGCAGGAGCCCGATGAGGCCCAGTTGCCCATTCTGTATGCACAATACCTGTACTCCAAGAACATGAAGGAGGAGGCCATCCCCATTATGAAGCAGGCCCTTCAGATAGAGCCCACCAACACAGCTGCCCGCATGACCTTGTTGGGCGAGGCAGTAAACGATAAAGACTACGACTGGGTGATTGACCTTTGTCAAACGGGCACGGAAGCCAATCCCGACAGGTTGGAGTTCTATTATTACCTGGCCATCGGCTATAACCAGACACAACGCTCCGACAGCGTCATCAGTGTTTGTCAGCGGGCTTTGCAACAAGTAACCGACGAGAGCGATAGGGAGGTGGTGAGCGATTTCTACGCCATCATGGGCGATGCCTACCACACCAAGAAGATGATGACAGAAACGTATGAGGCTTACGAGAAAGCGTTAGCATATAACTCCAACAACATCATGGCACTCAACAACTATGCCTACTACCTGTCATTGGAGCGACGCGACCTGGACAAGGCAGAGGAGATGAGCTACAAGACCGTCAAGGCCGAGCCCAACAACGCCACCTATCTCGATACCTACGCTTGGATATTGTTCGAGAAAGCCAACTACGAACAGGCGAAGATTTATATCGACCAGGCACTACAGAACGATGATGGTCTGAGTGCCGAGGTCTTTGAACATTGTGGCGACATCTATTACCATACTGGTGATACCGACAAAGCAGTGGAGTTCTGGCAAAAGGCGAAGGACAATGGCAGTACCTCCCCCACCATCAACCAGAAGATCAAACAAAAGAAGTTCGTGAGGAAATGAGAAGCATGAGAAAAAATTTTCAATTAATAATACTGCTTGCAATATTGCTAACAGCATGTAAGAGTACCAAGACCATCGTGCAAGTCCCTGACGTCACCCAGCAATACCTGTCCTCCAAGCTTGAACTAACCGTACCCCATGGCGATGCTACGCTTACCATCAATGGTACCATGAAGATGAAGGAAGACGAGATAGTGCAACTGTCATTGCTCATGCCTTTGTTCCGTACCGAGGTGGCCCGCATCGAGGCAGCACCTACCTACCTGTTGATGGTCGATCGCATGAACCGCAGGTTTGTCAAGGCCACCGACTATGAGTTGCGCGACTACCTGCCAGCCGACAGCTACGAGCGTTTGGAGAAAATGATCAAGGATGCTGCCATGCCAGACGGCAAGGCCATATTGACGGGCGAGGAGTTAGGCATCAGGCAGTTGGCCAAGGCCAGGATTGAGTTGTATGACTTCTCTGACGAGCCTTTCAACATTGAACCTACCATCCTTGGTAACCGCTATCGTCAGGTCACCATAGATGAAATGTTGCAACTATTGATGAATCTATGAAACGTGTCCTCCTCATATTACTGTTGATGTGTGTGCCTATGTTGCTGTTGGCGCAATCCAACAAGCGCATCAAGGAGCTGGAGCAAAGACGTTCTACCTTGCAGAAGCAGATAGCAGAGACGGAGGAGTTGCTCAAGACCACCAACAAGAATGTGGGTAGTCAGCTCAATGGCCTGAATGCCCTGACCGGACAGATTGAGGAGCGTCGTCGATACATCGACAATATCAACACCGACTTGCTGGAGGTAGATAGCGAACTGGTCATCCTCGACCAACAGTTAGACACCTTGAAGCAAAGCCTGGCAGAGAAGAAACGTCGTTATGAAGCCTCCCTGAAGTACCTTTACAAGAACCATAGCATCCAGGAGAAGCTCATGTTCATCTTCAGTGCTGAGACCCTTTCACAGACCTATAACCGCCTGCGTTATGTGCGTGAGTATGCCACCTACCAGCGTTTGCAGGGCAACGAGATTATCCGCAAGCAGGCAGAGGTGACACGGAAACAGGAAGAGTTGCAAAGCGTGCGCGATGAGAAGATACGCCTCTTGGCAGAACGAGCGTCAGAGAAACGCAAGTTGGAGGCACAGGAGCAGCAGGCCCAGCAGGTTATCAAGGATTTGCGCTCAAAGCAAAAGGGCTTGCAAGACGAGATCAACAAGAAGCGTCGTGAAGCCAACCAGCTGAATAACCAAATTGACAAGCTGATAGCTATAGAAATAGAGAATGCCCGCAAGCGAGCAGAAGAGGAAGCCCGCAGGGAAGCAGAGGCCAAGAGGAAAGCCGAGGAAGAAGCCAAGGCCAAAGCTGCTGAGAACAAGGTGGCCGATGCTTCTACCACCAAGCCTGCCACCACTACCCCTACTGCCAAGCCAGAGGTCTATACCATGAGCAAGGCCGACCGTGAACTATCCACCGACTTTGCCTCCAACCGAGGCAAGTTGCCCATGCCCATCACCACCTCTTATATCATCGTGAGCCACTACGGACAGTATAATGTGGCTGGTCTTCGCAATGTCACTCTCGACAACAAAGGCATCGATATCCAAGGCAAGCCTGGTGCCCAGGCCCGTGCCGTGTTCAGCGGCAAGGTAGCAGCGGTCTTCCAGCTCAACGGACTGTTCAACGTCTTGGTACGACATGGTTCCTATATCTCCGTCTATTGCAACCTCTCCAAGAGCGATGTCAAGCAAGGCGACGATGTCACCACCCGACAAGTCCTTGGCACCATCTATAGCGATGCCTCCGACAACAACCGCACCGTCCTCCACTTCCAGCTCCGCAGGGAGAAGGACAAACTCAACCCAGAAGTTTGGTTAAACAAATAATACTTTAAGCCATGAAAATACTCCGTGAAAGAATCCTGCAAGACGGCCGTTGTTTGGAAGGCGGCATCCTGAAAGTAGATAGCTTTATCAACCACCAGATGGACCCCAATCTGATGAAGCAAGTAGCTGTTGAGTTTATCCGTCGCTTTGCCGACCTGCCCATCAACAAGATACTCACGGTGGAGGCATCAGGCATTGCCCCGTCTGTCCTGCTGGGCTATCTCTTGGAACTGCCTGTGGTGTATGCCAAGAAGAAAAAGCCATCTACCATAAAGGAGATGTATGTGGCAGAAGTACGCTCGTTTACCAAGCAGCGCGACTATACCATGGTGATCAGCAAGGAATACCTCACGCCTAAAGATCATATCCTTTTCATCGACGATTTCCTGGCTTATGGCAATACCGGACTGGGCATTATCGACTTGTGTCAGCAAGCAGGGGCCACCATCGAGGGCATGGGCTTCATCATCGAGAAGGCCTTCCAGCATGGGCGTGAACTCCTCACCGAAAATGGTGTCTTTTGCATCGAATCGCTGGCCATCATAGATTCTCTTGAAGGCAACCGCATCCAACTTAGGGAGTAGGATAGTCTCTAGAATACATAAGAATCTTATTGTGTTTCTATAGGGTTCCCTCCTGCACAATGGTAAGCAGTATGTCGCCTTTCTGTAGCTCCAGACGGCCGTTGGGAACAATGATGCTGTTGCCTCGCTTTATCATCATCACCAGAGTACCATCAGGAAAGTGCATATCGGCAAGATGGTTGCCATAGACTAGGTCTTCATCGGTAAGCGTCATCTCAGAAAGACGGGAGCCAAGTTCTTCAGGCAACTCTATTCCAAACTCATTACCCTCCTTGGACTCCTCCGTAGCCAGACCCAACCAACGGGCACAAGAGGTAATAGTAGTTCCTTGGAGAGACAGAGAGAGCAAAGTGATGACAAAGACAACATTGAACAGGAAGTGGGCATCCTCAATACCAGCAATGATGGGGTAGGTAGCAAAAATGATGGGCACTGCACCACGCAAGCCTACCCATGACAGAAACACTTTTGCTTTGAACGGAACACGGAAAGGTTGCAGGCAGAGGAACACAGCCAAAGGACGCGCCACGAACATCATGAACAAGCCGATGGCAATAGCAACAAGCAATACATCCAGCATGTCAGAAGGGGAGGCCAGCAGACCAAGCGTGAGGAACATTACAATCTGCAATAGCCAAGTGATGCCTTGAAAGAAAGTATTTGTCTCACGACGGTAAGACAACTTGTTATTCCCTGCTACAAGTCCTGCTACATAGACAGCCAGATAGCCGTTACCGTTCAGCATGTCGGTGAAGGTGAAAATGATCAGGATGGTACTCAGCACCATTACTGGATAAAGTGAGGCATTGGGCAAGTTGATATGATTGACAATCCATACCAAAGCCAATCCGCTGAGATAACCAAGCAATCCTCCCACAGCCAACTGACCAACAATCTTCGATGCTAATCCCAACCCCGAGAGCTCACCTGCCGATACAATTGTCTCCACCAGTGCGATAGTCAGTACATATGCCATCGGATCATTTGAGCCGCTTTCCAGCTCAAGTGTTGGGCGCAGGTTGTGCTTCAGACCAATGCCTTGTGAGCGAAGCAGGTTGAACACTGATGCAGAATCCGTTGAAGAGACAGTTGCTGCCAACAACATGGACATGGACAGTGTTAGCCCTATATCAAGTCGTGTCCTTTCTGAGAGGTAGTAGATCAGCAAGCCTGTAATGCCCGTAGTAAGCATTACGCCTATAGTCGATAGTGTTAGTCCTTGTACCAACACAGGTCGAATGTCACGAAATTTGGTGTCCATTCCTCCAGAGAAAAGGATGACAGAAAGCGAGAGCATACCTATGAGCTGAGCGTCCTCGTGGCTATCAAACTCCAACCCCAGCCCATCGCTGCCGAAAAGCATACCTGTAAAGAGGAATAACAACAGTGTGGGTACACCAAATCGGTAGCCCCACTTGCTAATGATAATGCTGGCGAAGATAAGTATTGCGCCTAGGAAGAATATGTTTTCAGGAGTGAACGTCATTCTTATTCAGTATTATTTAACAGCCCATGCTGCATCAACCACCCTAAATTCAAAGCAGAGAGCAGCATGGGCGAAAATGATGTGATTAATTAGCTAATACGGCATTGGCCATCAGTTGTGCGTTTTTCCCTTCCAAAACCCTGACACCTGTTATAGGATGGGACATCAGGTCATAGTAATTGAACAACTGTAAAGCCAAAAACTGCCTGTCTTTTGACACACAAATATCTAACCTCACATTACTCATGGGCTTTTGCTGTATTTTGCCGCAATCAGCCAATGTGTCTGCCAGTTTGTTGGTAGGAGTTTTCAACAGTATTTCCAATTGTTTACCAGCTTCTGTGGTAAACTCTATCTGCTTAACTTCTATCTCGCTGCCAGTTTGATTGTAAAAAACTTTCTCTCGTAGCCCGAAAAATGACTTCTTTATATTAATATGTTCATTCTTGACCATATCAGCCGACATCGTCAAGTTCTTTAAACTTGCCATAATAATAAATTGTTAATTATTAAGTTGTTAAGATTATGTATAATTAAAGGGCAAGTTGTGGCTAACGAACAATATGCCTCAATGCAATCACATAAAAATCACTTGAGGCAAAGGTGCGGAAAGGTGAAGTCTCTTGTCTTCGTCTTCCATCATAGCGCAGATTAATGATTTTTTTATAAAAAGGAATAGACTGCCTGCCTGTCAGGCGGTTATGGGAATTGAATTGCGACGGAATCAATCGTTGGGTGCGGACATGAAAAATGCGGGATGACAATCGATTGTTTTGCAAGATAGCTGCTGGTGGTGCCGGTTCGTTTACACCCGTCTCGTGCAAACTGTCATTTGCCCCCCTGTTTGAAGTCATCACGAAAGATTTACTGGCTATAATGCCATTGCCAGAGTTTTGCAGGTCTTGGCAACCTGTTAAAAGCAGGAATGCTATGGCCAGCAAACGCAAAACATGGAAGTATGTTCTCAGTGCCTCTTTCATCTTAAACTATTCCGCAAATTCTTTTAATTGTTGTTTGAACAGTTAGGGAAAGAATCTTCAAGAACTTGGTTGTAAAGATAAAACAATTTTGCAAATATTCCAAAAACATTTTCGCTTAGATTAGTAAAGGCAGGCCAAAAGGTCTGCCTTTTTTTAGTTGGGTTCGAGCCTCATAACTCAAAATATGGGTCCATAGCCCATGCACGAGGTCGTGCTCATTGCAGTCAGTGCTGCTGTCAGTATCGAGATGGCGAACTGAATCACCGTCTTCTAATGGCTTTTGTTCTTCATTGTTACCATGTCCTTATAATTGTTCAATATGTCAAAGAACTGCACGGGTACACTACTAAGCATTGCTACACCATTTTCGGTAAAAGCATATGGGAGAGAACGTGACATTGATATTTGTTTTGCGGTCACAATTTGTGACCACATTTTTTGATCATCACTTTTTAAAACAGAATTGGAGGTCACAGTTTGTGATTTCCAAATTTCAAATTCTCCTTTAGTCAGTTGAAACATAAAGTCCACAGGGAACCTTTCAATGTTACGTTTTACACTTTGGTTAAGTGCTTTTGTCTCAACGCCATAAAGATTTGCCAGATCAAAATCCAGCATCACCTTCTGACCACGAATCTCATAAATTTTATCTT
>CAMJNN010000019.1 GCA_946407325.1 uncultured Prevotellaceae bacterium | reverse complement strand
AGTGGAACTGCTGTACCCACTGGGTGTCGGCATCGAGTTCAGCGAAATAAGTGAGCAAGCCAGACTTGAACTTCAGCTTCTCGGCCTCTGTAGCTTCGTCGCCGCTCATGACCTTGACAAAGATAGCTTGCAGCTCGTCCTCGGTTACTGGCTCGGCATAGAAGCAGTCGATGCCATGATCGGACAACTTGCAACCATGCTGGGCAAAATAAAGATGACGTAGGTAGAGAGCTTCGAGCAGGTCGCTGTAGTTGTAGATATCTACACCGCTTACTTCCGACAGCTGTTCGATATAGGTGCGATAGGTCTGGGGGTTGTCGATGGCCATCGCCTTATCTGGTCGCCAAGTGGGTAACACTTTGATTTCGAAACCACTGGCATTGATTTGTTCATGATACTCCAAAGAGTCAACAGGGTCATCAGTAGTGCAAACTACCTCGACATGATAGCGTTGCATGAGACCACGGGCAGAGAACTCTGGTTGTTGCAGTTTCTCGTTACATTCGTCATAGATCTCCTTCGCCGTATCTGGGTTAAGCAGCTTCTGAATGCCAAAGGCTGTGCGCAGCTCCAAGTGCGTCCAATGGTACAACGGATTGCGGAAGGTATAGGGGATGGTTTCTGCCCACTTCTGGAACTTCTCCCAATCGGTGGCACCACCTGTAATGAAATACTCATCTACACCATTGGCACGCAAAGCACGCCACTTATAATGATCGCCTCCCAACCATAGTTCGGTAATGGAACGAAAACGATGGTCTTCTGCTATCTCTTTGGGATTGAGATGGCAGTGATAGTCGATGATGGGCAATTGCTTAGCGTGCTCATGATAGAGCATCTGAGCCGTCTTGCTCTGCAGCAAGAAATTGTCGTCCATGAAGGGTTTCATATTATTGAAAATATAAATATAATGCCTCTTTGTTAGCGTAGCATGTGGATGTGTGTAGGCGGCATTATAGGCCTGACGTCAGCCGCCGGCACATCCACATTGCGAAGCGTTCAACGTAAAATGGTCAAAACTTCCTTGCACTTGTTGGTGATGTACTGCCAGTCTTTGTTAGCAACGACATCTTTGGGGAAGAGCTTGCTGCCCATACCCACACAGAAGACACCTGCCTTGAACCATGCGGAGAGATTTTCTTCAGTGGGTTCTACCCCACCCGTCACCATGAGTTTTGTCCACGGCATAGGGGCCAGCAATCCTTTCACGAACTTAGGACCCAACACATCGCCAGGGAACACCTTGATGAGGTCGCATCCTGCCTCTTGGGCAAAGCCTACCTCGCTGACACTGCCACATCCTGGAGTATATGGCACCCCACGACGGTTACATACTTTAGCCACATCGGGGTTGAACAACGGTCCTACCACGAAGTCGGCTCCCATCTGGATGTACAACGATGCGGTGGGGGCATCAACAACAGAGCCTACGCCCAGCGCCAACTCGGGACATTCCTCCCAAGCAAATTTCCTCACTTCAGCAAATACTTCGTGGGCGAAATCACCACGATTGGTGAACTCGAAAGCTCGCACACCTCCGTCGTAGCAAGCTTTCACCACCTGCTTGGCTATCTCTACATCCTTATGATAGAAGACGGGCACCATAGGGGCAGCGGCCATCTTACTCAAAACTGCTATTTTATCAAACTTACTCATAATATTATTTTATCTTATGTTAAATGAGCCGAAATGAATGGGTGTAGACGGCATATCTGCTTGCAGTCAGCCGTCGGCACATTCATGAGGCAATAAGCATTAAGTTCAGTTCAGCCCAATGACTGTGCGATGCCCAACTCAAGGCCACGAAGCTCTGCAAGTCCACGCAGGCGACCTATCAAAGAGTATCCTGGGTTGGTTTGCTTGCGCAGATCGTCTGCCATCTGGTGACCATGATCGGGTCGCATGGCGATGCTCTCTCCACGCTGTTGCTGAATCTCCAGAAAGGCCTTCATCACCTCTACCATCGGCACATCACCTTCAAGGTGGTTGGCCTCGTAGAAATTGCCTTCGTCATCGCGCTTGGTACTACGCAGGTGGACGAAATGGATGCGGTCGCCAAAGCGACGCATCATAGCCGGAAGGTCGTTCTCTGCACTTACACCCAACGAACCACAGCACAGACAGAGACCGTTAGCTGGCGATGGCACAGCATCCACCAACGCTTGGAAATCGGCTGCATTGCTCAGGATGCGAGGCAAACCCAAGATAGAGCATGGAGGGTCATCAGGATGAATCACTAACTTGACGCCAGCCTCTTCAGCCGCAGGAGTCACCTCTTGCAGGAAATAGATAAGGTTGGCCCGCAGGCGCTCAGGGGTAATGTCTTTGTACCTGTCCAACTCCTGTTGGAACTGCTCCAGTGTGAAGCTCTCCTCTGAGCCTGGCAAGCCAGCAATCATATTGCGCACCAAGCGATTTTTCTCATCATCTGTCATCTGTTCAAAGCGCACCTTCGCTTTAGCTTTCTCTTCCTCAGTATATTCAGCCTCAGCACCAGGACGCTTCAACAAGAAGAGGTCGAAGGCTATGAATGCTGCACGCTCGAAGCGCAAAGCACGACTACCGTCTGCCAGCTCGTAGGCTAAGTCGGTACGTGTCCAATCGAGCACTGGCATAAAGTTGTAGGTCACCACCTTGATGCCACACCAACCCAGGTTAAACAGACTCTTCTTATAGTTCTCGATATAGCGCTTGTAATCGTCTGTCTGTGTCTTGATATGCTCGTGCACAGGCACACTCTCGACCACCGACCACTTCAAGCCTGCCTCCTCTATCATCAGCTTGCGCTTCATGATTTCCTCTACCGTCCATATCTCACCATTAGAGATGTGATGCAAGGCGGTAACGATGCCTGTGGCACCTGCCTGACGGATATCACTCAGACTTACAGGGTCGTTAGGGCCGTACCAACGGAATGTTTGTTCGCAAAGTATCATATTGTAAATACATTAAAGCCTCCATCAACGATGGCAACAGTGCCAGTAACAAACTGGGAAGCATCGCTGATGAGGTAGTGAATGGTACCACACAGTTCTTCGGGCTTGCCCATACGTCCCATCGGCGTTTGATGAATAATGTCTTGTCCGCGTTGCGTCCAAGAACCATCTGGGTTTGTCAGCAACGTACGGTTCTGCTCGGTCAGGAAGAAGCCAGGAGCAATGGCATTCACACGGATACCAGTACTGAACTTCTTCGCTACTTCTGTAGCCATAAAGGCGGTAAAGTTGCTCACTCCAGCTTTAGCTACACCATAACCAGCCACACGGGTCAGCGGACGGAAAGCCGACATCGATGAAAAATTAACAATAGCGCCTTTACCCTGCTTCGCCATTTGCTTCAGGAACACCTGTGTGGGCAAGACAGTGCCAGTAAGGTTCAAATCCAATACCTTCTGAAAGTCTTCTACTTTGAGGTCGAAGAAAGTGGCATCAGGACCAATGGTGGCACCAGAAAGGTTGCCGCCAGCTGCATTGAGTAGGGCGTCTACTTGTCCATAGGCCTGTAGAATATCGGCCAAGTTCTGCTCCAATATCTCTTGTTTTACCACATCAGTGGTGAGGTACATTGCTTCGCCACCTTTCTCCTTTATTTTCTGTACAATGGCATTGCCTACTTCTGCCTTTCGTCCCATAATCACTACCCTCGCCCCTTGTTCGGCCAAGTAGGAAGATATGGTACGGCCTAAGGTTCCTGTGCCACCTGTGATGACAACCACCTTGCCTTTAATATCAAATAGATTACTCATAATTAAAAATCATTGTACATTCCACGTTGCAGAATCATTGCCATGAGCTGTTCGCACCTCCACCTGATTCACTCCTTTGTTCAGTTTCACATTCTCCCAAACAACGGTAGCGTAGGCATCAGTCTTTTGGGTGCCTACCAGCTTGCCATTGATATATAACTTCACATTAGGAGCTGTAGTAAAGACAATGATGTCGGTCACATCCTCTTTTCTATCTACATAGCGCTTCGAGCACAGATGTACGGTATTCTCTGCCTTGTTCCAGTTGGCCTTGAACAGATAGAACGCATCCTTGCGCGTCTGACGGTTGTGGGTTACCAAGCCCTTGTCGTTGATATTGTTGGTATCGCCCTCCGTACGCATGGACGAAGCGAAGTCAAACATATTCCACACGTAGGAGCCCCAGATATAGTCGCGTTCCTCAATCATTTTCAGGTGCTTCATGTGGTAGATAGTCTGCTTCTCTTCAGGATGCAGTTTACCACGAGGATTGTTATATTCTTTATTATCCTCATCGAACTTACCAATGTGTTGGTTGATGCTGGCACCTGCCCCATATTCGCTAACGGAAATCTTAGCGTTGGGATAGGTTTTGTGCCACTCGTCGAAGAACGGAGCAAAATCCTCCATCTTACCATTGTACCAACCAAAGTATTTGTTCCAACCCATCACGTCAGAGATAAAGTTGTAGTCGCCCTCAAAACAGGTAGCCGATGTGGTGATACGCACAGGGTCAATGCGATGAGCCATATCGTTCAACTCAGACACAATGGCATCCTGTCCACCAGCCACCTCGTTAAACAAGCCCCAGAACATGATGCTGGGATGGTTGTAGTTCTGGATAATCATTTCCTGGAGCTGCAAGCGCAGGTTATCGTCGAAGTCCTTGTATCCTACATAGGTATTCACAAACGGGATTTCCTCCCATACCACAAAACCACGACGGTCGGCCTCCTCAAACATAAAGTGAGCCTGCGGATAATGCGCCAGACGCAAAGCATTCACACCCATCTCCTGGATGATGTTCAAATCGGTAAGGTGATTCTCCTTTGTCAAAGCAGAAGCAATGCCTGCCCAGTCTTGATGACGAGAAACGCCACGCAACTTGAGGTGCTTGCCGTTGAGGAAGAAACCCTTGTTCTCATCCACATAGAAGTTGCGGAGGCCAAACTGATCCTCCACACGATCCATTTCCTTACCACCCTTCAGGAGCACTGCTACCACCTTATACAAATATGGATCAGCCATACCGTCCCACAGATGCGGATGATCCACGCCCACGTTGATGATAGCCCTATCATTGTTGATGATATTGGTTTTCTTGTTTGCCACCACCTTGCCGGCTGCATCCACCAACTGGAACACAACCTCGCAGTCCTGATAGTCCGACTTGCTGGTGAGATGAATCTCTGCACTCACCTCAGCGTGGTCGTTGGTCAATGATTTCTGCGTTACCAGTAAACCGTCAGAGCCGAAATAAAGCGGAGAAATAGCCACCTCGTCGGTAACAATCAGCCAAGCATCGCGATACAAGCCACCATAGATATTGAAGTCGCCACTCTGTGTAGCCACATCAAAACGGTGACTGTTGTCGCAAGTAACCAACAGGTAATTCTTCTGGCCGAATGTCAGGTAGTCGGTCAACTCATACGTAAAGGCATTGTAAGCACCCTTATGCTCACCCACCTGCTTCCAGTTAACCTGCACATTCGTTACGGCTCCGGCACCCTCGAACTTCACAAAAATGCGCTTGCCTTTCCAGTTTTCTGGCACCTCAATCTCCTTCATGTAAGAGCCTTCACCACGATAGTAACCCCCATCGTTCATGAAATCCACATCATTGAAGGTATGAGGCAGGTTCACCGTCTTCTCGCCCTTTGGCACAGCAATATTGGGATATACGCCCCACACACTGAACGTACCTTTGCGGAATTGCCAAGCGGCGTTCAATGAGGTTACCTCTCTACCGTTGATCGTTGACCATGGAATGTTGACCATTAACAACGTCAATGCCACCAACAAAGCTTTAATATTTTTCATATTATTAAATTTATTCTTAGATAATCAATGTAGTCACCAAAAATACTTTATTGTTATCGTTGAACACGTCCTGAAGCATCGCCCCCAGCAAGAGCCTCAACCTCAGCAACACTTACCATATTGACATCACCAGGGATAGTATGCTTCAACGCTGAAGCAGCAACGGCAAACTCAAGTGCATCACCCTGATTAGCTTTAGTAAGCAAACCATGAATCAAGCCGCCAGAGAACGAATCACCACCACCCACGCGGTCGATGATAGGATTGATGTCATAGCGCTTGGATTCATAAAACTCTTGGCCATTATATATCATGGCCTTCCAACCGTTATGTGTAGCAGAGAATGACTCTCGCAAGGTTGATGCCACATACTTGAAACCAAACTCCTTGGCCATCGCTTCGAAGATGCCTTTATAACCAGCTGCATCAGTCTTTCCTCCCGTCACATCAGCCTGTGGCTTAAAGCCCAGGCAAAGCTCTGCATCTTCCTCATTGCCGATACAAACATCCACATACTGCATCAAAGGCCTCATCACGCTCTGTGCCTTCTCCTTTGTCCATAGCTTCTTGCGGAAGTTCAGGTCACAGGAAACAGTTACGTTGTTGCGTTTAGCTGCCTCACAAGCCAACTTCACCAATAGAGCAGCCTTATCGCTGATGGCAGGTGTGATGCCTGACCAATGGAACCAATCGGCACCTCTCATGATGTAGTCGAAATCAAAATCAGCTGGGTCGGCCTCTGCAATAGCTGAATGGGCTCGGTCGTAAATCACCTTACTGGGACGCATGGAAGCACCTGTCTCCAGATAATAAATGCCTACACGGTCACCCCCACGAGCTATATAATCGGTCTTGACACCAAATTTACGCAATGAATTGACAGCTGCCTGTCCGATTTCGTGCAATGGGAGCTTAGTTACAAAATAGGCATCATGCCCGTAGTTGGCACAACTTACTGCCACATTGGCCTCACCACCACCATACACTACGTCAAAGACATCCGACTGAACGAAACGGGTGTTGCCAGGCGTAGAGAGCCTGAGCATAATCTCACCCATAGTCACTATTTTCTTTCCCATAAAATCCAGATAATTTACTGTTAATTACGCAAAGTTAAAAATAAGTAGAAAACATAGCAAATTAATTGCATTATTTTTATACTAGGAGGAAACAACTAAAAAAGAAAGGTGGCAACCAAATAAATGGTCACCACCTTTTCTGTGTGTTATGAAAAAGAATTTAGTCTCCGATTATTACTTTATCTCCTGAATAAGCGGTAGTAATCTGCCCCTTTACATCAGAAATTTTCTCAGTCACCACTTTGCTCTTCTTCAGTTCTTCCCAAACTCCCTCAATCTGCTTACAATAGCTGTGTACCTCAACGGTCAAGCCATCGCCGAAGTTGGCTTTCAGTTCATCAATCATATCATCCTGAATACCTGAGATTTCAATGGTGACACCTTTATTATCGTGTGTAATCTTGGTCTTAACATTTTCGTATTCCTTATAGTAATAGTCATACACACGGATATTGAAATCATCCTGCTCAATGATGTTGCTTTCAGTCAAAGGCAAGTTGATGGTTACAGTACCTGAATGGGATCTGATGTGAGCGGAAGTCTTGATTTCGTTCCAATCTTTGTGCTCCTGCAAGTGGATGTCAACCTCTACATTATTAGGAACCACTGCCAATGGATCGGTATCCACTAAGTTACCAGCCTCTACTTCAGCGTTTACTTCTTCTGTTACGTCTGGATCTTCAACGTCATTTACATTCTCAACGTCATTATTTGTCAGAATACCATTCACGTGCCAGCCATACTGCATGCCTACTTCCTTAACAACATACCACAAAACTTTTGTTTCATTGTTATTGAGGCCGTCAATAGCTGCTTTTAATGCTTTATAATTAGCAGTAGTCTCACTCTTTTCTTTGTTCAGCCAATAAGTCAGGAATGTGGCAACATCTGGTGCTTCCTTTATCGCACTCTGGGTAGCAATACCAGATTCATCATAGACATACCTGAACATACCAATATTATAACCGGTTTTGGTATCTTTCTTATAATAGTCCAAGCCACGATCATCATAAGTACCGTAAGCATAGCCTGTCCAAACTTTACCCAAATTAGGACCTTCATGACCACCCCAGTACTTGGCAGCATCTTGATTCAACCAACCTGGAAGCGTTCCGTCAATTCTGATGGTAAAACGAGCTACTTCCCAACCCTCAGCGATATTTACACTTGGCCAAGTCAAGTCACCATAAGAATAAGCACGGGTTGTGGCCCAGGCTGATCTTGTGTCAACACCTGATAAATGTGCTCCCTGCACGAATACCTTTGTAGCAGGCAGATCAGCAGTAGATACATTTGGAGTGTTAACTTCTAAAGGAGTCACTGTGCGGGTTAATAACTCGTCACCGTTTGAACATGCGGTGAACATTGCAATAGATACAATTGAGACGACTAAATAAACAATTCTCTTCATGTGTTTATCTTGATTAATAAGGTCTTTTTGTCTTCATTTTTTAATTTCGGTGCAAAGTTACACAATAATTTATTTAGGTTGTACATATTTTAACACAATTTTAACAGCAAGTAGATGAAATTCATGCACAAAAACAGTTTTTAGGGTTTCCATGCACAAAACACAAAAGGATTTCTTATATTTGCACAAAGTTCTGCGAAACGGCTTACCCGCAGTTTTGCACATAAAAAACAACAACGATGAAAAAAGCATTTTGGAGCATGGTGTTGGTGATGACCTGCATCGGTGCAATGGCGCAAAAACCCTTGATTGGCATTAGTACTGGTTATAGTGCAAGTGATAATTCTGCCAGTGTGCGTTACACCTATGTGGACGCTGTAATAAATGCCGGAGGCATACCAATATTAATTCCTTTGGCTAAAGACTCATTAGCGGCAGCTGAGGTGATAAGCAAAGTTGACGGTCTTATCCTGAGCGGCGGCGAAGATGTGTATCCTTTTTTCTATGGTGAGGAGCCTGCTGGTGCATTAGGTGGTGTAAACTATGAACGAGACCTCAGTGACAGGTGGCTGTTGCAATCGGCGGTGAAGATGGGCAAAGCGGTATTGGGCATCTGTCGTGGTGAACAGCTTACCAATGTAACTTTTGGCGGTACTTTGTATCAGGATCTCCCTTCACAATTCCCTAACCGTCCTGTACTGCAACACGGACAACGTTCTAACGGTACTTTACCCATCCATCATGTGAATGTAGTGAAGGACTCACATCTGTATGAGATCATGGGACAGGAACAGTTGGCAGTCAACTCGTTCCATCATCAGGCAGTAAAAGATGTAGCACCCGATTTCAAGGTTGTGGCTACGGCTCCCGATGGTGTGGTAGAGGCTATTGAGGGTTTCCCAAAATATAACATCTTGGCTCTTCAGTGGCATCCTGAATATTTTGCTCAGCAGGGCAACAAAGAGTGGATAAAAATATTTGAGGATTTGGTGAAACGTGCTGGGGGCAACAAGCCTGTTTTGAAGGAACCGAACATCAAACAACCCAAAATCAGATAATCAATCTTTACTTTATGAAAAGACATATAACTACACTGATAATTTGCTTATTAGTTTTAGTTGTTAGAGCACAAGATACCTATACTGTCATCGTTTCTTGTGACGGTTTCCGTTGGGATTTCCCTATCTTGTATGAAACTCCCACGATGGATAAGTTGTCAAGAATAGGGGTGCAATCCGACATGCAACCGTCCTACCCTGCTTCTACTTTCCCCAACCACTATGCTATGGCCACTGGGCTCTATCCTGACCATCATGGCATAGTGAACAACTCGTTCTGGGATCCCGACCTGCAACTTACCTATGCTGTGGGCGATAAGCTGACGGGCAAAGACCCTCGTTTCTTCTTGGGCGAACCTATCTGGGTTACGGCCGAACGACAGGGGGTGAAAACGGCTACCATCTACTGGGTGGGAAGCGACCTTGACAATAGCCGTCATGCATCCTACTGGTACGATTACGGCAAACCTCTGATATCTTATGAAGAACGTGTGCAGAAGGCTTTGGAATATCTGCAACTGCCAGAGCCTGAACGTCCTCACTTCATCATGGTTTACTTTGATGAGCCCGACAAAACAGAGCACACCTATGGTCCCAATAGCGAAGAGACACGACAAGCTGTCAAGAAGGCGGATGATGCTGTGGGCCAATTGTATGAGGGACTGATGAAATTGCCTATAGCTGACATGATCAACTTTATCGTAGTGTCTGATCATGGTATGGCTTCAGAGGACCCTAGCAGGGTTGTCAATCCCGATGATTACCTGAAACCTGAATGGTATGAACACATGATAATAGGAATTCCGACGTCAATCTTTACCAAACCAGAATATCGTGAAACCGTGTATAACACGTTGAAAGACATCCCCCACCTCACTGTATGGAAGAAAAATGAAATACCTGCCTACCTGCATTATGGCACCAGTAGGCGTTTGGGGGATATCATTGTGGCACCTGATATGAATTGGGAATTCAGAAACACGCCTCGTGGCGGATATGGAGCCCATGGTTACGACCCTACCGACCCTTATATGCATGCCATCTTCCGCGCTGTGGGACCTGCCTTCAAGAAAGGTTACATAGCCCGACAATTTGAAAATGTGGATATCTATCCCCTGCTCTGTCACTTAATGGGCATTCAACCAGCTCCTTGTGACGGCAAGTTGGACAGGATAAAACTTATATTGAAATAAACGTGAATTAATATTAACCTCTTAATTTTTAGAATTATGGCAAATAGAAGAGAATTTTTGAAGGGAGCATCCTTACTGACATTAGGTGCTCTGTTTAGCAACTGCGCTAAGGCTGAAGCTGCTCCAAAGGGTGGCGGTCCTCTGGGCTTGCAGATTTATTCACTGGGTCCTGAACTCTCAGCTAATGGTTTGGCAGAGGGTCTGAAGCGCATCAAAGAAAGTGGTTACAGCTATATTGAGTTGGCTGGCTATCGTGATGGTAAGATTGGTCAGGCTACTATGGCTGAATTCAAGCAATTGGCCGACGATGCAGGTATCGAGATCGTAAGCTCACACCTGAACCCACCTGTACGCGACTACTCAAAAGACAACTTCGAGGAGATCAAGGACTTCTGGAAGAAGGCTACTGAAGACCACAGCGTTTTGGGCCTGAAGTACATGGTACAGCCTGGTTTGCCTAACTGCAACAGCGCAGAAGATGCTCAGTTTGTAGGAGAAGTATTCAATGCAGCTGGTGAAATCACTAAGGCAGCTGGCATCCAGTTTGGTTATCACAACCACAACTATGAGTTTAACAAACTGACTCCTGGTGGCACCGAACCTATTAGCTTCGCTATTCGTGGCTTCCGTCCTGCAGAAGGTCAGCCAATGCCTAAGACCGTTGAGGAAATTTTCATCGAGAGCACTGACCCAAGCAAGGTAATCTTCGAGCTCGACGTTTATTGGACCGTTATGGGTGGTCAGGATCCTGTAGAGTGGATCAACAAGTATGCCGACCGCATCCAGATGCTGCACATTAAGGATCGTCTGATCCTGGGTGATAGCGGTATGATGAACTTCCCAAAGATCTTCGACGCATTCTACAGCCACGGACACAAGTATTTCTTCGTAGAAATCGAGGATACTCGCAGTGGCATCCAATTCGACCGTGTAAAGGCAAGTGCAGACTTCCTGAACAACAGTGGTCTGGTACAGAAATAATAGTTAAGAAAGCAAAAGAAAGGGAGCACCCATTAGGATGCTCCCTTCTTTTTGTTGGTCTTTACCTCCCATTACAATTGTTTATCTGGATTGTGTCTGCGTTGTCTATCTCTGTTATGAGTTCCACCACCTTCCCCACGAGGGCGCCACATATCTCTAACCATATTGGTACGGAATCCCATCTCTGCTTGTCTAATCTTAAAAATCTTCTTATCTGACAAAATCTTGCGGAATTGTTCTAAGTAGGATTTTTCCAGTCGAGCTGAGGTGAGCTGCGCCTCTGTAAAGGTGTCATTTATCTCTTTATAACTGCCTTCTTTCGCATTTTCATCCCTACCCTCGCGAAACAATTTCCAGGCTTCATCTTGCGCTGATTTCTGTTTCTGCTTCATCTCAAAATACAGAGGAAAGAATGCTTTCGCCTCTTGCTCTGTCAGCTCAGCTACCTTGGTAAGGTACTCCTGCTGACGAGTCTGGAACTGTTCTGCCGTCATACGTTCACGACGCTTTGTGTCTTGTGCGCTCAGTGACGCTACAACCATCACCATTGTCAATAATAATAACAGTCTTTTCATAATTCAATTGTGTTTATAATAAAGTTACTCTGCATCTGACAAATACAGGTACAACGAATAGTCGTCCATTTGCATGGCATCCACCAAATTCTGTACCATTTCAGTTTCGTATTGCTCTTCTTCTGCTGCAATCACCGCTGGGTCGTTGTTATGCATATAGCCCAACACCTTGATGATGATAGCTGCACCTGCAAACATAGCTGCCAAATAAACGCTGGGTTTAGCCTTGTCCCACCATGTGAGCGGCTTGACCTTATACTCAGGTACCGGCTTTTCTGGCAGACTATCCATCACACGGTTGGTAAGGCCCTCAAAATAGCCTTCGGGCACCGTAAAGGGATTGCTCTTTCCCACCTTGTGTAACAACAGATCTTCTTCTTTCATGGTTCTCCTATCGTTTTCTATTTATTAGACAATGTTTTATTCAATTGGTTTAATCGG
Organism: uncultured Prevotellaceae bacterium; assembly: GCA_946407325.1. The sequence goes on along the minus strand of CAMJNN010000019.1, from coordinate 5,755 downwards.
CTTCTTCAAAATACTTCGAGATCTTCTTTACAGCCAGATGATAATCAGCCTTTAAAGCTCCCACTGTAGAGCCAACGATCTCAGATATCTCAGTATAGGTAAGCTCGTCGAAGTAGCGCAGGTTGAATACCAGTCGTTGTTTGTCGGGCAAGGTAGTGAGTGCTTGTTGCAACAGCCGTTGAGCTTTGTCGCCATCGAAATAGGGATCACCCTCCAACTGATTAGCGGCACTCACCTCTTCATCATCCATCGACACCTGTTGTTGTGCCTTTTGTTTATTCAAAAAATTCAAACTCTGATTAATAGCAATACGATAGAGCCAAGTTGACAATTTCGACTCGCCTCGGAAATAATCAATATTTTTCCATGCCTGGATGAATGTCTCCTGCAGGACATCGTTAGCATCGTCATGATCAAGAACCAAGCGACGTATCTGCCAGTATAGCGGCTTGCCATACTCCTCTACAATCATGCCGAATGCCCTGCGTTGCATAGCATCGTCTTCTTGCAACATCCTCAACACATTTTCTTCATCGAATCTTGCACTCATATCGTTTTTGTTCATTCATCATTTTTTAGACAATCAAAAATGCAAAAGGTTTAATCCTCTACTAACACTGTTTGATCCTCTTGCGCTAAAATGGTATTGGGAAATATGGACTTAGCCTCCTCCAACAACTTGTTCTCATCATCGTATCGTGCAGAGAAATGGCCTATCACCAACTGGCTCACTTGTGCATCTTTCGCTATCTGAGCTGCCTGAAGGGTGGTGCTATGGAAATGCAACTGAGCCTTGGTCTCATGCTCGGCGGCATAAGTTGCTTCATGATACAACAGATCTACTCCCCTCACCTGTTCCACAATCTGAGGATGATACATCGTATCGGAACAATAAGCATAACTATGTGCTTTTGAGGCAGGTGTAGTAAGTCGATCATTCGCTATTACTTCGCCATCAGGAAGGACAAAATCGGCTCCAGCTTTGATATTATTGATATAGGCAATGGGGATTTCATAGGCATCAATCATATCACGACGAATATGTCGTAAGCCTTCCTTCTCTTTGAAGAGAAAGCCACAAGTAGGTACGCGATGTTTTAGAGGTATAGTAGTAACCGTAAGTGTACGGTCTTCAAAAATCATGGCAGACTGATTTGTATCAAACTCATGGAAGAACACCTGATAGCTCATATCGTAATTACAATAATCCATGATGGGTTGCATCATCTGTTGTAAACCTTTGGGGCTATGCACATGCAAATCGGCTGTGCGACTTAAAAGATTAAAGGTGGATATCAAGCCAGGCAATCCAAACAAGTGGTCACCATGAAGATGAGAAATAAAGATATGGTTCAGTCGGTTGAACGAAAGTTTGTTTCTGCAATACTGCAATTGCGTGCCTTCTCCACAATCAATCATGAAGAGTTTATCGCGCACATTCAGCACTTGAGATGAGGGGAAATGTCTGGTCGTAGGTTTTGCTGAGCCACATCCCAATATTGTCAGTTCAAACTTTTCCATATTTATCAAAATTGTTCTGCCAACAAAAATAGCAATAAAAAAGGTGCCTGCAAAATATGCAGACACCTTTTATATATATAAGGTAACTAATTATTACTTGCTACCCTTAGCCATCTTAGCCTTCAATGCTGCCAGTGCATCGATATCACCCAGAGTGGTTGATGCAGCCTGGTTCTGAATAGCTGGAGCTTCTTCGCGTTTAGCAGTGTTGCTCTTACGAGCTGCACGACGCTGTTCGTTTCTTTCCTCACGAACCTGATCTTCATAAGTACGGCTGTGAGACAAGAAGATGCGACGAGTATCCTTGTTGAACTCAATTACCTTGAATGGCAGAGTCTCATTTACTTGAGCCTGAGTACCATCCTGCTTCACTAAGTGCTTAGGAGTAACGAAGCCCTCAACGCCATGAGGCAGAGCAACAACAGCACCCTTATCCAACATCTCAGTGATAGTTCCTTCGAACACAGCACCTTCAGTGAATACGCTTGCGAATGCATCCCAAGGATTCTCTTCCAACTGCTTGTGACCGAGACTCAGACGACGGTTCTCTTTGTCGATTTCCAAAACAACTACATCGATTTCTGCACCAATCTGAGTGAACTCTGAAGGATGCTTCACCTTCTTGGTCCATGACAGGTCAGAGATGTGGATCAAACCATCAACACCCTCTTCAATCTCAACGAATACACCAAAGTTGGTGAAGTTGCGAACCTTTGCCTTGTGCTGTGAACCAACAGGATATCTCTCTTCGATGTTCTCCCATGGATCAGACTTCAGCTGCTTGATACCCAAAGACATCTTACGCTCATCGCGATCCAAAGTCAGGATTACAGCCTCTACTTCATCACCTACATTCAAGAAATCCTGAGCACTACGCAGGTGCTGGCTCCAAGACATCTCAGATACATGGATCAGACCCTCAACACCAGGAGCAATCTCAACGAATGCACCATAGTCGGCCATAACCACTACCTTACCCTTCACGTGGTCACCCACCTTCAGTTCCTTATCCAGTGCATCCCATGGATGTGGGGTAAGTTGCTTCAGACCCAAAGCGATGCGACGCTTCTCATCGTCGAAGTCAAGGATAACAACATTTATCTTCTGGTCAAGCTCAACAACCTCATGAGGATCGCTTACACGGCCCCAGCTCAGGTCTGTAATGTGAATCAGACCGTCAACGCCGCCCAGGTCAACGAATACACCGTAAGAAGTGATGTTCTTAACAGTACCCTCGAGAACCTGACCCTTGTCAAGCTTGCTAACAATTTCTTTCTTCTGTGCCTCCAACTCAGCCTCAATCAAAGCCTTGTGAGAAACAACTACGTTGCGGAACTCCTGGTTGATCTTTACAACCTTGAACTCCATGGTCTTGTTTACGAATACGTCGTAATCGCGGATAGGCTTCACATCGATCTGTGAACCTGGCAAGAATGCCTCGATGCCAAATACGTCCACAATCATACCACCCTTTGTGCGGCACTTGATGAAACCCTTGATAACTTCCTGACTCTCGAGAGCTTGATTTACGCGATCCCAAGCCAGTGACAGACGAGCCTTGCGGTGTGACAGCACCAGCTGACCCTTCTTGTCTTCCTGATTCTCGATATAAACCTCCACCTTATCACCAGGCTTCAAATCAGGATTGTAACGGAACTCACTCATTGGAATGATACCGTCAGATTTGTAACCGATATTCACCACGACCTCACGTTTGTTCATGCTGATAACGGTACCTTCAACGACCTCACGCTCATTAACTTTGTTCAGCGTGTTGTCATACGCTTTCTCTTGGTCTTCTTTGCTGACTGCAGAGAGAGCTTCGCCACTTTCAAAAGCCTCCCAATTGAACTCATCGAGTGGCTTGATTTCTTTTAAGTTTTCCATTCTTGTTAATAAATTGTTTAATAATTAATTGTGTTAGACATTATGTTGTCTGAAAAACGCGGCAAAATTACGACATTTTTTTCAACCCACAAACTGTTTAAGCAATTATTTTTTCTCTTTATTTTTTAAATAGGTAAGAGCAGCACCAATAGCAGTACTATATTCTGCATACGGAGGAATATGGAATCGTACTCCATAGAGACCTTCCAATTCATTGAAAACGTCCTTGCACTGAGGCATACGGGTAAGATTACCAATAAGCACAAAATCCTTAATATCAGAGTTAAGCGCACAAAGTACTGCTCCACTGCCTATTGTCTGCAACACAGTCACAATGATGCCTGCAGCTATATCTTCTTGTGTAGAATCGCTATGAGCCTTGCCCAACAAAGAAGCTGTCGCATATAGAGGCAACCCTGGCAAATCGGACTTACACACATCTCCAATTAAGAGGTCCACTTTGGTATGGTCACCTTTCAACGCTAACTCTGATACCTGACGGATATCATGTGTCTTGAGCAGCAGATTTGACAAACCTTGAAGAGTGCCGCCACCGATGCCCATACCACCAATGTGTTTGATTTCTTCATGGTCGATCTTCACGAAGGTAGTACCAGTACCCATACTTACCACTATCAACTTATCGATATCAATGTCATGACGAGCTCCTAAGCCATCAGCCGTGAACTCATCCACCATCTGTGTGGGCAGATTATAAATGGGGGTAGTTACAAACGCACTACCTACACCAGTCATCATTACCTGCTCTATATCTTCCAACCTGATATCGTTATCATGCAGGTATTTGCCAAATGCTCCAAAGAAAGAGGTGACGGGGTCGGCTGCTGTAATAAACATTGGCTTAATAATCTGATTGTTCTCATCAATTCCAACAATCTTTGTAGTGGATCCACCCACGTCAATTCCAATAACCATTCCCATTTTTATTATTCCGTAATTTTGTTTATACTTTGATTAAATTATTGTAATACTTTATCAGCAAAAACTTGTTTGACCAATGAAGCAAATTCTTGAAAAGCAGCTGTATCGCTCAGAGATGATAAAGATTGCATAAGTCCATAATAATGCCATGCATGTTCTTTTGGGTCACTGATGTGAAAACGTTTCCATAATTCATCGCCAATCACAGAATAGTCACGAGCGATAATACGCATATTTGACAATTTGTCTCCCATCGCCACTATCTTTGCATCAAGTGGTGCTGCTGCCAAATGCTCAATAGCCACCTGTTTTCGAAAATGCCAAGTAGCAGCGGCACTACCTTCCAACTTAACATCACTTTCTTGTAACACCAGATCTGCCACTCGTTTTCCGAACTCGCTTTCCAATTGCTCATAGGTTGTATCAGTATCTTCTAAAGTATCATGTAAAGCAGCTGCAGCTAACAGCTCTTGATCAGAAGTCATGGTCGACACAATGACAACTGCTTCTAAAGGATGAACAATATATGGAAAGCCCTTACCTTTACGTTCTGTATTGGCATGAGCCTTCACAGCAAAACAAATAGCTCGATCCAACAAGCTGCTATCTAAGTACTCTTTCTTACTCATATTTACTTTTTATATATATCATCCCAAAAAGGTAAGTTCTTGGCCATATCCATGATCATATCAATCAAAACATCATAATTATTTTGTTCACCATTGATGGTCTTATAGACAAATTGCAGTCCCTCACGACCTCGACCCTGTTTCAGTACATGTACTAAACATAAATTCTGTAAGCCTATATTTTCTGCCAAGATATCCAAATCGGTCAGTGCTATCTGAGCAAGTGCCAACTGATAGGCATCCTCTGAATTCTCTTTAATAAAATGATCTACATCACTCAGGGTTTCAAAACCAAATGACACCAGCAAGGGCAGGAACCCCATCAAAGAAGCAGGGAAAATTTCCGCTTGATTCACAGACGCTATACGTTGGTTCAAACGCTCAAACGGACGCATTTCCAAATAGCTCTTAAAGGAATCGACGGTCAATGCCACATCATCCAATTTCCCTGAATGTACCAGACTCTGAACGTTGCGACGATACTCCGTTATTTCGTTGCGCAAACGACTGAATTCGTCATCCATCAGCTCCAGCATTCCAGCTAAACGACTGAACTGTCGTCGATGCTCGTCAAGAATTTTTACGTTGCCTTTATAGCCCGTATCGTGTTCAATGGTGGACCATACATGTTGCAAAGCCGTACGCATCTGTAATTCAAATCGAATATCTTTTAATGCAGAATTATTCGTGCGTAAGCGACAAATATAGTGTAGAGAGTTATAACCAAAACTGGTCAATTGGTGCAACTTACGCTTATCTACAGATTCTTTCCAATC
>CAMJNN010000018.1 GCA_946407325.1 uncultured Prevotellaceae bacterium | reverse complement strand
AGTAAACGGGCGGCTTACTACTAGTAAACCCTCCTTTTACTACTAGTAAATGAAATGGGGGCTTTCTGGGGCTTATAAACAGCTTCTACGATGTTGTATATTTATGAACAATATGCAATAAAATTGAAACGCAGCGCCAATGAGCTGTCCGATGGCCACGGTGGTGGCTATATAAAAGCGCTGAAATTACAAAAGCGGGAGCTGCAGCACTGACTGCCATCAGCACAACTTCGTACATGGGACAAGGTCCCATATTTTTCTAAACATGGTCCCATCTACATGTAACATTTAAAAGTAAACAGTAAGGGCAGCTTCTTAGTGAAACTGCCCTTACTATATAATGAGGTGATTAGTTGTTATTTCTTGTCACCAAAGTGATTGTAGTCAACGGCTTTGCGACCAGCACGCTTACTCATGGTTGGGAACCAGATATCGTCGGCGGTGATGCCACACTCCTTGACAGCCTGGATGGCATACTCGCACTTGCCAAAGTCAGCATCCACGTTGTTGGTACCAAAGGTGAACTTCAAACCACGGGCCTTGGCCTTCTTGATAATGTCCATGCTTGGAATCTTGTAACGAGGACTGATCTCCAGGGCAATGTCATACTGCTGCAGTACGTCGAGCACGCGATCTACACGCTCGTCTGTCCAGTACTGTGCATAGTCAGGATTCATATCGTCTGGGATATAAGTGGCGTTAGCAAAGATATCGGCTGGCTCGTTGGTCAGGATCTTCACGGTCTGGTCAACAATCATATCCATATACTGCTGCTTGGTGCGGCCATCGAGCTTTACCTCTTCTGGACGGTAGATGCGGCAGATACGACCCTTATCGACAACGGTCATGGCATCGGTAAACAGATAATCGAACTTGTTGAGTGCCTCTTCTGAGAACTGCACAATCCAACGACGACCTTCGCCCTGGGCACCCATCAGGAATGCCATAGGCTTCACCTCGTCGTAGTAAGCAAAGGCTTCTGCATCGTTTGACAGCATACGGCCAACACCGCCTTCACCGAGGTTAGGTGCCACACCGTAGTTGATGCCATAGTTCATCTCCATGGCGTGTGCCATCTCCTTGGTAAGACCTCCCTTGAGGTGTACGTGATAGTCGATGACGGGGAAGTTTTCCTGCTGCAAGCGGATGATTTCGTCGGTGGTCTCATCTACCACTGGCATGGTGTCGTTAGGATTGGTCACACCATCGTGCAGACGGGTAACGGTGAGGTTCTGCAACTTGACGTTGCCTTGCTTGCCTACCAATGCGAAACCGCCCTTGCCCAGCACCTTGTCCTTGTTGGCCTCAGTACGGTAAGGCTGATCGGGCTCGGTATAGCAAACCACGTCGGTACCATTGATCTTAATAGAGATGTTCTTCTCGCGTACGGCGATATCGAAGTCGAACCACTCGCCATCTTCGCCCAAAGAGCGGTAGAGGTTTCTTACGGTTGCCAAGCTGCCTGTCTTGCGTGAGCCATCGATAGCTCCGTTGTGCAACAGTACTTCATAACCTGTCTTACCATCAGAGTGGAAGAGCAGCGAAGCCTCAGCGCCTGTCTCCAACAGGGCCTGACCTTTCAGCTCGAAATTGCGATAATCACCCTTGGCAGTGAGGGTCTCACCTGCTGCCACATTCAGTTCTTCTGCAGCTACCTTGCCATTGACATCGGATGTCCAGTTGTCCAAAGGCTGTGCTACATCATAGGTAGGTCCGCATGCTGAGAATGCCACAGCTACCAGACCTGCCACTGCATAGAAAAGTTTCTTCATTGCTATAGAAATATTTATAATTAAACATTATTGGGGGCAAAGTTACTAATTTATCCTTTATCCTTCACATATTTAAAGAATTATTTGTAGCTTTGTGATTGGAACCAAACTAACCAACCATGAAAATAAGTCAACTTCTATTAGCTGCCGTACTGCTGACCTGTGCTCCCACACTGGCCACAGCACAAGATGAGGTGCAAAAAGACTCCATACCTTCCACTCGTGAGGAAAAGAACCGCAACGTGATGCTGAATGCCAAGAACGACCGTGAGCCGCGTCAGATTTCCATCGGCTTGCCTGCGCAGTTTGCGGCTGACATCTTTGAGGACGGACTGCCTGTGGCTGAGCTGTACTGGCCCATCATGCCTTCTACCACGTGGCGAAGCTCGTTGAGTCATAGCAGCAACAAACTGATGTCGCTGGGCGAGAGTGCCCTGATGTTTGGCAAGATGGAGAACATCGTGTCGAGCGAGAACCGGCATGCGGGCGACAAATTCCAGGGATTGGGCAAGTATGCGGTGAATCAGTATGGCAAACAGTTGGTGGATTTCAATGTGTCTGGTCCTATCGTGAAAGGATGGGGATATACCTTAAGTACTTACCAGAGCTTTGATCCTGGGAGCAACAAACTGGATGTGATGAGCTTGCAGGATCGTATGGAGATGTACAAGGCAGGCATCAACAAACGGTGGAACGACAACAAGGGTGAGGTGAGTCTTTTGTACCAGTATTCTGCCAACACCACGTTCGCCGATGCCAACGGTCCGTTCTACTTCAATGGCGAGGATGGTAGCGTGGAACCTTTCGAGGACTTCAACCTGGGGCGTGACCAGTATCTGCCCCACTACCCTGCTTTCCACTATCTCTCACTGGAAGATAACAAGGAATATGATGTGGATATTGAAAAGGCGAACAGGGACCATGCGCACCAGCTGGTCTTTAACTTCAAATATACCTGGGACAATGGTACCACCCTGACGGTAGGCTCTAAGCTGAAGGATGCCCAACAGCGCACGGCTACCTATAACCTGGCTGGTATCTTTGAGGTGACAAAGGCCGACGGATATACCTACGAAGACGGTACGCCTTATGAGGGCTATGTGCAGAACCGTCATGCGCGCAGACCGTATGGCAGGGAGCGTAGCTGGATGACCAGCGCCCAGCTGACGGGCAAGGCGGGCAAGCGTGATCAGCATAGCTGGCGCATAGGACTGAACGAGTGGTTCTCTTATCAGAGCATGTCGTATCCCACAGGTTTGCTGCCCCACGAGGTGAAGGAAAATCCTCGTATCTTGCTGGTGAAGGGACAACGGATGACGAACTACAACTCGGGTGCCGATTTCTATTATGGTCACGAGAATCGTTTGGCGGCGTATTTCTCTGACGACTGGACCGTGAACGACCGTCTGTGGCTCTCGGCTGGCTTCCGCATCGATTGGCAGAAGTTGCACGGCAAGGGGGCTTTCTCGACCGATGTGGATGGGAATGTGTTTGACCCCAGCAATGTGCGTCGCCCTGGGTTTACGGTTGCCACGGGCCAGCTGTATCCGTTTAAGGGCAACTGGCTCAACCCTTCGTTCACCCTCAACGGCAGGTATCGCATCGTGGGTGGCTTGGGCGTGCAGGCCGAGGCGGTGTTTGTGCAGCAACGTCCTAACATGCAGGACTATGCTGGTTGCGACCTACCTAATGAGTCGCCTGTCATCAGCAATATCATCAAGGGCGGTATTTATTATAGCAACAGCTGGTTGGAGCTGACCTCACAGCTGTTTCACATTGCGCAAACCAACTACAAGAGTCGTACGCAGTTTACCAACCCCAACGACCAGAGCGAGACGGTGACCATTGCCGTGCTGTATGATGTGGCTACGGTGGGATGGACCACCGATGCGGTGATCACTCCTTTCAAGGGCTTTTCCTTCCACGGATTGCTGACCTTGCAGAATCCGCTGTACAAGAACTTCCACTTCCAACCGGTGTTCAAAGACGGTCCTGGACAGCAATACGACTTTACCAACAAGAACGTGACGGCCATCTCGAAGATGATCCTGGAACTGGATCCCTCCTATCAGATTGACAAATGGCGCTTCTGGCTGAGTTTCAGGTACCAGAGCAAGCAGTATATCAACAAGACCAACACCTTGTTCTTCAAAGGGCGTTGGGAGACTTTCGGAGGCATTGACTATACGCTGAACAACCACCTGTCGTTCTCGCTGAACCTGGTGAATATCCTGAACCAGAAGGGGGCCAGCGGTAATATCGGTGCTGCCGACTTGGCTACTGACGTGAGCAAGTATCAGCATCACCACCTGATGTCGGGAGGATATATCCGTCCGTTTACCATGGAATTGGGGGCATCGATAAAGTTCTAAAAAAAATGCACTATCTTTGGCTTCGCCGAAGGTACTCTCGCTCGGAAAAGAACAAATAAATTTGTCTTTTCACTCACTTATTCGTACTTTTGCACCTATGATTGAGATAGAGACTATAGTCAGCATTGTTTTCAAGGGCATGATGATAGGTATAATCGCCTCCGCTCCCATGGGGCCAGTGGGGGTGTTATGCTTGCAACGTACGCTTAACAAAGGGCGCTGGTATGGTTTCGTAACGGGTTGTGGCGCAGCACTGAGTGATTTGTTCTATGCCTTGATCACGGGCTATGGCATGAGCTTTGTGTTCGACTATGTGAGCAACAACATCTTCTATCTGCAATTGTTTGGCAGCATCCTCCTGCTTTTCTTTGGGATCTATACTTTCAGAAGCAATCCTGTAAAGGCTTTGCGTGCGCCCAGCGGGAAAAAGGGAAGCTATATGCATAATTTCCTGACTGCCTTTCTGGTGACGTTGAGTAATCCCCTCATTATATTGTTGTTTATCGGTTTGTTTGCCCGCTTCTCGTTTGTGGGCGAAGGCGAACTGGTGAGCGAGACGGTCACTGGTTATGTGTCTATTGTGGGGGGCGCCCTGCTGTGGTGGTTCTTGCTGACCACAGGGGTGAGCAAGGTGCGTTCGCAATTTAACCTGCGGGGCATCTGGATGTTGAACCGTATCATTGGTGTGATTGTGATGGTGGTGGCCATCGTTGGCATGGTAATTACTTGCTTAGGAGAATCTCTCTATTAATATGAAAGCTGCAGCGAAATTGAGGAAGGAGAATATTGCGGAATATCTGCTTTATATGTGGCAGATAGAGGACTTGCTGCGTGCCTGCCGTTGCGATATGGAGGTGGTGAAGAGTCAGTTGCTGCCCAACTTCCCTGAGGCCGACCGCAAGGAGGAGGAACAATGGATGCAGGAGCTGTGCGATATGATGCATCGTGAGGCTGTGACCGAACATGGACACTTGCAAATCAACAAGAATGTGTTGCAGGAACTGACGGAGTTGCACAATGTGCTGCTGGCTTCTCCCAAGTTTCCTTACTATAGTGCTGCCTACTACAACGCTCTGCCGTTTATCGTGGAGCTGCGTGCCAAGGCTGGCGCAGAAGCAGCTCCTGAAATAGATACCTGTTTTCAGGCGCTCTACGGTGAACTGATGCTGAAACTGAAAAAACAGCCTGTGAGCGAAGGCACCCAGGAAGCCATGCAAACCATCAAGCGTTTTATTGCTATGCTGGCAGCTTATTACGCTGATGAGAAAGAGGGCAAGCTCAAAATCGACGAATGAAAAACAGCCGAAATGGATGTGTGTAGCCGACTTTCTGGAGCAGTGAGGGCCATTATGCTTGCATATTTGGCCGAGTCGCGACGAGATTGGGCGAAGCCAATGAATAGTCAGCTGCCGGCACATCCATAAGGCGAAACATAAATATGAGAAGAAGAACAGTTGACATAATGCTATCGTTGTTGCCAGTGGTGATACTGATTATCATGCTGGCGACGGTGATCAGGGTATTTGGCGCTGACTCGCTGAACGGAGGCAGTCAGGTATCATTGCTCATTGCTGCAGGCATCTGCTGCGCCATCTCCATGCTGTATTTCCGTATTCCGTGGAAAGACCTGGAAGAGGGCATCAAGCGCAATGTGGGCAGTGTTACTACCGCCATCATCATCCTGCTGATGATAGGCGCCATCTCTGGCGTGTGGATCCTCAGTGGTGTGGTACCTACCCTGATTCATTATGGCTTGATGTTGATTCATCCCAAGTTCTTTCTGGTCACCACCTGTCTTATCTGCGCTATCGTGAGTGTGCTGACAGGCAGTTCGTGGAGCACCATTGCTACGATAGGCATTGCGTTGTTGGGCATCGGACAAGCACAGGGTTTCAACAGCGGACTCATTGTGGGTGCCATTATCTCTGGTGCATATTTCGGCGATAAGATGTCGCCGCTGAGCGATACCACCGTACTGGCTTCTACCATGAGCGACGTGCCTCTGTTCAGTCACATCCGCTACATGATGTACACGGTGGTGCCCACGATGGTCATCACGCTGACCATCTTTACCATCATCGGACTCAGCTATAGCGTGTCGGATGCTACTTTGATCAACCTCTACCAGCAGTTGCTGCAGGAGCATTTCAACCTGTCGCCTTGGTTGATGGTGGTTCCCATACTCACCATCCTGATGATTGTCAAGAAATGGCCGGCCGTGATTGTGCTGTTCCTCAGCTCGTTGCTGGGTGCCATCTTTGCCCTGATCTTTCAGCCTCACATCTTGGCTGAGGTGGCAGGGACGACAGAAATCAATGCCTATAGTCAGTTTGTGGGCGTGATGCGCGGCATGTATGACATTACTGCCATTGACATGGGACATCCACAGGTAAGCGATTTGGTTTCTACGCGAGGCATGACGGGTATGCTGAATACCATCTACCTGATTCTTTGTGCCATGTGTTTCGGTGGGGTAATGACCAGCAGTGGTATGTTGCAGCGTATCACCCAACTGATTCTGCCTTTCACCCGTACCCGCACCTCATTGGTGGCAAGTACCGTCAGCACAGGTTTCTTCATGGATTGTATGGTGGCCGACCAATACCTGAGCATCATCCTTACCGCCAATATGTTCAAAGGCGTTTATCACCGTCGTGGATACGAAGAGCGTCTGATGAGCCGTAGCATAGAAGACAGTGCCACCGTTACTTCTCCCCTTATCCCCTGGAGCAGTTGCGGTATGACACAAGCCACCATTTTGGGCGTACCCACACTGACCTACCTGCCCTATTGCTTCTTCAATTTCATCAGTCCGCTGATGAGTATAATGGTTGCCGCTATCGGCTATAAAATCTTTAAAAAGAAAGAGGTAGCCACCCACTAACGGAGCTACCTCTTTAATCTTGTATTTAGAAAAAGCTTAGAATGCGCGCTTCTTTTCCTGTTGCTTCATTTCCTGAGCACGTTTGTCTGCGTCAGAAAGTTGTTGCTGACCTTTTATATAATCTTTTACGGTATATTTCTTGTAACCACCAGCTACACCGTCAAGAGTCTCATCCTTGAGTTCTTCTCTTAAAACATTCTTTTCCATATCACTCAATATTATTAATTAATAATTATTACTTTTCCAGCGGTAAAGATAGGATAATAAGTTGAATTAAACAAATAAAAATACAAAAAATTATCTCACACCGCTACCGCCACCGCCTGAGTGTCCGCCACCGCCATGATGCGATGAGTGTCCGCCACCACCGCTGTATCTGCGCTCACGGGCAGCTCGGGCAGCTGCCTCAGCCGCAGCCACTTTGGCAGCTCGTATCTCCTCAGCTGTTTGGTAGTTCTTCACGTAGCGGTAACTGTTATTCATCGTATCGATCAGCGAACCGATTAATACGCCTGATGCTCCTGTGGCGAGCAACATACTGGTAATCTTGTCCAACTTCATCACATCGGGAGCTACTTTCTGCATACCCTTGCGTACTTCTTTGGCCATGCCATACAAGGAAGCAAACACCAGGTATTCCTTCCAGAGTGACACTTCCGACAACTCTCGTTCGTTGACCAACGTAAAGTCGTTCAAGAACTTAAAGAAGCCATACACCTCCTTAGAACCTTCCTTGGGCAAGTTATCCAAAGGCACGGTGGCATTCACCATATAATCTACCAAGCGGGCATAGGGACGGATAGAGAGCGCATGGTCCTCGATAAATTTCTTCAACTCGTCAGGTTGCAACAAGTGGTCCTTGCCTGCTGCCAGATAAAGCAGTCGGTTGAGCTGATACTCCAGGTGGGCATCATCGATGGGCGTCTGCAGTTTCGTCTCTCTTTCCTGGATATACTGTTGCATGTAGGGATTGTACAAGTGCATGATATCCTTGTGATCATCCGACTCGTTGGTATCTCTTGGTTTCTCTGGCTCCGAGATAAGGAATACCTCACGCACTTTATCCCTGGCAACTCTCTCTGTGCTCAACTGGATAGTGCCTTTATAGAGCATGCGCAACATGAAAGCTTCTATCAGCTGACTGATACCCAGGGGATTCTTGGGCCTCATAGAGGATAAAATTCGTTGTGAGCAGGTGAGTCTGCCATTCATCGGAGGATCACGGTGGTAAGGCAATGTATCTATCTTCTCGCCTATCAGCCTCGACAATTTCTTGTTCCACTTACGCTGGTCAATCTTCTTGCCCCAGATAAGACGGACGATGCCGTAACAGATGCCCCATATTGGCAAGAGGACCAAACCCGCCAACAACAAAACTACCAATGTCATGGCTAAGTAATTCACCCAAAGGGGTGTATCAGCATCGCCACCATAGAACGAAGAGCGTTGCCAAGTGCCGTCGCCCTCATCTTCCAGAGAATAGTCGCTGTTAAAGAAAGCACGTTCCTTGACGGTCTCAAACTTATCCACATCGCCCTCCATAGCTGGTTTGAACATGCCTTTCTCAAACTCAGCCATCACGATGATGCTTTCGCCCTGACTCATACGCGTTGAGTCGTTCTCAGCCCTGATGGCACCATCGGGAGAGAAGAGCAGGTAGCCGTCGTATCCAAACGCCCAAGCCTTGGCTACTGGATAATACAAGCTATCCAGCTGTAGCTTACCAGCATTCTTTGTCAACAATTTAGGAGCCTCATCCGTCAAGGTACTGTCAACATTCAGTTCCGACAGGTTCATATCCACCCACTCCAACGGTGTGGTAGCCTGAAAACAAGGCAAATCCCAGATATCGGCAGCAGTAGATGATAATGCATCATCGCGGTGCAAAGCACGAATATTTACATAGGCTGTTCTTGCCGCTGGGTAATTGGCCTCGTAGAACGAATGGTTGAAACCATCGGATTCTTCGTACGAGCGCACCAGGTTGCTGATGACATAGCGCACGATGTAGTTATGACGACCTACATCGCCTAAGCCCCAGCACACTTCTATCCCCTCATCGGTCTTGTGGAAGCCACAGCGGTTGGCCTTCTGACTGCGTGTGCGGTCTGTGTCCCAATACTGTTCGAACGCATAGACCGTAGCACCATCCTTGACGCTCAAGTCTCTCAGCTCCATCCCGTCAGGGAGGTTATTAAAAGTGATGTAGCACTCGGTGCCAGAGCCGCCGACGTCCATAGAGCGCATCTCCTGCACATAGGCATCGCCGTTGGTATCGAGCACCACATCCATGAAGAGATAGTCAAGGGTGTGTTGCGCAAACGTGGTGGTGGTTATCAAGCAGACAACCACCCATGTCAGCCATCGTTTCATTTTGGAGCTCCTACATTCGGCATGTTGCTGATGTCGCGCTTGTCCTCGTTGTCCATTTTCAGATAGTTACGAGTATCAAAGTGCAGCATGTTGGCAATGAAGCTCGACGGCCACTGGCGCACGTAACGGTTCATCTTGGTAGCTGTGTCGTTGTAGATCATACGACTGTTACGTACGTTGTTCTCGAAGTTGTTTACTGCCTGCATCACCTCGGCATACAGGTTGGAAGCCTTCAGTTCTGGGTACTGCTCAGCTACCACCATCAAGCGTCCGAGTACTGATCCAAACACCGTGTTCTGGTCATTCACATCGTCGGCGGTCTTGATTTCAGAACCACGACGAGCACGAATGGTCTCAATCAATGTCTGACTCTCGTGCTGAGCGTAGTTGGCAGCCTGTTGAGCCAACTGCATGATAGCATCCCAACGACTGTTGAGCTGCACCTCAATCTGACTCAGTGCATTGTTACACAACTCATCCAGATTTACCAGCTGGCGCTGGGTACTAACGAACCAATTCAACAGTCCGATTGCCAACAGGACAATAATGGCTAAAATAATCCATCCAATCATAGTTATATACTTTAATAGTTATTTGCCGTAAAGGTAAACAATCTACGAGAAAAAACCATACAAAAACCGAAGAAAAAACAAGAAGGCACTCCGAACCCACTCCAAAGGCACTCCGAAGGCAGACGCTCAATAGGAACCTTTTTTCCAACGGAATAACGGCATAAACCGCTAAGCCTATTACCCCACAAACATTAACATTCCCCGCCAGTGGCGGGGAAATGGCTCAAATTGGGAATAGTGCTTAATATACGGCTAGGCCTATAATTCCACAAATAATTATCATTAGGATGGGATTAGCCTTGAAGTGACTGGTGGAAACAAAGGCTACGAGGAAAAGCAGACAGCTGGTGATGAACTGGTATTTGTCGGTAACGGGGTTGCCAAAGTTCTCTTCATTCATCAGCAGTAGGGCAGCAGCAGCCAACAGACCTATGACTGCAGGGCGCAGGCCCTTGAAGACACTCTCGACCAATGGGTGGTGCTGATACTTAAGAAAGAACTTGCTGATGGTGAGCATCAGAATGAATGAGGGCAAGCATACGGCAAAGGTGGACACTACACTCCCCCACACACTGCCTGTGGCGGTAAAGCCTACATAGGTGGCGCTATTGATGCCGATAGGACCTGGTGTCATCTGACTGATGGCTACGATGTCGGTAAACTGCTGCGTAGTGAGCCAACCATGAATGGTGACTACCTCTGCTTGGATAAGGGAGAGCATGGCGTAACCTCCGCCAAAACCAAACAGGCCTATCTTAAAGAATGTCCAAAACAGCGCTAAGTACAACATAACCGTAAACTGTTAAACATTGACCGTTGAACGTTGACCGTTAACCATTGACCATTGACCATTGACCATAAATATAGCCTCCGACACCAGCGGCAATGATAATCCATATCGGTGAGAAGCCCAGGAGCCAGATGAGCAAAGCGCTTACCACTGGAATCCAAATGGTCTTCCAGGTAAGTTTGGCTTTCTTGCCCATACGGAATACGGGGGCGGCAATGAGCGCTACCACAGCAGGACGGATGCCCTTGAAGACTTTCTCAACATAGGGATTGTCCTTATAGGTAGCAAAGAACAGAGCGATGGCCAGTATCATCAAGAACGATGGCAGGATGCTGCCTAAGCTGGTGACCAGACTGCCCTTGACACCTCGAAGCCTATAGCCTACGAAGATAGCGATATTGACGGCCAGAATGCCTGGAGCCGATTGCGCAATGGCGAGCAGGTCGAGGAAATCGTCCTGCTCTATCCAATGTCGCTTATTCACTATCTCGTCTTCAATCAAGGGCACCATGGCATAACCACCACCAATGGTGAATGCTCCTATCTTGAAGAATATCTTAAAGGCTTCTATATAAAAATTATTGACCATCAACCATTAATATTCCCCCGCCCTTCGGCCCCCCTCTATATCAGAGGGGGAGCTTGGGGGATTACTACACACCTCCTCTGCTCTTCTCGGAGAGGGATTATTTCTTCTTTCCTTCGACCCAGCGACGAGCATTGACGAATGCCTCGATCCACGGGGTTATTTCATCGTTCTTGCGGTTAGCAGGATAGTCGCCACACTGCCAAGGGAAGAATGCACGCTCCAAGTGAGGCATGATAGCTATATGACGGCCATCGGCGCTTGCCAAACCTGCTACGTCGAAATCACTGCCATTAGGATTGCCAGGATACTGACTGTAGTTGTACTTGGCCACAATGTTATAGTCTTCTTCCTTGCCCTTGAGACTGAACTTGCCCTCAGCATGAGCTACCCAAATGCCAATCTTGTTGCCACTGAGAGAGCCAAACATCACGCTGTTGTTCTTTGGAATGTTCAGACTGACATAGCATGACTCAAACTTATGACTGTCGTTGTGTACCATCTTACCGATGTCTTGACGATCAGGCGACAAGAGGTTGAGCTCCATCATGAGCTGACAACCGTTGCAGACACCTAACGACAATGTATCAGGACGGGCATAGAAACGATTCAGGGTTTCCTTGGCTTTCTCGCTATAGCGGAAAGCACCTGCCCAACCCTTGGCTGAGCCGAGTACGTCGCTGTTAGAGAAGCCACCACAGAACACAATCATGTTGATGTCGTCCAACGTCTCACGACCACTTGCCAAGTCGGTCATCGTTACATCCTTCACATCGAAGCCAGCCAAGTAGAGGGCGTAAGCCATCTCGCGCTCACTATTGGTTCCCTTCTCACGAATCACAGCTGCTTTCAAACCAGAAGGCTTGCGACGGTCGGGACTGATGCCATATTGCTTGAATGTGCCAGTGAAGTCTTTGTTGAACTTATATTCTAACGGCATCTGCTTGTAGTTGTTGAAGCGCTCCTTTGCCAAACCATTAGCCACTTGCTTGCGATCCAACAGATAAGAAGATGAGTACCATACATCACGCAAGTAGTCGATGCCAAACTGATATGTAGCACCGTCCTTGTTGACAAGGATGTGACGTTCGTCGCATGGGTGACCTAATTTGACATAGCCCACACCTGCATCTTCCATCATATCCTTGAAGCGCTGGGTGTCTTTATTGGCTACCTGGATCACTACACCTGGGTTCTCGGCAAAGAGAATCTTCACCAAATCAGCCTCAGCTATCTTATCGAGGTTGAGTTCCATACCACCCTCCACATTGGCAAAGCACATCTCCAACAGGGTGGTTATCAAGCCACCAGCAGAGATATCATGACCAGCCAGGATGACACCCTTGCGGATCAGCTGCTGGATGGCGTTGAAAGCATCTCGGAAGTAATCGGGGTCAGTAACGGTTGGTACATCGTCGCCCACCTTATTGAGACTCTGTGCGAAGGCTGAACCACCTAAGCGCAGCTGGTCGAAGCTAAAGTCAACGTGATAGAGACTGGTACTCTTGTTGTTCACCATCACTGGTGATACCACCTGACGAATATCGTCCACCTCGGCACCAGCACTTACGATGACGGTTCCAGGGGCGATGACCTTCGTACCATCAGGATATTGCTGGGTCATACTCAAAGAGTCCTTACCAGTAGGTACGTTGATACCCAACTGCTGGCAATAGTCGCTCAACGCCTTCACTGCGGTATAGAGACGAGCATCCTCACCCTTCTGAGAACGGCAAGGCCACATCCAGTTGGCACTGAGGCTCACGCCGTCGATGCCACTGTTCAGAGGCGCCCATACCACATTGGTCAGGGCTTCGCTCACAGCCATAATAGAACCCTTAGCTGGGTCTGCCAATGCTACCTGAGGCGCATGACCAATGGCGGTAGCGATACCTTTCTTGCCACGATAGTCGAGGGCCACCACACCACAGTCGCTGAGAGGCAACTGCAACTCACCCTGGCACTGCTGACGAGCAATGCGACCTGTGACAGAACGGTCCACCTTGTTGGTGAGCCAGTCCTTGCAAGCCACCGCTTCGAGCTGCAGCACATTATTGATATACTCATCGAGCTTGGTCACATCGTACGCAGGGTTCTGATAATGACGCTCTACGGTTTCGTCAATCATATAGGTCTTGGGCGATGAGCCGAACATCTGGCTGACTGCCAAATCGAATGGACGAACACCATCTGCCTGCTGGAATGCAAAGCGATGATCGCCTGTGGTCTCTCCTACTACATACATCGGCGCACGCTCACGCTCGGCAATCTTGCGCACATGCTCCAGTGCTTCTTCCTGAATCAACAGACCCATACGCTCCTGACTCTCGTTGGCAATGATTTCCTTGGATGACAGGGTCTTGTCGCCAATAGGCAACTGACTCATATCAATCAAACCACCACAATCTTCCACGAGTTCGCTGAGACAGTTAACATGACCAGCTGCACCATGATCGTGGATAGATACCACTGGGTTGTTCTCTTCTTCGCAGAGGGCACGCACTACGTTGTAGGTACGCTTCTGCATCTCGGCATTGGCACGCTGAACGGCATTCAGTTCGACACCATTGCTATAACGGCCTGTATCTACTGAAGACACAGAACCACCACCCAAACCAATGCGGTAGTTATCACCACCCAACAGCACAATCTTGTTGCCTGGCTGCGGCTGACCCTTGAGGCAATCGCGCTCAGTGCCGTAGCCCACGCCACCTGCCAGCATGATTACCTTGTCGTAACCATATATCTCGTTGCCTTCCTTGTGCTCGAAGGTCAACAATGAACCGCAAATCAGTGGCTGACCGAACTTATTGCCAAAGTCGCTGGCACCGTTGGAAGCCTTGATCAAGATCTGCTCTGGGGTCTGGTAAAGCCACTTGCGTACTGGCAAAACATTTTCCCACGCACGGTCTTCATCAGTACGAGGATAGGAAGTGATATAAACTGCCGTACCAGCAATAGGCCAAGAACCTTTACCACCCCCCATACGATCACGTATCTCGCCTCCTGTACCTGTAGAAGCACCGTTGAAAGGTTCCACAGTGGTGGGGAAATTGTGTGTCTCGGCCTTGAGCGAAATCACACTCTTGATATCTTTTACCTGGAAATAATCAGGCTTTGAATGGTCAGCAGGAGCGAACTGCTCGATCACAGGACCCTCGGCAAATGCCACATTGTCCTTGTAAGCAGAGATGATCTTACCACGATGTGCCTTGGTGGTATCCTTAATCAACTGGAACAGGCTGGACTCCATCTCCTTGCCGTCGATGACAAAGGTACCGCCAAAAATCTTGTGGCGACAGTGCTCAGAGTTGATCTGTGCAAAACCAAACACCTCAGAGTCGGTTAATGGACGTCCGCAGTCTTTTTCTACTTGCTTGAGGTAGTCCATCTCGTCTTTCGACAGTGCCAGACCTTCACGTTCGTTGTAGGCCTCCAGGTCGTCAATATGGATGATAGGCTCTGGCTTACGATTGGTAGTGAACACCTGCTGGTCAAGACCTTTGTACATACGTTGCAGCATGGGGTCATGGTCAGCATTTTCATCAGCTACAGGGAAATACTCCTCGATGCGGGCAATGCCCGTTAAGCCCATGTTCTGGGTAATCTCAACGGCATTGGTACTCCAAGGAGTGATCATCTCACGACGTGGACCAACGAAGTAGCCCTTGAGGTTTTCTTCACGCTCGGGTTTAGCTTCACCAAACAGCCAAGACAACTCTTCGGCTTCTTTCTGATTAGGCGTGTGGTCGCTCTCTACGGCTATCACGCTCTGTTGAGGGGTTCTGAAAAATAATATCATATTTTAATTGATAATTGAAAATTGAGAATTGAGAATTAACTCAACTTTCATTGTTAAAGTTTAATTTTCTTTTTAGCGAGTTTCGACTCATTGTGCAACCTATCAAGGGCAGTTACCACATAGGTGTATTGTCCAGGCTCTATCGACAAAGGCAGATTGTAATAGGTGTCTCGAGTAATAGCCACTATGTGTGAAGGGTCGGACAAATCTACCCGTTCTCCCTTGGCAAAGCGATAGACCACATAACGTACGGCCCTATCCATTTCGGTCTTGGCAGCAGGAGCTGTCCACATCAGCACAGGACCGTCGTCAGTACCTATGACAGCCAACCTGCTCACCTTCTTGGGTGCCTTGTTGTCCATGAAAGGTGACGTAGGCGGAAGGGCAGGATATTTGTGATATACCTGTTTCAGCAGTTCGGTATAATTGCCCACATTATCTACAATGTTCTGGGTGTACCACTGACAACTGCCCTGTATGGTCTGATACTGGCGTTGCAACGTCATCTTCAGCGGCATCTGATGCTGGTTGGGATTATTGGGGTCGGCATTCTGTACGGTATTGAGAATGCTCTGTCCGATATAAAGCGGACGATTGCCGGCATGCTTTGCCCACCAATCCACCAACTTGCCGTAATCGGCAGCAGGATGCCCCACATGCCAATATATCTGTGGGATGTTATAGTCAATCCAACCGTTGTTTACCCACAGCAAGATGTCGGCATACAGTTCATCATAATTTTGGAGGCCATTGGTATCGCTGCCATGTGGGTCGCTCTTCTGATTGCGATAGATACCGAAAGGCGAAACGCCAAACTTCACCCAAGGCTTTAGTTCTCTTATCAGATGGTGTATCTCCTCAATCAGGAGATTGACATTATGCCTGCGCCAATCGCCTTTGTTATTGAAGCCTGCGCCTAAGCGCTGGTAATCAGCCTCATCAGGAAACTCCTGACCATTAGCTGGATAAGGATAGAAATAATCATCCATGTGAAGGGCATCCACATCGTAACGTGTCACAATATCTATGACCACACTGCGGATGTATGCACGACATTCCGACAACGCTGGATTAAAGAATAACTGATTGTTATAAGGCAAGAACCATTCTGGATGCTGGTTAGTGATATGCTTGGGATCGGTCTGTGCCGAAGCCTGTGTCTTGGCACGATAAGGATTGATCCAAGCATGAAACTCCATATTGCGTTTATGGCACTCTTCTATCATCCACGCCATAGGGTCCCAATAGGGATTGGGCGCCTGCCCTTGCACCCCTGAAAGATAGCGGCTCCAAGGTTCTAATGAGGAAGCATACAGGGCATCAGCCTCAGGTCTTACCTGAAAGATAATGGCATTGATACCTGTTGCCTGCAGAGCATCCAACTGCTGGGTAAGCATCTGCTGCATTTGAGTTGCCGATTTGCCCTTAAATTGTCCATTAATGGCTTGTATCCAAGCTCCTCTAAATTCTCGTTTAGGTGGGGTATTCTGCGCCATTACACTCACATTCAACAACATGAGGGCAATGAGAGATATCATGAGTTGTTTTATTTTCATCTGGGTACTGAATCAGTTAGAGATTTTGAGTGCAAAAATAGGAAAAAAAATGTATCTTTGCAAAGCAAAGCGACATTAAGATGATGGAAGAAGACAAATATATCAGCATAAGAGGTGCCAGGGTGAACAACCTGAAGAATGTGAGCGTGGATATCCCACGAAACAAACTGGTGGTGATTACAGGACTTTCTGGTTCTGGCAAGTCATCGTTGGCATTCGATACCCTCTATGCCGAGGGACAACGCCGCTATGTGGAGAGCCTCAGCAGCTATGCCCGCCAGTTCCTGGGCAGGTTGAACAAGCCTGAGTGCGACTTCATCAAAGGCATCCCCCCTGCTATTGCCATTGAGCAGAAAGTGACCAGCAGAAATCCTCGCTCAACGGTGGGTACTTCTACAGAGATATACGATTATCTGCGTATGCTGTATGCCCGCATTGGCAGAACTTACAGTCCTGTCAGCGGACAAGAGGTGCGCAAACATTCTGTGGATGACATCAGTCGCTGTATGCAACAGTTTGCCGACGGCACTCGTATGTTGCTGATGGCTCCTGTGATTGTGCCTGAAGGACGTAGCATGACTCGTCAGTTGGATATATTGCACAAAGAAGGCTTTAACCGCTTGGAGGTAAACAGCAAGGTGGTGAAGCTCGAAGATTATATCCCCAAGAAGGAAGATGTGGTATTTCTCTTGGTGGATCGCTTTGTGGTGTCGCATGAGCCTGATGCCATCAGTCGCCTGAACGACTCTGCCGAAACGGCTATGTATGAGGGTGACGGTACCTGCTTGCTGCGTTTCTTCAACCCAGATGGCAGTACGCAACTCTACCGTTTCAGTACCAAGTTCGAGGCCGACGGCATGACGTTTGAGGAACCCAACGACCAACTGTTCTCGTTCAATTCCCCCTTGGGAGCATGTACTGAATGTGAGGGGTTTGGCAGTGTGATTGGCATCGACGAACATTTGGTGGTGCCCAACCGTTCTTTGTCTGTATATGATGGTGCTGTGGTGTGCTGGCGAGGCGACAAGATGAGTGAGTGGAAAGACGAGGTGATTCATGGTGCCGAGAAGGCTGACTTCCCCATCTTCACGCCTTATTATCAGCTTACTGACGAGCAGAAACGGATGCTGTGGGAAGGCACTCCTTTCTTTAAAGGTATCAACGACTTCTTCGACATGGTGAAGGAGAATCAATACAAGATTCAATACCGTGTGATGCTGGCTCGTTATCGTGGCAAGACGGTGTGTCCCAAATGCCACGGATCTCGTCTGAAGCCTGAAGCCAACTATGTGAAGGTGGGCGGCAAGAGCATCAGCGAACTGGTGAACATCCCTTTAGAAGACTTGAAGTTGTTTTTCGAGCGGCTCAAGTTAAGCGAGCATGAACAACAGATAGCCAAACGCATACTGACCGAGATTAACAGTCGCCTGACCTTTATGGTGGAGGTGGGCTTGGGTTACCTCACACTGAACCGACAGAGTAACACCCTTTCTGGTGGTGAGAGTCAGCGCATCAACTTGGCTACTTCACTTGGTAGCAGTTTGGTGGGTAGTCTGTATATCCTCGACGAACCCAGCATCGGTCTGCATAGTCGTGATAC
>CAMJNN010000017.1 GCA_946407325.1 uncultured Prevotellaceae bacterium | reverse complement strand
TCTTCTTGCCAAACCAGGCGATGATGTCTTGGAACACACCCATCGGGCAGATGACTGAGCAATAGATGCGCCCGAACAAAAGCGTCAGGACGATCAGCAATACAATAACTCCTACATTAATTGCCAAAACTGCTGGCAGAAATTGTAATTTTGCCATCCATGAGAACCATGCATGTGTTACACCCGTGAAATCCAAAAACATCAGCGTGATACATACGAAGAAAATGGTGGCTAGTGTTAGTCTAATTTTACGTACCATATTCGTTTTTATTACTTGTTATATTTATTTGGGTGTAAATGTACGCATTATTCTTTAAATACGAAAGCAATGCCCACCAAAAACGCCAATTATTTGTATCTTTCTAACCAATTTTGTATGTTTGCAAAACAATTGTTTGATAAGTTTTTTTTACAATATAGCTATGAAAAGAAGATCATTCATTAGCAAAATAGCGTGGACGGGGGCAGGAAGCATTTTGCCAGCCACCTCAGTTGGGGTACTTATGCAGGGATGCGAGGAGCGGCCAGCAACAAAGGGTTGGAACTTTGACAAAGTGATTGACCGCTCAGGCACATGGAGCATCAAATATGGTCGTGTGAAAGAAGGGCAATTTGCGATGTGGATTGCCGATATGGATTTTCGCACAGATCCTTATGTGCATAGCGCCTTGCAAAAACGCATGGATCAAGAAGTGTTGGGCTATACCTCCACTCCAGAGGCGTTTTATGAGTCTATTCGTGTATGGGAAGGTAAAAAAAATAATTGGGACATTCCTCGTGAGTGGATAGGATATGCTCCGGGTGTAATTACCGGCATCAATCAAGCTTACCTTACCTTTACCAACCCAGGCGATAAGATTATTGTCCAGCCGCCAGTATATGATCACTTTAAGTTGTATGCCGAGCGATTGGGTCGTGTGGTGGTGGATAACCCTATGATTTACGAAAACGGTCATTATCGTATGGATTTCGAGGGATTGGAATGTCTGTTTGATGATCGTACAAAGGCCTTGGTGCTGTGCAATCCTCACAATCCTTGTGGCATCAAATGGGAGAAGGAGACACTGGTGCGCTTGGCGGATATCTGCGAAAAGCATGGTGTAATGGTTATCTCTGATGAAATTCACTCCGACCTGACGTTATACGGCCAAACTCATACACCTTTTTGTAGTGTGAGTGAAACTGCTGCTAAGGTGGGCATCATCATTGCTGGACCTACAAAGGCATTCAATTTGGCAGGACTGAGTGGAACAGCTTACTGTATCATTCCAGACAAGGACAAGCGTGAGAAGTATTTGGGTACCTTAAAAGCAGCCAAATTAGATGAGCCAGCCATTCCTACCATCGTTGCCACTATCGCAGCCTACAACTCTGATAGTGGTTGGTTGCCAGCACTGAAAGAATACATTCAAGGCAATATCGAATGCGTGATGAATTTCTTTGACATGCATAAACTGGGTATCATGCCCATCCGTCCTGAAGCCTCCTTCCTTGTTTGGTTGGATTGCCGTTCTTTGGGACTGCCACAGGATGAATTGTTGGCTCGTTTCCGTGATCAGGCAGGCGTTTATCTGAGCAATGGCACTAGTTACGGACAAGGTGGCGAAGGCTTTGTAAGGCTCAATATCGGTTGTCCGCGTAGCATCCTCCAAGATGCTCTGGAGCACATAAGAAAATCGTTTTAGTATCGTACTCTATAGTGCTTTCTTGACGCTCCAGTTTTTCATTGGACCGTTAGGTGTATCAAGTGTGCGTTCATCGAACACCTCAAAGCCACGATGGCGATAGAAAGCTATGTTCTTTTCTGAATTGGTGTAGAGCGTTAGCCATTTGCCACCAGCTTTTCTGACATAGTCTTCTATGCCATCCAAGAAACGTGTACCGATACCTGTACCTTGTACCTTAGGTGATACTGTCAGCGCACCAAGATACCATACACCTTCTTCTTGTGTACCAAAAGCATGGCACGGCTCACCTGCCTCTTTGTTCATGGCAAGCCATGCATCAATGTTCTTGCGTTGGCCGGCAAGGTAAACACTATACCATCCGTGCAGGATGTAACTCAAGTCGGATGGTCGGCGATAGGTGGGCGGATTCAATTGAACGGTAGCCACTATCTTCCCGTCCTCCTCTGCAGCAAGACAGCATGAGTGGTGAAGGTTTGTACGGTACTCACAGCGTATCAATGCTTTCTGCACACGTTGCCGTTCCTTTGCATCTGGAAAGAAGTATGTAAAATAATCATAATCGCTGAAAGCTTGTGTTTCAAGTTCAACGACAGCATTTATCTCATTTCGTTGTATTTCTCTAATTATCATATTATCCTTTTTAGTCTAATTCTGTTGGCGAAGTTACGAATTATTCCAAGAAAATGCTATATTTGCAGCATAATCTTTATTTTTGAATATGAAGATGCCGGACAACAATAATTGGGTGGCGTGTTGGGGCAATGCCACTTCCATCAGTAACCGTGGTGAGGCAATCTATGCCAAGAACCTCACGCTCCGTTATCCCATCAGGATATGCTTCAGCGGCACGATGCTGCGTTTCCGTTTTTCCAACCTAACGGGAACAGAGCCCGTTACACTCGACAAGGTGTTTGTCAATCATATCCCCATTACTTTTGAAGGAAAGACAAGTGTGAGTCTAATGCCAGGAAAGGAGACGGAAAGTGATGCTGTCAGCTTTGTGGTGCATCGTGGTGACACCATCGAGGTAAGTATGTATATGGCTGGATATACCCAGATGAACAGTGGTACACTTATCACAGGTCCGCTTTCGAAGGGGTATTATGCCTATGGTGACTTTGCCGATGCTGACGAGTTGCCTCTTGACCTAACACGTCACACTAACTGGTTCTTCTTTCTCAACACCGTTGACGTGCTGACATCGTCAGAGAATCATGCTATCGTGTGTTACGGCGACTCTATAACGGCACAGTCGTGGCCCGACTATATGGCACAACAGGCTTTCGGTACTAATGCTTCCATTATACGTCGTGCTGTTAGCGGTACGCTCATCTTGCGCCAGTACGATTGTATCACTTATCAAGCTTATGGTTTAAAGGGTGCTACTCGCTTCCCCATTGAGATGAATGTGGCCGGTGCTTCTGATGTTATCATCCAGCATGGCATCAATGACATTATCCATCCTGTAGGTACTGATGTCAACCCCTTCCGTCCATGGAGCGACTTACCAACGGTAGAGGAGATGGAACAGGGGGTAGAGGATATCTATGTGAAGCCTGCAAAGGCGATGGGATTGAAAGTGTGGAGTGGCACCTTATTACCCATTTATGGTTGGCGCACCTACAACGAAATGCGTGAGGCCATGCGACAGACGTTCAATGAGTGGCTACGAACATCGCCCATCTTTGATGGATGTATAGACTTCGATGCGGCGGTGCGAAGTATCACCAACCCCAAAGCCTTTGCCGATGGTTTCGATAGTGGCGATCACCTGCACCCCAGTGAACGAGCTTACGAAGCAATGGCACAAGCCGCTGTTCATAAGCTAATTCGCTATATGCCGCGATACGACCACGAGGAGTTGTATTAAATATTATGCCCCAAACCAGACCTTTTGACTGACAAGAAGCTGGTGAAGACGGGCAATATCAATATGTCGTGGAAGTTCCCCTGATTGAACAGCCAATGCAGCTGCGGCGCCAGCCCCCTGACCAGTCACCAAACAGGTACCAATGATTCTGGCATCTTCTACCAATGCTTTTTCATAGCAGAAACAACGTCCTGCCACAAGTAGGTTGTCAATAGTCTTTGGCACCAATGAACGATATGGAATTTGCCAATAAGGTCGCTTGTCGGAGGTAATCTTTTGATCGCGATAGTTGAAGGTGGTCCATGCACCACTCACCCCAATGGCATCGTCGAAGGTCTTATAGGCCATGCTATCTTCTAATGTCAACATATATTCGCCATGCAAGATTCGTGAAAGACGGACACCAAGCTGCGAGGCCGTATCCAACAGATAAATATCTTTATAGCCAGGTTTTTGCTTGAGTTCTTGCACATGCTCCCATGCCTCTTTACGTAACTGATGCTGCAAGCGTGAAAGGTTCTCCACATCCAAGGCATCCTGCTCTTCTTTCCCCCAAACATTATACCAACTTACATTAGGAACGGGGGTGTGTTCTCCCACATAATGACGCTCATAGCCATGCGCACGAGTATTGATTCTGTCGGTGTTGCCTATGCGATAGTTCATGCCGATGGCATAACGCATGACATCATACTGCTCACCTGCCCATTTAATGACATCACCATCTCCCGAACAGTCGATGACTACCTTGGCCAATATCGCCTGTCTGCCCGATTTGCTCTCTACATAAATACCCTTGATGGTATTCTTATCCATGATAGCTCCCACGGCCCAAGTGTGATAAAGCATGTGGACGCCAGCTTCTGCAATCATTTCATCCAAAACATATTTACCAGCTTCTGGGTCAATGGTAGGATTAATCTCATCAACGACCATATTCATGTCACGTAAGCGATCAACCATCTCTGCACTCAAACCATGAATCACTTGGATGCGCTCACCATTTTTTGACAAACCATGAGTGGAGAGCAACGGCAATACCAGTCCGCCAGTCCACAGACCCCCCAGATGGTTATACCTTTCCAATAGATAGGTTTCTGCTCCAGCTCTGCTTGCCGCTACGGCTGCGGCCACACCAGCAGGTCCGCCACCCACAACCAA
Source organism: uncultured Prevotellaceae bacterium (assembly GCA_946407325.1). Next base: position 14,521 of record CAMJNN010000017.1, on the reverse strand, counting down.
TACATCAGTCTGTGCCAATACAGATATATGTTTGGCTGGCTCAGTGATATAGATAGAGCCGTCTTCTGCCTGTTTGAGTTCAAACTCTTTCTTCTCTGAAGAGCAACCTCCTAATGCAAGCGATCCGCCTGCTAGCATCATGTTGGAAATAAAATCCCTTCGTTTCATACTTCTAAGTATTATATCAACCAACAAAGATAATGAAAATAAATAAAAGTCCCATACTTTGAATCATTTAATCTTTTAGCATGAGAAATTGAGGTAGTTGTTAAAAAAAGGATTACCTTTGCAAAAAACCTTATTATGAAACGAGTACTATTATGTCTTTTCGCTCTCTGCGTTATCCCTGTTAGAGGCGAGAGTTTCGTCAACGACTCGTTGAAAGTTGACGGAGCATGGCGTCATTTTACGGTGTTTTTGCCCGACGGTTTGCAGAATGATGCACCGCTTGTCTTCGTCCTGCATGGTTACGGAGGAGGCATTGTGAGAGAGAATCCCATAACCAATGCTGCCAGAAGACACGGTTTCGCCCTCTGCATCCCTCAGGGACTGAAAGATCCCCAAAACAAGAACAGTTGGAATGTAGGCTATCCGTTTCAGGAAGGATGGAAACAAAACGATGTGAAAGCCCTTTGCCGCTTGGCACGTTATGTACAGAAACTCTATGCGTTGAGTCGGGTGAATACATTTCTGACAGGCATGTCCAACGGTGGAGAAATGTGTTATCTGATGGCTTACTCCAAGCAAAATACCTTTAAAGCGGTGGCACCTATTGCAGGACTGACCATGGAATGGTTCTATCGTGATTTGGAAGCAAAAAAGCCTATCCCGCTGTTGGAGATTCACGGCACGGAGGATCGTACTTCCGAGTGGAATGGAGACCTCGAGAACAAAGGAGGGTGGGGCGCCTACATGCCTGTGCCTGTGGCCATTGGTTATTGGGTAGCCAAGAACCGCTGTACCCATGAGATAACAGAGCGTGTGGAAAGCCTAAAGGGAAAGGATGGTCACGACGTTATCAAGCATCGCTTCACAGGCAGTCCTTCGGGTTGCGACGTTTGGCTCTACGAAGTAGTTGGAGCCGGTCATAGTTGGCATACTGACGACCTCGATACTGGTGAAGAAGTTTGGCAATTCTTCTGCAAATACATAGAATAGTTAGTAGATATCGATGCTTCATAGTAACATTGATTTTAAGCACTTTATCTTAGCTTTCTGTATTTCTTCTTTACAATCTCGTATGAATTGGCCACCAAATCTTTCAACAGCTCAGCTTCAATGACCTGTACTTCCAGCCCTATCCAATATTTGGGATTGAAATGATTATCGGGTTGACATATCCCTTTGGTGGATTCCTTTAACTCAGGGATGCGTTCGGGTTGGCATTTAACAATAACAGTCCTGAAGTCATCAATGTCGCAATAGCAAAACGTGTGACCGTTGACGTAAAAGGTCAGCACCGTGTCGCCTCCTGGCATCTTGGCGAAGGGCAATTTTTCCTCGACCTTGCCCAACGAAAGGCAGTATTCTCGAAAGTCTTCAATGTTCATACTCTTCAAACTACTTTATAAGCAAGGTTTATCTTTTATGACAAGTATAAGACTAAACATGCAAATTCCTAGTTATCCTTGCTAGGTAATCGTAATGCTTACCTTCCGCCAACACCTCTACATTATACCCGTTTTCCTCAGCTTTTTGAGTTAGCGTATCAGCATCGATATAGAGCCAGTCGAAGGGTACTCCTATGGTGTCCTTGTATTGTATTTGGAAGGTAAGCTCACCATAATAGTCCGTGTCATCTGGCAACTCTATGATACCGTCATCTGTCTCAAATGCGTAGCAGATATCAGATGAATCGCACAACACCTGCCCCCCAGGAGCCAGAATCCTGTCGAGCAGCTTGAAAAACACAGGCATACGCTCCAAAGTTCCCATGATACCTATACCGTTCATAAGCATCAGGATGGTATCATACTGTTCATGTAGGGTGAAGAAATCTTGTTCAAGCACTTTCCTCACTCCACGCTCTTTCATGGTTTTAACGGAAAGAGGAGAGATGTCGATAGCGGTTATATCTATGCCTCGCTGTTGAAGGACAAGAGAATGACAACCCGCGCCGGCGCCCACATCAAGCGTCTTTCCCTTTGCCAAGTCAAGCGCCTTTCGTTCTATCTCCGGCATCTCTATATAGCTACGGAAGAGGGTCGGTAAGGGTAGCTCATCCTCCTCAAACATAGGGGAGAACACCCTAAGCCTGTCTGCCGTTCCAGTCTTATGGTACTCGGCAATGGCTCTTCCCATTGGGTCCATCATACTATTCATTTTATTTTGTTTCTATCTGTCACAATGTGCACTACCAAGTATTCAGAACGTGTGCCGATACGGATTTTAGGTCCCCAAATGCCAAGTCCTGAACTGATATAGTATTGCGTATTACCACGGTGATGATGCCCCCATGATTTTTCGTACACCATATCCGTTATCCATGATATTGGCCAGACCTGTCCGCGGTGGGTGTGTCCACTGAACTGAAAGTCGATGCCAGCCTTCTCTGCCTCCTCAAGAAGATAGGGCTGGTGGTCGAGCAAGATGGTAAAGCCGTCAAGGCCTGCAGTCATTTCAGAAAGATCCTTCCGCTTGGTATTTGTTCGGTCGTTACGTCCAATGATGTCCAATCCTTTGAAGTGGGCCACAGAGTCTTTTAGCAGTATGATGCCCGCTTCCATGAAGAAGGACTCTGCCTTCTCAACATTACTAAAATACTCATGGTTGCCAAGTACGGCATATACAGGCGCCTTCAAGCGTCGGAACTCCTCTGCATAATTGCCCTCCAGCACAGGACGAATGCTTAAATCTATGATATCTCCACCAATGAGCGCCAAATCGGGTTTCTCATCGTTAAATAGATCAATCCACCGAGCTAACTCCGCCTTACGATTGTGATAACCAAGGTGCAAGTCACTCGCCATTACGATGGTCAGCTCTTTCTCTAATGGCTTGTTGGTAAAAACGGTTATCTCCTCTCGGTATTTGTGGTGGTAGTGAAACCCGCCAATTGCCATGATGACTGTCACGATACCGACTACAGCAGGCAGACCCACCATGCTGTTTTTAAGATACTCTTTCGGCAATAGATGACATAGGGAAACAATGTCAGCTACGATGAAAATCAGCAGCAGATAGAGAAACGCTATCAGCCAGGTATTCCCCACCTCATATACCACAGTCGCAGCTCCGATGGAGATGCGCTCCGTGATGGCGAAACCTACAAAAAAGGTTATCATCCATAACACAAAAAAGCCTAAGGCTCCCCATTTATAACCACCTGGAGCTATACGCCAAAGGTGCCAACTGACATATCCGACTAACAACAAGACAACTGCCAGAATTCCTATGAAAATGTTTATTCGCATAATCGTATTTTACGAGGCAAAAATACTAATATTTGCTATCTATTCAAATTCTGTTTGCGAAATAGTATGGTTTTTTTGTATATTTGCAAAGTGACTGTATATAAAATCATACTAAATATTAAAATGAGAAAGTGTATTCTTTGGGCTTTTGGAATGGCCACCATGCTTGTTTCTTGTCATAAAGAAACCCGTTATGTGGAAATTATCTCCTCCACGATGGAGCATCCATGGCAGAGGGTGCTGGATATGGAAGTGCCGAAGTTCGACTTAGACCTGACAATGGGAGTGGGGGATTCTACTTTGGTGATAGATCCATTGGCTTTCCAGCAAACCATTGAAGGCTTTGGCGCCTGCTTCAACGAATTGGGATGGACTTCCCTCAGTGTACTTAGCCAGTCGGACAGAGACAGTATCTTCCGCGAACTCTATGCACCAGGTGTGGGAGCCAATTTTACAATGAACCGTATGCCCCTTGGAAGCAACGATTTTAGTTTGGATTATTATTCCTATGACGATATGGATGGCGACTTCGATTTAGCACATTTCTCCATAGAGCATGATGAGGCTACGCTGTTGCCATTTATCCGCGCAGCCAAGGCGCAAAATCCAGATTTGCGCATCTGGGCCTCTCCTTGGTGCCCTCCAGCTTGGATGAAGACCAATAAGCACTATGCCTGCGTTTCGACAGAAATGCTGCGTGGTAGGTTCGATGCAGAAAACGGACTTTCCATTGACAAGCAAATCCACGAAGGGGAGGATGGTTTCACACAAGACCCTAAGTATTTGGAAACCTACGCTCGCTATTTTGGAAAGTTCATCGATGCGTATAAGGAGAAAGGGGTGGATGTCTATATGGTCATGCCACAAAATGAGCCAAATTCTGCGCAGTGGTATCCTGCCTGTACGTGGACCCCACAAGGATTGAATGCGTTTATGAAGTACTTGGGGCCAGAAATGGAGAAACGAGGTGTGAAGATATTCTTAGGCACGATGGAGCGTGCTGATGCATCGATGTGGGATGTTATTCTTTCAGATGCAGAAACGGCGCCATACATCAAAGGTATGGGCTTCCAATGGGCAGGTAAAGATGCTATTCCATCCTTACATCAGAAATATTCTGACTTGCCTGTATATCAGAGTGAACAGGAATGTGGTAATGGACGTAATGACCTTGCTGGAGCTTTCCACTCCTGGGATTTGATGAAGTACTATCTGAACAATGGAACCAATGCATATTTCTATTGGAACATTTCTTTGCTGGAAGGTGGAGTTAGCCATTGGGGTTGGCGCCAAAACTCTTTGGTGACTGTCAATGAAGCTGAGAAGACATTTTCATTTACGCCAGAATACTATGTCATGAAGCATGTGAGTCATTACGTATTGCCGGGTGCCAAAGTGCTGAAGCTGGGTGGTGATTGCAAGAATGCCCTTGCTTTTTTGAATACAAACGGTAGCTTGGTAGTGGTACTTGGAAATCAGACAGATCATCCTTATACACTGAACTTGCAGTTTGGTGAACATACATATGAGATACATTTGGCGGCACAGTCGCTGTCAACCTTAAATATTAGATAAGAATAAGATAGTCTTATTATTAGAATAAATGAACTATAAAGCAATTACGATTACTATCCTGAGTCTGCTGATGACTGCGGAAACCTCTGCCCAAACGGTTGTGGCAGATAGTACTAAAACTTCTTCGGGCGAAGGCAGCAACCGCAATATGCTGATGAATGCTTCTTCGGCTTCTCAGCCGCGTCAGATTTCCTTGGGTCTTCCCATTTCCGGCAATGCTTATATCTATGAGGACGGCTTGCCTGTATCCTATTACAACTATCAGGTTTACCCCTATAAGAGTTGGCACAATGGTGTGAGCCATGAGTCAGTGCAGACCATGAGTCCGCAAGATATGGTGCTGAAATATGGAGTCATTGCCTATAGCGTAGATAGCAAGACGAAATTGGCTGGCAATAGGTTTGAGGGTAAAATGAACTACACGGTCAATCATTTTGGCCGTCAGGCGGTGGACGCCAACATCTCTACACCTATAGGAAAAGGATGGGGCGTTAGCGTAGGCACCTATCAGAACTTCGACCCGGGTAGCAACCACCTCGATATGACCGACCTGATGGAGAGTATCCATTTCTATAAGGGCAGCATCTCCAAGTCGTTTGCTGAAGGCCGTGGAAAGGTAGGACTTATCTATCAGTATTCCCAGTTCAAGAATATCATCGAGAACTTTGGTCCCTTTATCTTCGTGGGCGATGGCAGCGTGGAGGAATATAACGGTTTTAAGTTGGGCATCGACCAATATCTGCCCGCTAACAATATAATCAGATTCCTCGATATAGCCGATGGCCAGATGAAGGAGCAGCACGTTGACAAGGCCAATACCGATAAGATTCATAACGTCAACTTTGTCCTTGACTATATCTTCGATAATGGCATGAAGCTGGCCATACACAGTAAGTTCAAGCATGGACACTCATATAGGGCAAGCACCTCCTTGATGAGTGTAAGCGATGCAGAGGCGACAAGTGGCTATACTTATGAGAATGGTAATATATACACAGGTAAGGTGCAGACACGCCGTAGGATGCATTTCGATGCTTTTGAGCATTCATGGATGACCAATGCAGTACTAACGGGCAAGACTAAGAATCGCCGTCATAGTTGGACGGCCGAGGTCGATTATTGGTATAATCAGGCAGGTACGGAAACATCGGTCAATATGTTTGCACACGAGGTAAAGAAAAGTCCCAAGCTGCTGTTGTTAAACGGCAATGAAGGCTTTTCATACAACTCGTATTGCGAGTATTATGATGGCCATGAGCACAAGCTTTTCGGATGGGTATCAGATGAATGGAATGTTACCAACCGCTTATGGCTCTATGCTGGTTTGCGATTGGAATACCTGAATGTAAACGGGTTGGCCGCCAACGATGTAAACCCAGGCAATGCCCGCCATCCGGGTTTCTACTTGAAAGAAGAGGGAGTGGTTAGAAATCATTTTAACGACAACCATTTTAACCATTCCTATATTGCCAGCGGTCGTTTGGCCTTGCTGCCTGGTTTCGGTTTGCAGGCCGAGTATTCGTCAGCCACCATACATTCTCAGCTTTTCCACTATGGTACCTATAATTATCCTACACAGAAAGGCATTACCTCCAGGTATTTCCGTGGTGGTATATATTGGAAGAACAAATGGATTGACCTGACCTCACAGCTTACCTATATCACCATGAAGAACAACCAGGAGCGACCCAGTTTCAATCATGTATTGGTGCGTGATGCCGGAGAGTTGAAGGCAGGAATGACGGAATCAAAAACGATGCCTATCTACTACGATATGGCTACGTTGGGATGGGTAACCGATGCAGTAATTACACCTGCTGATGGGCTCAATATCCATGTAATGTTTACTATCCGCGACCCTCAATACAAGAACTTCATACTGAAGCCAACTTTCAGTGACGGCGTGACTGAGGAGCATGATTTCAGTGGCAACACTATCACGGCCCTCTCAAAGATGGAGCTGGAAATCGAACCGTCCTATCGTTTTGGCAAGTGGCGCGTTTGGGCCAGTGCACGCTATTTCAGCAGGCAGTATATCAACAAGACCAACTCACTTTATTTCAACGGTCGTTGGGAAACCTTCGGAGGTGTGGATTATACGCTCAACAACCATGTGAGTTTTGCTGCCAGTGTGGTGAATATCTTAAACCAGAAAGGTGCCAGCGGTTCTATTCCCGCAGCCGATCTGATAACAGATCCAACGCCTTATAAGAATTATGTAATGGCAGGTACGTTTATCCGCCCCTTCACATTGGAACTCACTACAAAGTTCGTTTTTTAATTCTTTCTTCTCAACGCTCTTCTACACCTGTTGATGCCCAATACGATAGCCGTGCCTGAAACGGTGGCACCACCTAACATGAGTATCCAGATAAGTGTCTTACGCAGAACAGGATTACTATTGAGGAAGCCTATACGCAAACGATGGAGGGCAGTATAAGCCCAGTAGTTGAGACGTGACGAACGGTCTACATGCCGCACAGAAGCATCTCGTGGATTCATGTAAAACACACTGTTGTCTCTGTTGTTCGCAGTAATCTTCCACACAGGCAGCAGTTTGTCGGTGTCAATGACACTGCGGGCACGATAGTAAGTTTCAAAATGATTCAGCTCTTCCACTTGCAGGTCGATATGTTTGTTCATCGTGGTACTGTCTGTTTTGAAGAAGTTATCCACATAACCCAGGAACTCATCACTGCTGATATTCAGTGGCGCTACCTCAGTGCCTTGTGCATCAACATAAAACACATCATCGGGCGTGGTGACCGTATAATAAGGATGTTCACGCAGGTGGCTCCACTGAAGCAGTTGTGCATCAGGATAGGCTGCAACCACTTTACGGTAGTCTAAAGTGTAAGTTGTGGGTTGCGGAGCCGCATCCTGCATATAGCGTGATGGATTTCCCTGCAAATGAGAATGAGTAATCCAAGAGGGGAGAGGCATCATCGACATCATGCCACTGAAGACGAAGGTAAGAGCGAAGATACCAAATACCAAACCAGCAATATGGTGCCAGCGGTGCCACTTTTTCTTATAAGGTGTCACCCCACTGTTATGATTCTTGCGGTGCTGTCTCCAACGTACTATGCCTAACCACAAGCCCAGGATGACCATGATGCAACCCGCTCCAGAGAGGTAAATCACCACATCACTCCACAGCTCCACATTCTGTCGCAGCTGATAGAAATAGATCCAGTGAGGGATGGCACTTAGCCAAGCCCAGAAACGCTCAGAGCGAGTGGTATATTGCAGTACTCGCCCTGTAACAGAGCCTTGATACAGTTGATGATGCTCAGCATCGTCGAAGTGATAGCGATAGAAGGGCAATTCAGCCTTCATGGAACCGAAAGGCGTCCACTGGTCCAACTTGTACAGCGTGTCGATGTGCAGCACAGTAGCCTTGTTCCAACTTGCCACCACATTGGCTAAATAGTTGGGTTCAACAATGCTATGCAAAGATTGACTACTATTGGCTAATATAGTATAGAGAGAGTCTTTCGCTTGCCACTTGAAGTATGTTTGGCCTAAGTAGCGTTCCATGCGCAGAGAACTGGCTGACTTGCCATCGGCCATTGTCTGCAAGGCCTCGATGGATGGCAGACTGTCGGAAGTACCCAACGCCTCATCACTGATAGGTCAGTGGCAGATAGCATGTTTTAATCCGAAGCAACGAAAACCACTACGGAACCAATTCTGTGCGCAAAGTTATGAAAAGTCGAGAGCAGAACAAAATAAACTCGTTCATTTTTATTTACTGGAGTAAGCCATATCACATTGGAGATACAAACCAGAATTGAAGTATATTACTGCCAATACCTAGAAATAGTGATAGTGTTGTTAGTGTATTTTACATAATAATAGGTATTTCTTCCTATCTGGGTTCTGTCTAATTTTGCAGCGAATTAATCAAGCAGAATTATGTATAGAATTATTACCCTTTGCATATTGGCTCTTATGCCGTTGACAACAGTCTTTGCTCAGAATAAAGAGAGTGATGAATATCAGTCGGTTACTTCTGAGTACAGTGGTAATTGGCGCTTTCGTTTTGGAGGCTATGGTGAGATGTATGCCTCATGGCAGGATTATGGTCTGAATCGCTGGAACGGCTCTACTGTAGGCAATAGCAAGAAGAACCATGCTAAGGTTGTTATTCCCCGTTTTGTATTGGCACTTGACTACAAGTTATCTTCCAAGTGGATATTGGGTGCTGAGATAGAGTTTGAGTCGGGTGGTGTAGGCACGGCCTACGAACTGGAAACGGGTACTGGAAGTGAAAACGGTGAATACGAACAGGAGTTTGAGAAAGGTGGTGAAGTGGCATTGGAGCAATTTCATATCACCCGATTGCTTACACGTGAATTTAATGTTCGTGTTGGTCATTTAGTGCTTCCTGTAGGATTAACCAATGCTCATCATGAACCAACAAATTTCTTCGGTACAACACGCCCAGAGGGTGAAACTACCATCTTTCCCTCTACTTGGCACGAGACGGGCATTTCTTTCTTCGGAACAGTGGGAAGGAGGTATGCCACTTTCAACTACCAAGCTATGGTGGTGGCAGGCCTGAATCCCAATGGTTTCAGCAAATACGATTGGGTAAAAGGTGGACGTCAGAACTTCTTTGAATTCGACAATTTTACCTCTCCAGCTTGGATAGTACGTCTTGACTATGTGGGCGTACCAGGTCTGAGAATCGGTGGCTCGTTCTACTACATTAACGATGCTGGTGGTAATGCCGACAAACTGAGTACCTATACTTCATTAGGCAAGATACCTGTTACCATCTGGAATGTTGATGGTGAATATATCAATAAGTATATCATTATAAGAGGTAATATTATCAGTGGTCATGTGAGCAAAGCAGCTGGTATCACCCGTATTAATAACAGCTATTCAAAGTTGTCTCCCTACGGCCGTAAGGCTCCGTTTGCATCAGGTGCCTTAACCTACAGTGTTGATTTGGGCGTGAGGATCAAGTCGCTAGTCAAAAGAGTAAAATTCCCTGATATAATACCTTTTGCCCATTATGAGTATTACAACCCTCAGCAGGTGATGGACGAAGGTCAGACAGCTGATGTTCGTTGCCAAGTCAGCATGTGGCGCATGGGTCTGAACTGGAAACCGCTTCCCAACCTGGTGGTAAAGGCAGACTTTACCACTCGTCAGATAGGTACCCAGAAGGTGTTCGGCACCACTGGCTTCAATAGTGAGAATGAGTTTAATATCGGCATAGCCTATGCCGGCTGGTTTTTTAAGAATTGATAATTGAAAAATTAAATTCAAATAATTATGAAAAGAAAAGACTTTTTGAAAGGAATGATGGCAATTGCTATGGCGTTTGCCTTTATGGCTTGTGGCAGTGATAAGAACGAACCTACTCCTGCACCAACACCAAGCCCTTCCCCAACACCTACACCTTCACCTTCACCTACAGTTACTGTTAGTGAGGCCGACTTGAGCGCAGCTGTAACACAGTATGTTGATGGTGTAGTACTACCCACCTATAAAGCGTTGGCAGAGAAGAACGAAGCGCTGAACAAAGCCGTTGAGAAGTTCCGTCAATCACCTTCAGATGCCAACTTCGAGGAAGTGGCCAATGCTTGGTTGGATGCACGCGAGCCTTGGGAGTCGAGCGAAGCATTCCTGTTTGGTCCAGTCGCCGACAAGGGCTTGGATCCTAACATGGACAGCTGGCCACTTGATCAGGTATCTATTGCTGCTATCCTGAATTCAGCCGACTGGGCAGCACTGGAGTGGAGTGGTGACTATGACGAAGATGACGAAGACATTGAAGCAGTGCAAAGTGTACGTGGTTTCCATACACTGGAATACCTGACCTTTAAGGATGGTGAGCCTCGTACCGTTTCTGCTACTACAGGTTCTACCGATCCCAATACGATGGAGTATGCTGATGCCAACAAAGATGCATGGGCGAACTACATGCAGGCAGTAGCTGCTTTGTTGCGTGCCGATGCCAATACGTTGTATGCTGACTGGAAAGAAAGCTATAACGGTGGCAAAAGTTATTCTGAGATATTCAAGGCACACGATGGAACCGAGGGCTATAACAGTGCCATCAACTGCATTGAGCAGATCATCGATGGTTGTGCCGACATTGCCAGTGAAGTAGGTGCCTCTAAGATTGGTGATCCTGTGAGCTTATATGAAGACGGCAAGACCGAAGAGGCCCTCTATGCGGTTGAGTCTTGGTACAGCTGGCACTCACGTGACGACTATACCAATAATATCTATTCCATTCGCAATGCCTATTATGGTTCCTTGGATGGAAGCATTAATGAAAAGTCTTTGTCGGCTTTGGTCAAGAAAGTAGATGAAGCATTTGATACTAAAGTAAAGAATGCCATTCAGGCAGCTGCCGATGCCATTCAGGCTATCCCACAGCCTTTTAGAAACAATATCAACAGTGTTGAGGCCAAGAATGCTATGGATGCCTGTGGAAACCTGGAGTCGGTGCTGACCGGTGAGTTGAAGCCCTTCATGCAAAAAATATTGAATAAATGAATATTAACTGTTTTCGTTGTTTATTAGTTGTTATTGCCGCATTGATAATGGTCTCGTGTGATGAAACAGGAGACCATTTCACGGCTGAAGACATAGAAGTTATCGATGGCTATGCCCTATCGGCTGGTACATCAACTGTGTTCTTCAACTCAGCCGTAGCCTACGATCAGCCAGCCAACTGGGTGAGTGGGGTATACGATACCCGCTTCAATCGTGGTGACCGACTGTATGACAATGTGAAAAGCACGAACAACAATGGACATAACGGTGGCTTAGGACCTGTCTATGCTGGTTATTCATGTGGCAGCTGTCACCGAAATGCAGGACGCACAGAACCCACCTTGTGGACACAAGGAGGATCTGGTACCTATGGCTTTACTTCAGCCCTGATTTATATCACCCGCAAGAACGGCGCTTTCTTCCAAGACTATGGACGTGTGATTCACGACAACGCCATCTACGGTGTACAGCCAGAAGGAAAATTGAAGGTCACTTATGATTTTGAGACGTTTGAGTTCCCTGATGGCGAAAAATACGAGTTAGCCAAACCTAACTATGAGATATATGAGTGGTATGCCGATAGCATCGCTCCTGAAGACTTGTTCTGCACCGTTCGCATCCCTCTACGACATGTAGGTATGGGACAAATCATGGCCATCGACCGCAATGAGATTGAAGCATTGGCCCGTCAGAGCAACTATCCCGAGTTTGGCATCAGTGGTAAGGCCAACTACATCAACGAGCGAGGACGCTTGCAACTGGGCCTTTCTGGCAACAAGGCACAACATGCCGACTTGACAGTGGAGTTGGGCTTCAGCAGTGATATGGGAATGACCAATAGTCGCTACCCTGAGGAAATTAGCGAGGGACAACTTCAAATCAATCAAGGAAGTATGATGGGTTTGCTCTACGACCAACTGGATGTCTCTACTGAAGACATGGAAGATGTGGACCTCTATATGCAGAGCTTGGGTGTTCCAGCAAGGCGAAATGTGAATGACCCTCGTGTGATTCATGGCGAACAGATGTTCTATAAGGCATCCTGCCAATTGTGCCATACAACTACCTTGCACACACAGCCTCGTGGCTCAACGTTGCTCAATGGCACTGAGTTGCCTTGGTTGGGTAGTCAGGTCATTCATCCTTACTCCGATTTCCTCTTGCATGACATGGGTTCTGAGATCATGGGTGTTGGCCTAAACGACAACTATGTCAGCGGATTGGCTCGAGGTAACGAGTGGCGCACCACACCTTTGTGGGGCATCGGTCTGCAACAGAAGGTAAATGGACATACCTATTTCCTGCATGATGGACGTGCCCGTAACTTTGTTGAGGCCATTATGTGGCATGGAGGCGAGGGAGAGGCATCGAAGAATATCTTCAAGAACATGACGAAGGAAGAACGAGACGATTTGGTGGAATTCTTAAAATCACTATAAACTATGAGAAAACAGATTGTATTAATGATATTGGCAGTATTCTTGCCACTTACCGCTATGGCGCAATACGAAGAAGATACTGACAATGGTGTGGTATCATTGGCGGGTAGGGAAGGCTTCTCTATCGCTACCAAGAAAGGCGACTTTGTGTTCAAGCCCTACCTGCTGATGCAGGCTGCAGGCAAGTTCAACTATTACGATGACGAGGGGCTGGATAAGGCATATAATCAAGATAATGTAGCCAATTCAGGTTTCTCCATCCCTTATGCCGTACTTGGTTTTACGGGCAAAGCTTTCAATAAGTTGTCGTTCAATCTAAGCATCAACGCTGCTGCCAGTGGTGGTGCATTGTTGCAACAAGTGTGGTTCGACTATGCTTTCAGTCAGAAATTTGCCATCCGTGCAGGTAAGTTCAAGACACCTTTCACCCATGCTTACCTTACTACCTTGGGCGAAACCCTGCTGCCTGTGTTGCCCACATCACTTACGGCACCTGTCATCCTCCCTCATGCCCTCAATGCAGTGAATCCCAATTTCGGTACGGGTTTCGATTTAGGTATAGAGATACACGGATTGCTGAACAAAGTGGGTTATGAAGTGGGCATCTTCAATGGCACAGGAGCATCTGTTAATATCGCAGGCAAAACCTTCAGCGACGATTGGCACATACCTTCCATGTTATACTCAGGAAGATTGACCTATATGCCTAAGGGTGTGATGCCAGCAACACAAGGCAATCCCAAACGCCTGAACGAAGACAAGATTTTGTTTGGTGCATCGGCATCGCTGAATGTAGAAAGCGAGAGTGAGAGTACCAACGACTTTCGTGCCGGATTGGAGTTTGCTATGCTGAAAGGCCGACTCTATTTGGCAGCTGAGGCATATTACATGCATGTGGGCTTTACCAAACGCATGAAGATTGATGAAGGTTTCAACTATTGGGGTGGCTATATCCAGGCAGGCTACTTCGTGGCTCCTCGTTTGCAGGCAGCTTTGCGTTATGACTTGATGGATCGCAATGGAACCGATGCAAAAGGTTTGCTGAATATGCCAGCTGTGGGCATCAACTATTTCTTCCCTAACAGCAACGTGAAGTTGCAGGCCATGTATCAGTATATCGGCCGTACAGGACATGCCACTCAGTTGGATCGAGATATCGATGATTTAGGACTGGCCACTCATTCGGCTACCATTATGCTACAATACTCTTTCTAATATGGTCATGTTTAGAAGAATACTAAGTTGTTTATTAACAAGCTCTTTGCTGCTCGTAAGCTTGCAGTCGTGCGATGAAGGCAGACTCTATGAAGATGAAGTGCCCATCTCACCAGAAGGACGTGTGGTAACACTTACGGCCAAACTTACCGGACTTAGTTCTTGGCCTGACCCCTCTATGTATGTGGTGTTGGCAGGCTTTAATGATGATAGCGACTATGCTCTCATCAATAAGTCGGTTCCTGTTCCTACGACAGAGGGTGATGAGGTGTCGGTAGTCCTCTCGGGCATCAAGGAGAATGTCACCCGTGTAGAACTGTGTGTCATCAACCGACTGAGAAAGCACATCGTGTCGTT
>CAMJNN010000016.1 GCA_946407325.1 uncultured Prevotellaceae bacterium | reverse complement strand
GTCTGTTTGGCCGTGACGTCATCGAGGCAGTGCTCATCAAGATTACCGAATGTCTTCCTGAACTGGTGGCACAAGGCGTTCCTGTGCAGCTGGGCAACCTGGGTACCTTCTACCCCACCGCTAAGGTGAAGAAGGATGCAGCCATCTCCAGCATCGCAGAAATGGAGGGTCTTGACCCTAACGATATCATCCAGGGCATCCGCATCCGCTTCCTGCCTGACATGACGCGTGAGGATAACCTGTGTGGTCCTGCGTTCAAGAACGCTTGCTCTCTGGAACTGCGTAACATCGTGGATACCCAGAAGGTGACCATCAACGACAAGGTACGCGTGGTGCAGACGCTCACCCCTATCGCTACGGCAGTAGCTCAGACGCGCGCTGGTGGCAACAGCAACAGCGGCTCTGGTTCTGGCACCAACACTGGCGGTAACACTGGTGGCAATACCGGAGGCAACGACGGTGGCGGTGACAACGGTGGTGACGACGGCATGCAGATCTAAAGCTTAAAGTCTTAATGGATGTGTGTAGGCAGCATATCTGCTCGCAGTCAGCCGCCGGCACATCCATAAGGCGAAGAGCAAGTATCTAACCTTAATCTAACTTAGCTATGAAAAACAAAGACCTTTGGAAGACGGTGATTCAGTTCGCCATCTCAATACTGACGGCAGCATTGACTGCCATGAGCACAACCTCGTGCATGGGGTATGGACCCTTGGGCATCTAACGAGATGCAAGCAAAAGAAAGCCCGATGAGCTTACGTTCATCGGGCTTACTGTTTAAATTCTAGATACAAAGTTACAAGACTTGCTCGGCAGGAGTGTAGTCAAGACCAAAGCAATCGGCTACGGCTTTGTAGGTAACTTTTCCACCTGCCATGTTCAGACCCTTCAGCAAGGAAGGATCCTCCTTGCAAGCACGCTTCCAACCCTTGTCGGCCAAAGCCAATGTATAAGGCTGTGTGGCATTGGTGAGGGCAAAGGTAGAAGTACGGCTCACGGCTCCTGGAATATTGGCTACGGCATAGTGCACGATGCCATCGAGGACATATACTGGCTCGCTGTGCGTGGTGGGGTGACTGGTTTCGAAGCATCCGCCTTGGTCGATGGCTACATCTACCAACACAGTGCCTGGCTGCATCAAGCTCAGCATATTGCGTGTGATGAGGTGAGGCGTCTTGTCGCCTGGTATCAGTACGGAGCCAATGACCAAATCAACATCGGCCAACTCACGTTCTATCTGCATGCGGGAGGCATACATGGTGTGCACATTGGCGGGCATGATGCTATCGAGATAGCGCAGGCAATCGAGGCTCACATCGGCAATGGTAACATCGGCACCCATGCCGGCTGCTACAATGGCGGCATTACGCCCTACGCGTCCACCACCCAATACCAACACCTTGCCGGGCTTCACGCCTGAAACGCCACCCAGCAATACGCCTTTACCACCATGGATCTTCTTCAGATAGGTGGCGCCTTCCTGTACGGCCATCTTACCGGCTACCTCGCTCATGGGAATCAGCAACGGCAAACTGTGGTCGGCACGCTCTACGGTCTCGTAGGCAATGCACACAGCCTTGCGCTTCATCATGGCATGAGTCAGCTCTTCGTCGGCAGCAAAATGGAAATAGGTAAACAATACCTGGTTAGGCTTCACCAGTTTGTATTCCGGTGCAATAGGTTCTTTTACCTTCACTATCATCTCTGCGGTGGCATACACGTCTTCAATGGCGGGCAAAATCATGGCTCCAGCCTTGACATACTCGTCGTCGCTAAAGCCGCTGTTCTCACCTGCGGTATGCTGCACCACCACAGTATGACGGTGACGCACCAACTCGGCAACACCCATAGGGGTCATGCCTACTCGATTCTCATTGTTTTTAATTTCTTTTGGAATTCCGATGATCATAGTATATTAGATTTAGGTTAGTCAATGAGAAATGCAAGAAAACTACCTCTTATTAATGTTTGATTCCTATTTTCTTTTGTCCTGTTTTGATGGTTACCTTTTGAGTACTACCCGTACCTTTGTCTGTTAACGTAACGTGCAAAAAGCCACCACCAGTAGCTCCTTCCAAAACATCGTCAGACAGCTTTTCTTTAACAATCTCGCCCATAATAATAAAGTTTTAATGTTTAACTTCCTAATAACTATGGGCAAAGATAGTCTATTTGTATTGTTTTAGCAATAGACTTGACCGATATTCTTGGGGTTGCGATGTTAAATTATGTAATTTTTATGTTGAAAAGCATGTTTTTTGAAAATTTATTTGTAATTTTGCAGCGTCAAAATAAAACAAGAGGTTTTTAAGAGAGATAAAAAAGATTGTTTAACCAGTCTTTGGTGAGAGCAAAGACCTAAAGAAGGAGGTTAATATGACAAAGAATGCAAACACTATTTCAATGCTGAAGTATAGCATTGAGCGTTATCAAAGAATGGGTAATGGCACTATGTGCCAGGTGTTGAAAAGCAAGCTGCAGAAGCTGCTGGCTCAGCAATCCGAGCTTGCTTGATTTCTAAGAATGCAAATAACTTAATATAAAAACGGAGGGCTGCGAAGCTCTCCGTTCTTTTTTTTGTCTAAACCCAGCGCCCAGAAACGCTTTACACACTGGTTGTAGCAGGTTACTCTGCCTGAGCGTCCTCAGCAGCAGGTGCCTCCTCCTTTTCTTCAAAGTCGGTGTTACCGCTCTTCACCAGTATGTTGTACCAGCTGATGAGCTTGCGGATATCGTTGGGATGCACACGGTCGCGATCGAAATCGGGCAACACTTGCTCGAGATAGGCTGCCAACTCTGCGGTACTGGCTTTCTTGACATCCATAGCTACCTCGGCGCCCTTTTCCTTTTCCAACATATTCTTCAACACTTGGCGAAGAGACACGTCGTCGGCATTGGTAAACATGGAGATATCGCCTAATGATACAATCTTGTCATTTCCATAGGCAGGTGAGCGACGGCCATCTAACAATGACTCAACGATGAGCATATTCTTACCCTGTGAAACCAGCTTGTAAAGACCTGGCTTACCTGAAATAGATAAAATGGTTTTCAACATAATGCTTATTGTTTTTATATTTTTACGGTGCGAAGATACGTATTATTTTTGAGATAATGTGTTAATTATTTCCAAAACCTGCGGAATGACGGGCACTTCTCCGTCGTTGACGATAACAAACTGACTGCGACGGCGTTTTTCTTCGTCGTCCATCTGCTGACGGATGCGTTCCTCAACAGCCTCTCGTGTGGATCCGTCGCGCTGTATGGCGCGGGCAATGCGCACTTCCAGGGGGGCTGACACCATGATGACGGTATCTGCCACATCGTCATAGCCTGCTTCGAAGAGGATGGCCGACTCGATGGCGACCATCGGGGCGTTTTGCGCTGGTACCCACTGACGGAAATAGTCTTTCAGTACGGGGTGGATAATGGCGTTGACGCGTTGCACGTGATTGGCGGAAGCAAACAAATAACTTGCTAAAAGTTTTTTGTTTAATGGAGAATTACAAACAGACTCATCAGAGGGGGAGTTATAAGTATATACATCGGGACCAACGAGGTCGATGAGTTGCTGGCGGATAACGGGATGAACAGCGGTGAGGCGCTTTGACTCGGCATCGCAATCGAACACTGGGATGCCAAGCGATTGCAGTACTTGAGACACTACGCTCTTGCCACTGCCTATACCTCCTGTGATGCCTATCCTAGTCGGCGTCATCTTTGGTAACATTTTCGATGAGGAAATCTATTTGTGCGGGATAGAAGCGCACCTGACTCACGCCCTTGGGCTGCTTCTTGAGCTTGACCTGGTATTTCTCGCCATCGAGCTTACGCAACTCTTCGTAGGTTACCATTACGCGAAAATCTTCGGGCTTGATATCAAGATATTTGGTCAGGCCCACATGGAAGGTGACCTTTACCTTGGAGGGGAAGGCTCGCAAGGTCTTGCCTGCTGGGAAGTTGACGCCCTCGATGGGTACCTCGACCGACTTCTCCGTATAGATATCTACGGGCAGGGTGACTTCCACCACATCAGGGACAAACTTGACGCCTCTGCCGCTCACCAGTTCGACTTGTCGGCGCAAGGTGTCTTCTATCTGCGTATCTTCGAAAAACTGGGTGTAGGCAGCCTTGACAGTGTCGAGCGCTCCTTGGGGAGCATAGACGGTGACCTGGGCAGGATTGAAGATGGTGTCACTGATGTAATACTGTTGTCCGGGTGTCACCCTACCCTGCAATCGCACAGGCACTTTCTTTGACTTCCCTTCGGAATAGTAATAATCAATGGTGTCTGGCTCAATGGCTGTTACCGTAGTTGAGTTGGCCAACTGGGCCGTGATGGACTTGTTATAGACGTTGCTTAACAAAGACACATGGTGACGGCGGTTCTGGTGTTCGGCAAAGTCGATATTGATGGGATAGAAGCGCTTAGTGAGCTGATAGTTGAGCAACGTATTGCCCTTATCACGCAAGGTGACGGTAAGCTCCTCGGGGAAGTCGGATGTGATGACAATGCTCTCAGGCACATTCTTCAGCTTCAGGGGTACCTTGACATCTACCTCATACTCACTGTCGAGCGTCTGTTCCAACCAGAACAGGGCGGCAATCACCAAGAAAAAGAGAAAAGTGAAGACTTCCTTGCTGTTTTTACTCAGCAAGAAGTCCCTCACTTTACGTATAATATGCCAAAAACGCTTTTTCAACGACGATTACTTTGTCTGTGCGGCATTGGCGTTGGCATCGGCAGCGGCTGCAAAGATGGAGTTCTTGTCCACACGTACCTTGACATTGCGGTCGATCTCCAACATCACGTCGTTGTCGTTGATCTCCTTGATGGTTCCGTGGATACCACCTGCTGTGATGACCGACTGGCCTACCTGCAGTGATCTGCGGAACTGGGCGATTTCTTTCTGCTTCTTGTTCTGTGGACGGATCATAAAGAAATACATGATGACGAACATCAGGATCAGCATGATCCACATCATAGATGTATCCATTCCTGCTGCGGGAGCTTGTAACATTACATTCATAATCTTATTATTTAATTTTCAATTTTCAATTCTCAATTTTACTACGTAACAATTTTGTCGCGACTCGGCCAAATCGATGCAAGCATCTTTGGCACTCGCTGCTTCAAAAAGTCTCAATTCTTAGTGAGCTTTCCTTCTTTGCGAAGCTTCTTCACGATGCCATCCAGCGTGCCATTAACAAACGATCCACTCTTAGGCGTACTGTAGTATTTGGCAATCTCGACATACTCGTTGAGCGACACGCTGACGGGGATGTTAGAGAAACTCAGGATCTCTGCCAGGGCTACCTGCATGATGACCACATCCATAAAGGCCACACGGGTGATGTCCCAGTTGCGGGTATTATCGCTCACCAGATGACGATACTCGTTGCAGTTGAGTACAGAGCGACGCAACAGGCGCACGGCATAGGTGCGGTCTTCCTCATCCTTGAATTCAGGGAGCAGTTCCTGGTCGGCTCCATTCTTTTCGTCGAATCGGTTGATGGTCTTCAGCACAAACGTATCAACGATCTCCTTGTCGTCGTTCCAATAAAGGCTCATCTCCTCCAACAGACTTTCCAAGTCAACGTTCTTGTTGATGAAGATTTTATACATTGTACGCCAGAAGTCACGGTCTTCCGCATAGGTGGTTTCGTCTTTGGCCATATAGTCCTTATAAACGTCAGAGGCCTGAATCTTATCCAACAACTGCTTGGTGAACTCTTCATGGTCGGTAAGCCACGAGCGTTTCTGTCGTTCCTGGTAGTCAAGCAGCATCTTGTTGTTCTGCAACTGTGCTATGAATTTGTTGGTAACAAAACGCATGTTGGGATGAAGATCATCGGCGGTGGCCAGCTTCTTCAGCTTGGCATTCTCAATGCGCCTGGAGGCACATTCTGTGAGATCCACCATGAGCAACAGCAAATAGTTATAAAGGTCGTAGGCTTTAGACAGGCTGAAAAGCAATTCTTTCTCAGCGGCATCCAGGTTGTTGCTACCATTCTGGTAGTAAGCATACACAATCTGGATAATTTTCAATCGGATAAGAACTCTGTTTATCATAAAAGTTATAATTCTTCAACTACAAATCTGGTGCAAAGGTAGGCATTTTTTTTATCGTAACCACATAAACTCTGTTTTTTTCTTGGTCAGATAAAAAAAAATAACCAACTTTGGGCACTAATTGGAAAAAGTTATACTAAAACAATTGATTATGGAAGATTACAAGAAAAAAAGTGCTGTTGAAAACGGCGACAAGGAGATTGTTTATTCACAATCAGTGAAGGCCGGTAAGAGAATCTATTACATGGACGTGAAGAAAAGCCGTAAGGATGAACTGTTTCTCGCCATCACAGAGAGCAAGAAAATCGTTACTGGCGAGGGTGATGATGCACAGGTGAGCTATGAGAAGCATAAGATATTCTTATATAAGGAGGACTTCGACAAGTTCTGCAATAGCTTGAACGAGGCAGTGGCCTTTATCAAGGAACGTCAGCCGTACGAGGCTCCTGCCCCACAAGAAAAGACCGAAGAGGCACCTGCTGAGGATACCGCTGCGTTGGATGAGCCTCTGAAAATTGACATCGATTTTTAAGCAGATATTTTGAGAATTCAGAAAAGTGTTGTACCTTTGCACCGCTTTTTTGAAATCATTGAGTGTTTTAACACGCACCGTGTGATGGTGAATTAAGCAAGAGAACTTAATTTTAGAGTAACACATTTAAAAAATTAACAATGAAAAGTTTTGATTTAACTGGTTCTGCAAGAACAATCGCTGAGCGTTCTTCTGAGCAGCAGAAGGTCTTGAAGGCTATGCGTAGAGAAGCCATGATTCCATGCGTACTCTATGGTGGCGAGAAGAATGTTAACTTCAGCGTTAAGAATGCTGATGTACGTAAGTTGGTGTACACTCCTGACATCCACTATGTAAACCTGACTATCGATGGTGAAACTCACACCGCTATCGTTCGTGAGATTCAGTTCCACCCTGTTAAGGATACTATCCTGCACATGGACTTCCTGGAGATTAACGACAAGAAGCCTATCGTGATGGAGGTACCTCTGAAGCTGCAAGGCTTGGCAGTGGGTGTGAAAGCCGGTGGTAAGATGCGTCAACTGATGCGTTCACTGAAAGTAAAGGCTATCTATACCAACATCCCTGAAATCCTGACAGTTGACGTAACTGACATGGGTCTGGGTAAGGCTAAGAAGATTGCTGATCTGAGCTACGAGAACCTCGAGCTGGTGAATCCTAAGACAGCTGTTGTTTGCATGGTTGCTGCAACTCGTCAGTCAAAGGATGCCGCAGCTGCTCAGTAATCGCTGGACAGAACCAATAACTAACATGGCGGATTGGCGCACCACCCTATGGGATGCATCAATCCGCTTTTTTCGTTAATAACAATGTGGAAATTATTTCGTCTGCTCGGCTTTGGCAAACCATCAAAGCAACAGGCAACCGACAATATGATTAAGTATCTGGTAGTTGGCTTGGGTAACATTGGCCCTGAATACCGTAAAACCCGTCATAACATGGGATTTATGGTGGTGGACAGGTTTGCCGAAAAGAACAACGCACCGGCTTGGGAAGATCGAAGGTATGGGTTTGTGAACCGTGTGAACATCAAAGGCCGACAAATCGTGCTTCTGAAGCCTTCAACATTCATGAACCTGAGTGGCAACGCGGTGCGCTACTGGATGAAAGAAGAGAACATTGCACTAGAAAACCTGCTGGTGGTGGTGGATGATTTGGCACTGCCCGTGGGCGAACTGCGACTGAAGCCCAAGGGTAGCGATGCGGGGCATAACGGGCTGAAACACATTGCTGATATCTTGGGTACGCAAGCTTACGCCCGACTGCGTTTTGGCATCGGCAACGAGTTTCCTCGTGGTGGTCAGGTGGATTTTGTGTTGGGTGAGTTTGATGATGACGACCAGAAAATACTGCCCGAGCGTTTGGACATGGCCTGTGAGATGATCAAGAGCTTCTGCTTAGCAGGGATAAATATCACCATGAACCAGTTTAATAAGAAATAGCTATGGGAAGCGCAAGAATCGACAAATGGTTGTGGGCCGTGCGTATCTACAAGACAAGATCGATAGCTGCAGAAGCCTGCAAGAAAGGTCGTGTGTTGCTGAACGGCATTCAGGCCAAACCGGCTCATACCGTGAAGGAGGGGGATGTGGTGAGTGTAAAGAAGCCCCCTATTACCTGGTCGTTCAAGGCACTGCAAGCCATTGAGAAACGTGTGGGTGCCAAGTTGGTGCCTAACATGATAGAAAACGTGACGGCTCCCGATCAACTTGAAATCCTAGAAGTGAGCAAGATTAGCGGTTTTGTTAATCGTGCCAAAGGAACAGGACGACCTACCAAGAAAGAGCGACGTGAGTTGGACGACTTTACCGATCCTGTCTTTCTCGGTGATTTTGACTTCGATTTCGAAGAAGAGGATGAGGATGAAAATGAATAAAAACAGGCTGCTAATTGGCAGCCTGTTTTGTTATATCTTTCCAAGGATTTTATCCATCACCCAGTTGGTAAGCGTGGCACTTTCACCATCGCAGGTACATATCTTATGCTTTAACAAATGGTCAACAACTGCTTGAATGATTGGCTGTTGCACATAGGTTGGATTCTCTACTACAAATTCCTCACACTTGCCTTCAGTATATAGTCTGATGGGCTCATATGTATAGACGGAGAAGCTGATGGTACCTTTGTCGCCTATCACTACGATACGGTCTTCACGGGCCGACTCCTGTGCCACAAAGCACCAAGAACCACTGCCTACCAATCCGCTTTCAAACTGGAAACAGGCACTCAGCGAATCCTCCACCTGATACAACCCGCCTCGATTGGCTTTGTAGCCAGATGCCTCGACAATGATGCCGAAGATATACTGAATCATATCCAACTGATGAGGGGCCAAATCATAGAAGTAACCCCCGCCTGCGATATCAGGTTGTAATCGCCAGGGTTGCACTCCAGTGAAGTCTAGGTCACGAGGTGGTACTGCAAAGCGTATCTGTATGTTGGCTATATTACCGATGGCTCCGTCTTCAACCAGTTGCTTCACTTTCTGGAAATAGGGAAGGTATCGGCGATAGTACGCTACGAAACATGGCACTCCTGTTTCTTCGGAGATGCGATTGATGCGACAACAATCCTCGTAGGTTACTGCCATTGGCTTCTCTATATAAACCGGCTTCCCTGCTTTCATGGCCATAATGGCATAGGTGGCATGAGAAGATGGGGGGGTGGCAATGTACACGGCATTCACATCAGGGTCGTTCACCAATTCTGATGCATCGTCGTACCATTTGGGAATGCCTCTCTCTTGGGCATAGTCCTTGGCTTTCGTCAATTCACGACTCATCACGGCCACCACTTCGGAATTGTGTATCTTCTGAAACGCTGGTCCGCTCTTATACTTGGTCACTTCTCCACAACCTATAAATCCCCACTGTACTTTTTCCATAAATCATGCATTTTAATCGTAAGAAATAGCATATCCTCCGCTAACTACCGCCTGAACAGCTGCCCGCTCGCCTACTATCCACACCACATCGCCAAACTGGAACAGTTCGTGCGGATTGGCCGCATGCAGTTCGTCGGAACCTCGTTCCACGCCCACAATCATGCAATGGTAGCGGTTGCGGATGCCACTATCTATCATGTTTTTCCCTAAGAAAGGCGAATTTTCGTCAATGACAAACTGGCGCAATATCATCTCACCACGTTCATAGAGATCTTCCTCAAACTCCATCTTTGGTATAAGTACGTTACGGAATTTAGCCAGTTCGGCATCCGTACCAATCACCTGTATGCGGTCCTTGGGATACACACGGTCGTATGCCTTAGGTACGTTGATGCGCTTCTTGCCACGTATGATGGACACCACATGCACGCCATAGAGCTTGCCGAAATTGAGGTCTTTCAAAGTACTGCCCACCCACTCTACCTCAGCAGGTACTTCAAAGTCGGCCAAGTGGATATCCTTCGACATCAGCCTACCTGCATAATCGGGTTTCTTGGTTCCTAAGTATTCGGCCTTGATCTCACGAGAGCGCAAGTTCTTGAAGAAGATATTTTCTATGAGATTTGACTGGTGTTTCAGGTTCCTGGAAATAATCATTCCTGCAGCCAGAATCAGTGCTACTCCAAATATCCATGCAAGTGATATGTCAAAAAGTGATGATATAACAAACATCAGGAATATCATGGCTATCAGCACTCTAAATACTACAGTGACAAGCAGCGGAGCATGGTTCTTGGTATCTTGCCATAAGGAAATAAACTCCTCGCTATGGTTGCCCTTGACCATGATGGCACGCAGTAAAGGAGCCAAGAACATGATGGTTACCACTGCTACCAACAGGTTGCCCCAAACACCCGGGATGATGCCTGTTACAAAGGGTTGTACAAAATTAAGGAAGATGGTGACGATGGCCACACATACGATGGTATAGATGACTGTACTGCGAATAATAATCACCAAGAATCGCTTCCAATCGCTGTCGTGGTTGACGTTGCGCGTACCGCTGGCATAATGTGCCAAAGCCACTTTCCACTTCTCGGGCATGCGGGCCTCAACGAAGTCTGAAGCGGGTTCTGCCAAACGTATCATATAGGGCGTAAGGAAGGTGGTTATCACAGAAACCGCCACCACAATGGGATACAAGAAATCACTTGTGACACCTAACGATACGCCCAAGGATGCTATAATAAAGGCGAATTCACCGATTTGTGTCAAACTGAAGCCACACTGCATGGAGGTTTTCAGCGTCTGTCCAGAGAGCAGTACACCCATGGAGCCAAAGATGCTTTGTCCCAACAGGATGGTAAGGGTAATGACAAGGATGGGGACAGCGTATGTTATGATCATCGAAGGGTCAACCATCATACCCACAGACACGAAGAAGATGGCGCCAAAAAGGTCTTTCACGGGCTTGACTAAGTGATCGATGTGTTCGGCTTCGACCGTCTCTGCCAGAATGGAGCCCATGATGAAGGCGCCAAATGCTGCCGAGAAACCTGTCTTAGCGGCTATCACCACCATGAAGAAACACAAAGCCAACGATACTATCAACAATGTCTCATCACTCATGAGTTTGCGGGTCTTGCGTAAGAGCAGAGGTATCAGCCAGATACCCACAACAAACCACAGGATAAGGAAGAAACCTAACTTGCCGATGCTGAACAACAACTCAAGGCCTTGAACATTATTGCTCGCCGCCATAGTGGACAATAACACCATGAGAACAATGGCCAAGATATCCTCAAGGATGAGGATGCTCATCACCAACTGGGTGAACTGCTTGTTGAACAAATCAAGATCGGCAAATGCTTTGTAGATGATGGTGGTGGATGACATAGCCAACATACCGCCCAGGAAGAGGCAATCCATGCGGCTCCAACCAAAAACGGAACCTACGGTTACCCCAAGGAATATCATGCAGAAGATGATGGTGCACGCAGCAATGACGGCCGACCCTCCTACCTTTACAATCTTCTTGAAACTGAACTCCAGACCTAAAGCAAACAAGAGGAATATCACACCAATGTCAGCCCACACATGTACGCTCTCGTTATCCACTACTGATGGGGTATAGCTGAGGTGCGGACTTGCCAAGAAACCTGCCACAATATAGCCCAACACCAAAGGTTGCTTGAGTTTCTTGAAGAGCAGGGTCATCACACCTGCGCAAAGCAGTATAAGCGCCAGGTCGGCTATCAACGGAGCTAATTCAGACATTTTATTCGCTTTTGGGTTTTGATAGGGCAAAGATAATGCAATTTGTATAATTTTTGACAACAATTAGGGCTAAAAAAATTTTCTACTCTTAATAGAATTGTGTAACTTTGCAGTCAAATAGGAAAATACTAATTTTTAAAACAAATAAACAAATGAAAATTTCACACATTGAGCATCTGGGCATCGCAGTTCCCAGCATTGAAAAAGCTCTCCCCTATTTCGAGAATGTTTTAGGTTTGAAGTGTTACAACATCGAGGTTGTAGAAGACCAGAAGGTAAAGACCGCTTTCCTGAAGGTTGGCGAAGTGAAACTGGAGCTGTTGGAGCCAACAAGCCCTGAGAGCACCATCGCTAAGTTTATTGAGAAGAACGGTGGTCGCGGTGGCATGCATCATTTGGCATTCTGTGTTGAAGATGGCGTAGCTAACGCATTGGCAGAGGCTGAAGGTCTGGGCATCGCCCTTATCGACAAGGCTCCTCGCAAGGGTGCTGAAGGCCTGAACATCGCATTCCTGCACCCAAAATCAACAGCAGCCGTGTTGACCGAACTTTGTGAAAACCCGAATAAATAATATTAATCGTTACAATACAATGAGTAATCAGGTTGAAAAGATTAAAGAACTGATCGAGCTTCGTGCTAAGGCTCGTCTGGGCGGTGGCGAAAAAGCTATCGAAAAGCAGCACGCTAAAGGTAAGTACACAGCTCGTGAGCGCATCACCATGCTGTTGGATGAAGGCAGCTTCGAGGAAATCGACATGTTTGTGCAGCATCGTTGCACCAACTTTGGTCAGGAGAAGAAGCACTTCCTGGGCGACGGCGTCGTAACCGGTTGCGGTACCATCGACGGCCGTCTTGTTTATGTCTTCGCACAGGACTTCACCGTATTTGGTGGTTCACTGTCTGAGACAATGGCACAGAAAATCTGCAAGGTAATGGACCTCGCTATGCGTATGGGTGCTCCTTGCATCGGTATCAACGACTCTGGTGGTGCTCGTATCCAGGAGGCTGTTAACGCTTTGGCTGGCTATTCTGAGATTTTCGAGCGCAACATCCTGGCATCTGGTGTTATCCCACAGATCTCAGGTATCTTCGGTCCTTGCGCAGGTGGTGCCGTTTACTCTCCTGCACTGACCGACTTCACCATCATGATGGAAGGTACTTCATACATGTTCCTCACTGGTCCTAAGGTGGTAAAGACCGTTACCGGCGAGGATGTAAACGAGGAGAACCTGGGTGGTGCAAGCGTTCACTCTTCTAAGTCAGGTGTTACTCACTTCACCGCTTCTACCGAGGAAGACGCTCTGGCATTGATCCGCAACCTTATCAGCTACATTCCACAGAACAATATGGAAGAGGCTCCACGCAAGGCTTGCGACGACCCAATCGACCGTGTTGAGGATTCTCTGAACGAGATTATTCCTGATAATCCTAACCACGCATACGACATGTATGAGGTGATTGGCGCAATTGTTGATAATGGAGAATTCCTGGAAGTTCACAAGAACTATGCTAAGAACATCATCGTTGGTTTCGCTCGTATGAACGGCCAGTCTGTTGGTGTGGTAGCTAACCAGCCTAAGATGATGGCAGGTGTGCTCGACTGCAACGCTTCTCGTAAGGGTGCTCGCTTCGTTCGTTTCTGCGACGCATTCAATATTCCATTGGTAACACTGGTTGACGTTCCTGGATTCTTGCCAGGTACTGGTCAGGAGTACAATGGTGTGATCCTGCACGGTGCTAAGTTGCTGTATGCATTTGGCGAGGCTACTGTACCAAAGGTAACAGTTACCCTGCGCAAGAGCTACGGTGGTTCTCACATCGTGATGGGTTGCAAGCAGCTGCGTGCTGATATCAACTACGCTTGGCCAACCGCTGAGATCGCTGTGATGGGTGCTGCTGGTGCTGTAGCAGTGCTGTTTGCTAAGGAAGCTAAGGAGAAGGAAGATCCTAAGGCATTCCTGGCTGAGAAGGAAGCTGAATACCAGAAGTTGTTCGCTAATCCTTACAATGCAGCTTCTTATGGCTACATTGACGATGTGATTGAGCCTCGCAACACTCGCTTCCGCATCATCCGCGCTCTGGAGCAGTTGAAGAACAAGCGCCAGACCACTCCAGCTAAGAAGCATGGTAATATTCCACTGTAATCATTAAATCGAATAAGTATTTATGAAGAAAATCAATTTTGGAATAATTCTTGCCTTCGTGCTGGCAGTGAGCTTCTCATCTTGCCGTCAATTGTCAACCACCAGCAAGGTGTTGATCAATGAGGTGATGATGCAGAACGAAACCAACGCTACTGACGAATATGGTGAACGCAGCGCATGGATTGAATTATTCGTTAAATATTATGGACAGATAGATGTTGCAGGCTACATCCTCGAGGCACAGCCAGAAGGCGGTCAAGCCGAGCAATATACTATCCCTAAGGGTGACCAGGTGACTATTATCCCAGCTCGCCAGCACATCGTGCTGTGGGCAGACGGACAGCCTAAGAAGGGTGTTCTTCACACAGACTTCACCTTGGATCCCACCAGGACCACCACCATCCGTCTTTACAACTCCAACAAGGATTTGATTGACGAGGTGAAGATTCCTGCTAACACCTTGCATGCAGATCAGTCATACGGTCGCAAAGACCCAACAATGACTGAGCTGGGTGCTGAGAATTGGGAAGTTAAGGACAATAATGGCATGAATAAAGATGCCTATGTGACTCCTAACACCGCCAACAAGGTGAACGATGTAAACCAGAAGATGGTTACTTTCTCTGAGAAAGACCCTGCTGGTGTAGGTATGGCTATCACAGCTATGACCGTTGTGTTCAGCTGCTTGATTCTGCTGTTCTTCGCATTTAGCCTGCAGGCAAAGATTTCTTTGAACATGGCCAAGAAGAACGAGCTGAAAGCTCAGGGTGCTAAAACTGGTGAGACTCCTGCCGTTGCTGACAAAAAGGCGGGTGAAACTCCTGGTGAAGTATTTGCTGCCATCGGTATGGCGCTGCATGACATGCAGAACGATGTTCACGATATCGAGGACATGGTGCTGACTATCCACACCGATCCAAAGGTAGAAGAATCTTCTTGGAGCAACAAGGCTTTCGCTATGCGACAGATACCTGTAGTAAGAAAATAATTACACCATATTTAAAAGTAGTAATATAAACAATGAAAGAATATAAATATACAATCAATGGTAACAAGTATAACGTTACTATTGGCGATATTGAAGAAAACATCGCTCATGTAGAGGTGAACGGAGTTCCCTACACAGTAGAGATGGAGAAGGCTCCGGCTGCTCCTAAGAAGGTAGTTCGCCCAGTAGTTGCCGCTGCTGCTCCTGCAGCTGCTGCAGCTCCAGAACCTGCAAAGGTTAGCCGTCCAGCTGGTGGCAAGAGTGGCATCAAGTCTCCTCTGCCAGGTGTAATCCTGCAGATCAAGGTAAATGTTGGCGACGAGGTGAAGCGCGGACAGGTACTGATGGTGCTGGAAGCCATGAAGATGGAGAACAACATTCCTTCCGATCGCGATGGAAAGGTTGTAGCAATTAATGTAAGCAAGGGTGATTCTATCCTTGAAGGTACTGACCTTATAGTTATTGAATAAAGAATATGGGAGAATTTATTAGTTTCTTAGGATCCAACCTGCAGACATTCTGGGAGTACACGGGTTATGCTAATGCTACCCTGGGCAACTGGATCATGATCCTTGTGGGTTTGGTATTCATCTACCTGGCTGTGACCAAGGAGTTCGAGCCTATGTTGCTCGTACCAATTGGCTTCGGTATCCTGGTAGGTAACGTGCCTTTCAACCTCGATGCAGGTTTGAAAGTAGGTGTATATGAATCTAACTCCGTATTCAATATTCTGTACGGAGGTGTAACAAACGGCTGGTATCCACCACTGATCTTCCTTGGCATCGGTGCTATGACCGACTTCTCAGCCCTGATTTCCCAGCCTCGTCTGGTGCTCATCGGTGCAGCTGCTCAGTTTGGTATCTTTGGCGCTTACATGCTGGCACTTTTGCTGGGCTTCGATCCTCAGCAGGCAGGTGCTATCGGTATCATCGGTGGTGCTGACGGTCCTACCGCTATCTTCCTATCCAGTAAACTGGCTCCTAACTTGATGGGTGCCATCGCTGTGGCAGCTTACTCATACATGGCTTTGGTGCCAGTGATTCAGCCGCCTATCATGCGACTGCTCACCACCAAGAAGGAACGCGTCATCCGCATGAAACCTCCAAGAGCCGTTTCTAAGAATGAGAAGGTGATCTTCCCAATCGTAGGTCTGTTGCTGACTGCCTTCCTGGTACCTTCAGGTCTGCCTCTGTTGGGTATGCTGTTCTTCGGTAACCTGCTGAAGGAAAGTGGCGTGACCCGTCGTTTGGCAGAAACTGCCCGCAACCAGTTGATTGACGTGGTAACCATCCTGTTGGGCTTCACCGTAGGTTGCTCAACTCAGGCTTCTGAGTTCATCACTGTGAACTCTCTGCTCATCTTCGGTCTGGGTGCATTGTCATTCGTGATTGCAACCGCTTCTGGCGTGCTGTTCGTGAAGTTCTTTAACCTGTTCCTGAAAGAGGGCAACAAGATCAATCCTTTGATTGGTAACGCAGGTGTATCTGCTGTGCCTGATGCTGCCCGTATTTCACAGAACGTAGGTCTGGAGTACGACCCATCAAACTACCTGCTCATGCAGGCTATGGGTCCGAACGTGGCCGGTGTGATCGGTTCAGCTGTGGCAGCTGGTGTGCTGTTGGGCTTCTTGATTTAAAGTTTATTTTTAAATCGCTGATAAAAAAGCGGGGAAAGCTTGTTGCTTTCTCCGCTTTTCTTTTTATCTTTGTACTATATACACAATGTCATTATACCATGAAGAAACTATTTTATTTATTGGGATTCCTGATGCTCAGCATCATCTCCCAAGCCGCAACAATTAACAAGATTGACCCACCCTACTGGTATGTTGGACTGCAACAGCATGAGTTGCAACTGATGGTGTATGGTAACGACATCGGCTTCTCGCAAGTATCTACCGACTACCCTGGCGTGGAGATTACCAACACCGTTACATTGGAAAGCCGCAATTACTTGTTGGTGTATCTTAATATCAAAGATGCCAAACCTGGCAAGATGCAGCTTACCTTCACAAAAGACAAACAACAAATCAAACAGGAATATGAGTTGAAAGCTCGTACTAAGAAGGGAGAAGAGCATATCGGTTTCAACAGTAGCGATGTGCTTTATCTGCTAATGCCCGACCGCTTTGCCAATGGCGATGAGAGCATTGACAATATCAAGGGTATGTCTGACTACAAGGTGGATCGTAGTCAACCAAGTGCGCGTCATGGCGGTGATATGAAAGGCATCGAACAACATCTCGACTATTTCACCGACTTAGGTATTACTGCCCTATGGTTCACCCCTGTACTGGAGAATAATATGCGGGGTGGTTCCTATCACGGCTATGCTACTACCGACTATTATAAGGTTGACCCTCGTTTCGGCAGCAATGAGGAATATCGTCAGCTTATTGCGAAGGCACACGAGAAAGGTCTCAAGGTAGTGATGGACATGATCTTCAACCATTGTGGCAGTGAACATATATGGTTAAAGGATATGCCTTCTCGCGACTGGTTCAATCATTCTGACTATCAGGAAAACTTCGTGCAGACTAATTACCGTCTTACCCCTGTAGTAGATCCATACGCCTCGAAGCACGACTTCGACCGCATGGCCAATGGCTGGTTTGTTCGTGGCATGCCTGATCTGAATCAGAACAACCCGCATGTGATGACCTATTTGATGCAAACTAGTATCTGGTGGGTAGAATATGCAGACATCGATGGCATCCGCATGGATACCTACCCTTATGCTGATTATCAGGCGATGAGCCATTGGATGAAGGCTATCAACAAAGAGTACCCTAACTTTAATGTTGTTGGTGAGTCATGGGTAACCGAGCCTGCTTTCACTGCTTGGTTCCAGAAAGACTCGAAATCGGCTAAGCCACTTAACAGTAACCTGACCACCGTGATGGACTTCAGCTTCTATGACAAAGTGAACATCGCCAAGAAGGAACAGAGTGACGGACAGGGCCAAGGTCTCGACCGTATCTATAATAACTTTGTATATGACTTCCTCTACCCTAACCCATTGTCGGTGCTGACTTTTATTGAAAACCATGATACCGATCGATATCTAGAAGAAGGGCAAGACTTTGCTTCACTGAAACAGGCTGTGACCATGTTACTTACAGTTCCTCGTATTCCTCAATTGTACTATGGCACAGAAGTACTGATGAATGGTGTAAAGACCATTACCGACGGTTATGTTCGCAAGGACTTCCCTGGTGGATGGAAAGGCGACAAGCAGAATGCGTTTACAGCAGCTGGGCGCACCAGTGCACAAAACGAATGCTACAACTTCTACAAGACCATCCTACACTGGCGAAAAGGCAATGAAGTGATTAGCAAGGGTAGCATGACACACTTCTTGGTGGAGAACAGTGTATATGCTTATGCACGTCAGCTAAATGACAAGACGGTATTTGTGATACTGAATGGTAGCGACAAGGAAACAACTGCTAACCTAAGCATCTATGCAGAGATTCTGCAAGGACATGCAACAGGAAAGGATGTACTGACGGGCAAGACCATCCAGTTGGGCAAGGAATTGAAGATGCAGCCTCGTGAAACATTAGTCTTGGAATTATGATGAAACCAATGTTACAACCAAGGGACTGCTAACATTTCTGGTAGAATATATTCGAACTGAGAGGGCATGATTCTTTTTCATCATGTCCTTTCTCTGTATTAGTCGAAAACAAAGGGAAAAATAAGCCAATAATTGTCCTTTTTAGGACTTTGAGAATATAAATAATGTTACGAATTTTGCAGGCGATAAAGAAGAAAATAAAAAAGCAAATTATATGAGATCAATAATGTTTATGGGACTGCTCGCCTTTGGATTGGCAATGGGCAGCTGTTCAGGAGGTAAAAGCAAACAAGAAAAAGCTCCTACACGTGTATTGACAGAAGTGGTAGAATCAACCAGCAATGGCGGAAGTCAGACGTATGTAGGCATTGTAGAGGCAAACGAAACTACAGCTGTGAGCTTTACTGGCATGGGAGTAGTGAGAAGAATGTTGGTGAACGAAGGACAGACCGTGGGTCGTGGACAACTCATCGCCGACATGGATGACACTTCCGCACGCAACATGCTGGCCATAGCCGAATCAGGTATGACACAAGCCAATGATGCATTACAGCGTTATGGTATGCTGCACGACAACGGATCATTGCCTGAAGTAAAATGGGTGGAGATACAGAGCAAGGTGCAACAGGCAGAATCACAACTGGCCATTGCCAAGAAGAACTTGGCCGACTGTCAACTCATTGCGCCTGTTAGTGGAGTAATTGGTCGCAAGATGGTAGGTGCTGGTGAAACAGCAATGCCCTCGCAGACAGTAGTGACTATCCTCGATATCAATACTGTGAAGGTGAAAGTGTCTATACCAGAAACAGAGATGAACACAATCGGTTCAAACACTCCGAGCGCCATCAGTGTCACTGCAGCCGACAAACAGGTAAATGGCGGACTTATAGAAAAGGGTGCTCAAGCTGATGCCCTGACTCATACATACGAAATTCGCATCCAAGTACAGAATCCTGACAAGAAACTCTTGCCAGGTATGGTAGCCAATGTAACATTTGGTCAAGGTGGTGATGATGCTACAACAACACAAAACACTATCAGCATACCTGTTACCTGCGTTCAGAAAAATGCAGGTGGACAATTGTTCGTATGGACCATTGATGGCGAAAACAAGGCACATCGTACGAATGTAACCATCGGTCAGACCAACGGTAATCATGTAACTATCACATCAGGTATCAACGAAGGTCAGCGAGTAGTTGTTGAGGGATATCAGAAACTGAGTGAGGGTACCAAAGTAATTTACTGATTATGGAAAAGAAAATGAGCTGGCTCCGCTGGCCGCTGGAGCACTATTCGATATTGCTACTCATCATCGGCATATTGTTTGTGATGGGTATTTACGGCATGTATGTCATGCCGAAAGACGAATTCCCCCATGCCACCATCCGTCAGGGTGTTGTAGTGGCTGTTTATCCTGGAGCCACCAGTGAAGAGGTAGAGCAGCAAGTGGCTCGTCCTTTGGAGCGTTATCTTTTCACTTTCGGCGAGATAAACCGTGA
>CAMJNN010000015.1 GCA_946407325.1 uncultured Prevotellaceae bacterium | reverse complement strand
AGGTATTACTTTCCGCTTCATCGACACAGCAGGTATTCGTCAGACTACTGATACCATTGAAAACATGGGCATCGAGCGTACTTTCCAGAAGATTGACCAAGCCAGCATAGTGTTATGGATGCTGGATGCCACTTGTGCTGAACGTCAGTTTGCTAATCTTCAGGCTCAGATTCTGCCCCATTGCAAAGACAAGCAACTAATTTTGGTTTAT
This sequence comes from uncultured Prevotellaceae bacterium, assembly GCA_946407325.1. The sequence continues at coordinate 19,783 of CAMJNN010000015.1, read as the reverse complement.
AATAAAGAAGATTTGTCGGTTGACCAACCTACCCCACCATCAAGTTGTCAACATATTGCCATCTCAGCTAAAAAAGGAACCCATTTGGATGAATTGCGAGCCCTGTTGGTTGAGAGTGCCCATTTGCCTGAGATCTCACAGGGAGATGTTATTGTCACCAACGCCCGTCATTACGAGGCACTGACCCTTGCCCTCGGAGCTATTCGCCGAGTACAGCAAGGTATGGAAGTCAACCTTAGTGGAGATTTTCTCGCACAAGATATTCGTGAGTGCATCCATCACCTCAGCGACATTGTTGGCGAGGTAACCACTGATGACACCTTACAATTCATTTTCAGTCACTTCTGCGTCGGAAAGTAGATTCTGCGTGGGCAAATAGGCTGCGGAGCATCACACCCACTCAAAATTTTCCTTTCCTGCCCCGATTTCAAAATGACACTTGGCAATGCCTACATCCATCTGTGTATAGCCAATCATAGAGAATCCTTTCTTGGCCAACACTTGATGGCGTCCATCCTTCATACCTTTGTATTCAAACGAAAATTTTTGTTGGTTCACGGCTGTAGGAGCCAATAAAGCCGCCTCCACTCCCTTCTTAAACCATATAGGAGTAGTGTCATTTATATTACTTACTTGTTCTACTGTCTTAATCTTATGACAAACGCCTTGTGTCTCACCATAACCTATGGCAATATAGCATGCAATCTTCTCTCCATCGCCAAGCACATAGGTTCCTGGGATCTTAGTATAACTAAGTCCTACCCAACATGTATTCAACCCAAGGGTTTGGGCAAACAACACCAGCTGTTCCCCGAAATAACCAACACGCTCGTCCAAGTCATCACTCTTCTGACCAGCCACCACAATATAGTTGTTAACTCCAAAGAACTTTCCATAAGCAAACACACCCTTGAAAGCACGTGGTTCGTTCAGAATCAATTGCATGTGCAACTGGCCCTTCTCATTCAGGTCGGCAATCTTCTCTTGAAGTTCTTTTACAATCTCTTCTGCCAGCGGTTGTTCTTTATAAGCCCTTACACTATGTCTTGCTTCTATAGCTTCTTGTATTGTCATAAGCAATAACACGAAATCTATGTTTATATGATGAAGCCTTACTTATAGCACTCGAAAATAGTATCTACTACGTTCTTCGGCAACTTCTTGGTAAAGAGACTTACTATCCATACCACAGGGAAGCCGCCCACCATAGCGATAGCACCACAGTTGATTGGATTGATAGGATTACCCATCAGCATATTGACTACCGTAAGGCCTACGCCCCAGATGAAACAAGCCCATACAGAAGCGGTAGTAACACTACGAGAGTAGAGACCTAGCATGAAAGGAGCCAAGAAGGCACCCGCCAAAGCACCCCAAGAGATACCCATCAGCTGAGCGATGAATGTAGGAGGATTAAGGGCTATCAACAAAGAAATGGCAATAAAGAACATAATCAACACACGCATCACCACCACCTTGCGACGTTCTATCTTTTCAGACACGATATCATCGATAGCACCCTCTTCCACCTCACCTGGAAGTGATTTCTTGTCACGATAAATCAGATCGAGCGTCATTGTACTAGAAGAGGTAAGTACCAATGATGCAAGTGTTGACATTGAAGCTGAGAGCACTAAAAGTACCACGAGGGCAATCAGTACATCGGGCAAGGTCACCAACATAGCAGGCACAATCGAGTCGAAAGCTATCTTGCCGTTCTCCACCACAGGTTCGTAAAGACGTCCGAAACCGCCTAAGAAATAGCAGCCACCAGCCACGATAAAGGCAAAGATGGTTGAAATAACAGTGCCACGCTTAATAGCACTCTCGTCGGTGATGGAATAGAATTTACCTACCATCTGTGGTAAACCCATCGTACCCAATGAAGTAAGTACTACCACTCCAAGCAATCCCCAAGGATCAGGACCGAACAGCGAGGTAAATCCACCGGAACCAGGTTCGGTACTGCCATCAGCAGGGAGCACAGAAAGTTTGGATACTGCTTCAGATAATCCACCCTGAGCAACAATCACAGCAACAATCACTGCCACGATACCAAAAAGCATGATGATGCCTTGGATAAAATCGTTCATTGCCGTTGCTTTGTATCCACCCAATATCACATAGACAGCTGTGAGGATAGCCATAATAATCACACAATACTCATAAGGGATACCGAAACCCATCTCAAACAATGTGGAGATACCTTTATACACACCTGCGGTATAGGGAATCAGAAACACAAAAGCAATAATGGAGGCAGCTACGCGCAAACCTTGGTCGGCAAAACGGGTACCAAAGAAATCGGGCATTGTGCGACTCTCGATATGCTGTGTCATCAGTTTGGTTTTTCTACCTAATAGGAGCCACGCCAACAAAGAGCCAATCACGGCGTTACCAACACCTATCCATGCCGACGAAAGTCCGTATTTCCATCCGAACTGACCTGCGTAGCCTACAAACACTACGGCTGAGAAATAACTTGTACCAAAAGCGAATGCCGTCAGCCACGGACCTACAGCACGACCGCCCAATACGAAACCTTCTACACTACTGGCTTGCTTGCGGGTATATAGACCCACACCAATCATCACAGCCAGAAAAATAATCGTCAATAAAACTTTTATAACCATAACTTTAGAATGCTACTTGCACTTGTGCTTGAAGCCAATTATAATCTTTACCTAATTGTTTACCCAATAGACAACGGGTGTACTGCAACTGCAAACGGCACTTCTTATAGAACCAGTATTGCAGTCCGATGGTGAAATTAGTTTGATCCCATCCGTCCACTTTGGTATTACGGTCGTAGGTCTCGGCGCTTGCCACCACATCAAGAGCATCCACCACGGGGATGCTGGTGGTGATATATCCACCACGTGAGCCCACCTCACCGTCTTCGCCGCCCAACCATTCTGCACGGATCGAAGCAGGTCGTGCTTCCTTATATTTACTACCTGTATAGGCTTTGCTCTTATATTCAGCGCCTACGCTATAGCGGTTGCGCTTGTAGTTGTCACCTATTTGGATATCTGGGTTCCAAGCAGCAGTACCCACTGCATGACCTTTGCCAATATAACCAGATGCCACCAGTCTTAGTCCTTCAACAGGGCGCACTTCCAGTTTAGCGATAAAATCCTTTTGTTTATTTAAGTCCTTGCGGTTGATACCCTGTCCGCTCATCAGAGCAAGTTCGTAATGCAACTTACCTTCGAGCAGATCTCCATACACCTCAATACCCATATCACGACCATAATTCACACCATTCAAAGGGTCAGGGCCCTCACCAGCAAGATAGAGTACCGCCTGCGAATAAACATCTATTAGCTCCAACTGCGTAGGAGACATCGGGTTCTCCATCGAAAAAGAATGCTTAAACTGTCCCAATCGAATGGTTATCTCGTTACCCTTTGTCACACGGAAGTCTGTATAGAACTCCTGCACCACACTTGAGAAGTCGTGCATAAACAAGAACGACCATCTATCAGTAATCCTTGCCTTTGCCCAAAGCAGGGTACGTTTCAAATTAAAGGAATTCTGGCCTTTGCCGTTGGGGTTTTGATAACTCCATCCAGCCTGTGCATAGCCATTTAGAGTGATTCGAGAGGTAAAATCCTTCATCCAGTCGGTTTCACCTGATGACTGTTGAGCCATGGCAAAAATACTTGTGGTCAACATCATCGCCACTGCCAGCAGTCTAAACTTACTAATCTTGCCTTTCATTTTGTCATAATATTTATACTATCTTATTCCTTAGCGGCAGCAAAAATAGTACAAATCTATCAGATAGACAAAAACAATCGGCAAAAAACTTATCTTTTATTTAGAAAAACAATTATTCTAAACAAAAAAAAGGATAGCTAAAAGTAGCTATCCCTGTAAACGTCAATAAACTCTTCGTCATTTTCGTAGAAGAACTCAACTTTGTCTTCTCGAGCCAACCATCCTATGGCCGATGAAAGATCAATGGCATTTAGTCCAGTGTCTTGTAACAACTCATTAAATGTGGCCTTATTCCCTTTGTAGAAGAGTGTGCGCCAAACCAATCCCGCATTTGTACCTATATCATCCTTCTTCATAGCAGTATTTGTTTTAAGTGTAATGTTTATAGTTACACCTCAAAGTTAGACAATAATATTTATTTATCAAACCTTTTTTGAAGAAAAAAAATCAATATCTATAAATTTGTCGCAATTTCCTGCTAAGCTCTTCCCCACGTAAATCGGTGGCTATAATGATGCCATTGCCATCCAACAGGATGTTGGCGGGAATCGAGCTGATGCCATAGACAATAGAAGCTTCGCTGTTCCAGTATTTGAGGTCACTCAGATGAATCCAGTTGAGCTTATGGTTAATGATAGCATTGATCCACGACTGACGACCACGGTCGAACGAAAGGCCCACAATCTCGAAACCCTTCTCATGGTACTTCTGATAAACGGCCTTTACATTGTCCATCTCCAACATACAAGGGGCACACCAACTTGCCCAAAAGTCAATCAGCACATAATTGCCCTTGCCCACATATTCGCTGAGCCGGTGACTCACACCAGCTGTATCAGCCTCTATCAAATCAGTAAAGCGGGTACCGATATTCGTTTTCTCATGATGGTTCAGCATACGCCAAGCACCCACACAAAGCGGATGAGCAGCATAGGCATGATCTTCATTGAGATACTCTTTCAGTTCATCAATAGTGAGAGTATTATAGATCTGAGAGAGGTAAAGAGCAGGAATCACATTATCAGAATTGGCACGAATCACATTCTTCATCTCCACCACCACTTTATTATAGGAGGCATTCATCACCCTGCGTAGAGAATCGCGCAACTCAACCTGTCCTTGTCCCACCTGCGCATATTCCATCTGATCCTGCATATAGTCAATGGTGAGGTCAGTAATCTGACGATCGGCTTTATTCAATCGCTCATTGAGTTTGGAGCCTTTCATCACACTACGTTCCATATTCACCTCAACAGGAGTACCATCAATAATCATGTTAACAGGCAGGTCAGTACCATTATCCACCAAAGTGACAAAGGTATTCAATCGCAAAGCTCCTGAAAACTGGAACCTACCGTTTTCCACTTGAGCTGTATCTATTGGTTCATTGCGTAAGGTATGCAGAAAAACCGAGGTTACACCCGCTGGCACAGTGCCACTGATGGAATAGTTTACCACCTCGTCTTGTGCCATAGTCCTCAGACTAAGCAGCAAAGCACCTATGAGCCAAAACCAGCGATTCATTATTTACGGGTTGTTATTTCAATCACACCATTGGCACCACGAACACCATAGCCTGAGCCGTCTTTGTTAACTTTGATAAGCGCAATTTCTTCCACTGGCACCAAGTTCTCGATGTCCACTCCCTGAAGAGCCATACCATCAAGCACCACCAATGGTTCGGTACTCGAATTGATGGAATTGATACCACGCACCATCACCTTGGTAGTGCCTCCTTCTGTAGAGACAATCACACCAGTCATGTAACTTTTCAGTATTTCTGCGACGGAACGCAGCCCTGAGCGCATAATCATTTCGTGGGTCACTCCATCACTGGGTTTTGGAAGTGGGGCCATAATATAAGGAAGACGCTGTTCACTTGTCCCGTCACTCACCACAAAGTCTTTTTTTTCTAAATTTACTGTGATGTCTTTCATGTCACCCACAGGGAACTCAGCATCAGCCCTTGGTCCTGCTGTAACTAACAATGTGTCATCTTCAGCAACATCAAAGAAGTAAAACTTTCCATCCTTATCTGTATCCACCGCCCTATCAGCCTTCTTCAACCATACGTTGATACCTTTCTTGGGCTTGCCATTCTTTAATACTATGCCAGTAATATCTTCCGCCATTGACGGTAGAAAGAAGAAAGAAACCAAAAATAAACCTAATAACTTCTCTTTCATTGTCGTATAAATTCCTTATTCGAAAGTAAAAGTACAAATAAAAAGGGGAAAACAAAAGAATCAGACAAGTTTTTCACGTGCGGCTTTTTGTGCCAAGTATTTCTGTAAACCCTGATTACGCAACTTGCACGATGGACAATGACCACACCCATCGCCTTGGATACCGTTGTAACAAGTCAGCGTGTCGTTGCGCACAAGGTCGAGCACACCCAGTTGGTCAGCCAGCTCCCAAGTCTGTGCCTTATCTATCCACATCAATGGCGTATGCAACACAAACTGGTAATCCATAGCTAAGTTCAGTGTCACGTTCAGCGATTTAATAAAGGCGTCACGACAATCAGGATAACCGCTATAATCAGTTTGTGAAACACCCGTCACCAGATGACGGATACCACGCTCACGGGCATATACAGCTGCTATGCTCAAGAAGAACATGTTACGTCCTGGCACGAAGGTATTAGGTAAGCCTTTCTCTGGCACCTCTTGATCCATTACCATAGACGAATCCGTCAGTGAGTTGTGACCCAATTGTCCCACCAGAGGGATATCCATCACCTCAAAAGGCACCCCAGCCTTTTCGGCAATCTTTTGAGCCAGAACCACCTCTATCTCATGCTTCTGGCCATAACGATAACTCACAGCATACACTTCCTTAAACTCACGTTTTGCCCAAAACAGACAAGTGGTTGAGTCTTGTCCACCACTGAACACCACCAATACTTTATCGTCAATCATAATCAGATATCTTTTACGTTCAATACATTATACGACACATTATCATCAAACACATCCGTGTCTTCCATCTTCTTTACGGCCTTCACCACCCGAATGGTTACTGGCAATACAATAATCTCATACAGGGTCTTAAGGATAATTTGGGTAACCATCATGGTAAATAGTTCTGTCCAACCAATCAACCATCCAAAAGCAATAGGGAAGAATATCAGCGAATCACCCGTTTCTCCCACCACGGTTGATAAAATAGCACGCCAAGAGAAGTGAGCCCCCTTACTGGCAATCTTCATCTTACTCATCACCCAGGCATTAAGGAATGAACCCACCAGATAAGCCATCAATGAAGCAAAGGCAATGCGTGGAGCCATACCAAACACAAAATTGAAATGCTCTTCCCCCTCCCAGAAAGGAGCAGCAGGAATAGCAACGGCTATCAAGCCCACCGCTACGGTGAAGAAATTACTGGCAAAGCCGCTCCAGATAAGGAGTCGAGCCTTTCGATATCCCCATACTTCCGCTACACAGTCGTTGATGATATACGATATGGGAAAGATCATCAGTCCGCCAGTGACGCTGATGCCAAAAACATTGATAAGCTTGGTTCCTAAGAGATTAGAAGCTACGAGGCACACATTGAACAGTATGCCGAGCAACATGAAAGTAACTGATACTTGTTGTTTCATATTTCCTGTTTTTTACGTGGTGTTCTGGAATACACGACTGCTATTCGCAGCATCATACAATAAAAATCGGCGCAAAAGTAGGCATAATCAGCGAACTATGCAAACTTTTGCACCGAAAAGAGTATTAGTTTGTGTTTTAGAAAGAGTTTCAGAAGATATAGTCGATGCTTGCACCAAACACCTTGTTATGACGACTATACACATTCGTACCTGGCAAGGTAGTATTGTTATAGTTGCTGCTCTGCTTGGTATAATCGGTATAATGTGTCCAGAAATAGCCAATATTTACCTTCATACGTTTTGAGAGGTGAATCACACCACCCAAACCGATAGAATAAGAATCACAGTAGAAAGAGGTGTCGTACTGGAAGTCATCACTCAAGCCATAGTCGGTACGTTGAAAACCTGCACTGAGGGTGACATACTTATGTGCATCCCATTCCACGCCAACTAAGTATTCATTGGTACCACGAGTCAGAGCGTTCTGCTTATCGTTGGCCATCTCAGCGTTCTTGTCGAAGAAGTGATGATACTCCACACTGGCACGCAAGGTAGGCAAAATCTCATACATCACAGCACCGCTGAACAGAGCAGGCACATCACTCGGTGTGTTCACGCCGTCTCTATACGCAGCCAAAGCACCATTGGGATCAGAATTCTCCTTGGTGTTGTTTTCAATGTTGAGATTAGCCTTAAATTCATATTTCAAACCAATGTTCCATTTGTTCAACTTTACATGGGCACCAATGATAGGAGCTACACCCCATCCTTTCTGGTCAACATCCAATCTTAGGTCCACCAACGGCTGGTTAGCCAAGGCTGCTAAAGCAGGATTGGCAGCAGCAGCTTGCTGGATAACTGGATTTTGCAACAGTTCTGGTTTGGCAGTAGCCGTTACATAACCTTTGTAGCCACCCACGAAATAGTTCATACGGGCACCTGCATAAATCGACAGCCAATCGGTGGCACGATAGGTCACACCAGCCTGAAAGGCATAAATAAACTGATGGCCCTTCATAGCTGAGTTCATGTCATATAAATCTGATGCCGCTTGTGCTCCAGTGGCCTTCATCACCGTCTGTATGGTAGGATTGGCAGCTATCTTAGCCATTACACCCGAGTCGAACATCGGCAAACCTGTACTATAGGAAGCCTCGCCTCCACCACCTATCACGCCTCCGTAGGCAGAAATGGCCCAATCGCCTTTACGATAAGTAAGAAACAGCGAAGGGATAACAGGTGCCGAAGCGGTACCTTTATAGAAACTGTGATGGTTAGCTTCGGGGAACAAGGGGAAAGTGGCGTCAATATTACGTTCCTGATAAGCATTTTGCCAGTTGAACGAGATATACAAGCCCTCTCTTTGCAGGAAGCCCAAACCAGCAGGGTTGGAATAAGGACTATCAGAATCTATCATAGCGCCACGTGTCAACATTCTGATAAAGGCTACCGATTGATTTGTGTTGGTCAGTACGCCACCAGCAAAAGCAGTGGACGAAATGCTCAGCATAGCCAAGCCAATTAATGTCTTTCTCATCTTTTTTTACCTATTTAATAAAGTGGTTAATTTAACGCATTTTTTGGAGCATTTTCCAATAAACGGCGGCAAAGGTATATTAATTTTCCAAAACTCGCAACTTTTTTGAACACTTTTTGCACAAGACGTGATAATTTGTGCAAAAGCATTAAGTTTCAAGGGTAAGGGAATGCTACATTACATGGAAATCTTTATCTTTGCAAAGTAAAATATTTAAACTGGTTGATATGAGAACTACCATCATTACCCTTTGTATAGCCTTTATGGCTTTGGCGTTGCCACAGCAAACATCTGCACAGAAGAATGAAAATGCCCATCATGAGGACTCTTATTACCTAAAAGGTGCCGTACCTGAGGTAAACGGCAAAGTGGTATTTTCCAAGGAGTTCAACATCACTGGTATGAGCAAGGGAGAGGTGTACGCCAAGGTACGTGAATGGATGAAAGCCCGCATGCAGCAAAACGCCAACAAGAGCAATGTGGCTTACGAAAACGAGGAACGAGGACAAGTTGCTGCCAATGGCGAAGAATATATTGTGTTCTCTAGCTCTGCTTTGTCGCTCGACCGCACCAAGGTGATCTACCAGATGATAGCCAACTGCGACGAAGGCAAGTGTGTGTTGCAGATCAGGAACATCCGATATGACTATCCAAACGAAAAAGAGATATTTGTAGCCGAAGACTGGATTACTGACAAGATGGCGCTGACGAAGGACCAAAGCCGACTGGCACGTGGTTTTGCCAAGTGGCGTAGAAAGACGGTAGATTTCGTGGACGATATGAACGAAAGCCTGCAGAAGGCGCTGAGTGGCTTCGAAATTGTACAAAATGACGGTAAGCCAGAAGAAACCCGCAAATCGGATGCTGTGGCCGTTGTTAGCTCGCAAGTCACCACCAAAGAAGCTGAACCAGAGAAACCTGTAGCCACAGCATCAGCTCCAACCATCACCTCTACTATTCCTGTAGCAGTGGTTAATGGTGCAGCCGAGGTGGTAAAGCCCGCTGTACAACCCGTGGTGGAAACTACCGCGGTAGCGGAAGAAGTCAAGCCTGTGGTAGCAGTCGAACCTGTTAAGCCTGCTGAGCCCGTTGTTGCCCCAGTTGCCAAGCCCGTCGAAACCAAGGTTGCAGAGCCAGTAGAAGCTAAGCCAGCTGAAGCCTTCCCTGAGTTAACGGCCGACAAAGTACAGGCCAGCAATGGTAAGTTGGTAATCATCATTGGTGACGATGAGTTCAACCGTACCACCATGACGGCCAATGCAGGAGGCTATCTGTCATCCAACAACGGCAAGAAGTACATTAACACCATCTTGACACCCGAACAGAGCTACCAAGCACTGGAACAGGCCAAGGAATACACGGTAGCCTTCTATCCTAATGGAGCCAACCAGCCATCAGTGGTGATGAAGTGCATCAATGCCACGAAAGAAAAACCTGGTCATGGCCGTGCCAACATCTTCGTGGGTGAGATCACTAATGTAGAAACGCATTAATAGTCAACAGCTATGGCAGGAGAAGACATCGAAAAAATAATCATGCAAGGCGTAGTGTTTAGGGGCAAGAGCGACAAGCCCCAGCATACCAACAAAATAAAGACCAAGGCGAAGAAGAAAACCTACATCACGGGAGCACACAAGTCGGCCTCTGCCAAGATGAAGGCTGATATCCGCAAGCGTCGTGCCAACAGGCCATCGCAACGGAAAGGACAATAAACAACAATCCCCGCCCAACCGGACGGGGATATTATTTATTTAATCACTTCCATTCAATCACAGGTGGTGCACCCAACTTATGCTCCTTCTTCTCCACATAGTTACGGGTAACTACCGATACTGCAGGAGGCAAAGAAGTGATGTTAGCTGCATCATACGTCTTGAATGCCTCAAGGGTACAAGCCAATCCAGCCCTTTTGCAGATTTGCTGGTAGATTAGCCAACGACTCTGCGGATTAAACTTGTCAAACTCATACTGATTGTTCATCGTACTCTTTTCCGTACTACGGTAAACACCATGCTTATAAGCAGCATCACCACCTTCATAAGCACCTACTGCTTCAGGAGCGTAAGCTGCATCTATCCAGAAATCCTTCCAAGGCACAGTCGTTTCGGTGTTATAATATGACAAGTTCAAATACCATCCAATTTCGTGACACTGATCCAACTCAGCCCTCTCTGTTGCGCCATAGGTTTTATCACCATCTGAAGAGTATTCATCTGCCAGGAAAGCAAAGCCGTGACCGCCCGCCTCATGGTGGATTATACACTCCATATCCTCATCTACCGGCACAATTGCAACGCTAAAGCCATCAGAAAACATAAAGCACCTGGCACGCTTTGGTTCATTAATTTCATTCAGCAGCACAATCGATAGCAAATATTGAGAGTTCAGTTCCGTCATATCTTCAATCTTCTGCCTCACATTATTAAATTCAATGTGATAGGTTTCACCATCATATTTCATACCGTATGGTAAGTTCAATCCCACCTCATTGTTGGGCGATACCGACATCATCTTATACACATCAAAATATTCCTGAAAGTCTTTGTAAGGCGCTATTGAGAAGAAATAGTTCATGGCCTTTGTAGCCTGGGTATTGAACTCCTCCACCATATCATCAGTGAAAGCCTCACAGGTAATCACAACAGGAATGCCAGGACCAACCGTGTGTGTGTAAATCCGTTCATTGTAACCATCTTTGCTATAGTCGTTCGAAACATACTTGGTTTTCAGTGCATAGCCACTCTGCTGTGTCAGCTTTTTATCAGCATAGCCCCACACATCAGATGTATAAACCACATAAGGCACACTGTCATTCATCTGGTTACCGTCGATATAGAATTTTTGCAGTAAATCAAGACCTTTCACCTCTTTTGGAATGCCACCCGTGATGTTGTTGCCTGACAGATTGATATCCTGCAAGAGAGTCAGATTACCTATTTCTGCAGGCAAGGTACCCTTCAAGCCGTTGTTGCTCAGGTCAATTTTCGTCACCAAGCCGTTGGCATCAGCCGTAACACCTGGCCATGCAGCCACTTCGCTCAACGGTTTGCTCAAGTCCCATTTCTTGGTCCAGTTAGCACCATCCAAACTATAATACATCGCCTTCAGGGCATCCAGTTGTGTCGCAGCTTCTTCCTGCATAATAGCACTAATATCTACAGACGTAAACGCCTTCATCGCACCACGCTCTACTTTCACATCGCTGGCCGTTGTTTTCACAATAGGATGACTTAGGCCATCCCCTTCCACTGTAATAGTAATACCCTTAGTAAAGTCGGTTGGAGCCACCACGAAGTAGAAGCTGGTGGGCGACTCTGTCAGCTGTACGCCATCATCCATAGTCATCACCTGCTGGTAACCTGGCACATATTCTGTAGATCCCTTATCAGAAATTATGGTCCAAATAAGTGGACTCATTTCGAGTGATGGCTTAGCATCGGCTGTATTTAACAATCCTACGCCAGTAATTTGTTCATGATTATTGCCTTCCAGCGTAATCTTAGTCACCTTAAACGAACCTGCTAAAGCCACCTTTATAACGCCAGCAGCTGGATAGAATGTCAGCTGGCCAGAAGGAAGGTTAGTAGAGCCAGCAAACATTGGCATGGGCTGAGAGAAACTATTCTCTTTATACTTCACTTCTTTATCCAACTTCATCAATAATTGCTTGGTATCATCCTTAGCATGTAGAATACTTGGATAAGCGGCAAAATAAGTACCAGCTGTGCCAACGCCAGTAGCATCACCACCATTAAAATAACCATCATTCTGGTATGTAAAATTGTACCAACCCTCAGAAAAATCACCTGTTGGTATGACACCTATCTTATCTCCCACCTCCCAGAAAATCTTCTTGTCATTTACCAACATAGTTCGCGTATCAGCCATATCATCGCCGATGGTAGCATAGATACGGGTAATCCCCTGTTCTACTGGCGATACCATTTCAGACATATCGTCACTACAACTTGCCAGTACGCCCAGCAAACCTATGGTCCATATATATTTAGATGTTTTCATAACAATTCACTTTTAAGGGTTTTCCCAATCCTGTCCTTCAGAAGAAATATCACCAGAAGTATTTCCTGAGTTACCAGCCGATACCACTGTCACTTTACAGGTAGCCTTCTTGCCGCTTCCATCGTTGGCCGTAGCCGTGATGTTAGCTGTGCCAGCAGCCTTAGCCGTCACCTTACCAGCATCCACTGTTGCTACGGTTGTGTTGTCACTGGCCCAAGTCACCGACTTGTCAGTAGAAGATGTATTCACTGTAGCCGTGAGCTGAGCCACATCACCCACAGCCAGACTCATCGTTGCCTGACTCAGCGCCACACTGGTTCCTTCAACTGAAGGCGTTGGTGGCGGAGTTGGTTCGGGAGCAGGAGTTGTAACGGTTACTGTACAAGTAGCCGTTTTCTCTCCATCTTTGGTTTTTACAGTGATGGTAGCAGTACCAGCAGCCACAGCAGTCACCTTGCCATTGGCATCAACTGTAGCCACACTGGTTTTATCACTACTCCAAGTTACACCCTTTTCGGTAGCATCAGATGGAGTTACGGTAGGCGTCAGTGTAGCTGTGCCTCCTACCTCTAATGCCAAAGAGGATTTATCGAGTGAAACACCTGTTACAGCCACAGTAGTTGGTTTTGCAGCCACAACGGTTACTTCACAAGTAGCGGTTTTGTTACCATCAGAAGTTGTTACGGTAATGGTGGCCTTGCCAGGTGCTACAGCCGTAATGGTTCCGTTGCTTACGGTAGCCACACTAGCGTTACTGGTTGACCAACTAACTGTCTTATTAGTAGCATTATTAGGCGTAATGGAAACTACGAGTGTTACTTTAGTGCCCACCTCCAGTTCGCATGCAGCCATATCAAGCGACACCCCTAACACCTTCACCGTAGTAGGTGTAGGAGTTGGAGCTGGACTTGGTTCACCGCTAGGTCCCGATTCTCCTCCACACGAAACGAAGGCAAAACAAAGCAACATCGTAAATAGAGATGCTAATGTTTTTTTCATAGATTCGTAGTTTAGTTATTATTTGGGGATAAAGATATAAATAAATGTGGTTAAAGCAAAAGAAAGGCGGAGTTTTAACTAAAAAACTAACTAGTAGTAAACCCATCGCTTACTACTAGCAAAGCATTAAATTCTCTAGGGAATTTTTGATGGAGATACGTCCTACGTTTATTATCTCCCCTTCTCTATCTCCTGCAAGATTTCACGGAGGTCATCGGCAGAGATGGATTGCTCCTTGGCAAAGAAGGAAACCATTTGGCGATAGGAGTCGTGGAAATAGTCCTTCACCCAGTCTTGCATGAAGCGGCTTTTGTATTTGTCTTTCGAGATCTTGACGCTATAAAGGTAGGAAACGCCCTTGGCCGTGGATTGCAAGTAACCCTTGCGTTTCAGGTTCTTCACGGTGGATGCCACAGAGGTATAGGGTGGCTTGGGCTCAGGATAAATGTCCATTACCTCACGGATGTAACACGCTTTGCCCAACTGCCAGATGAGCATCATCACTTCTTCTTCCTGTCTTGTTAGTTTCTCCATACGATAGAAAAGTTTAGATATGGAGGGCCCAAAAGCCCTCCATGTTCATGAAAGTCATTGCGCTTTAAAATTAATCGGCACGGTGTATCTTACAGGCACGGGCTTGCCCTCAAATTTGCCAGGAGTCCACTTGGGCATAGAACTCAATACACGAACAGCCTCAGCATCCAAATCAGGCGATACGTCCCTAAGTACCTTAAAATCACGGCAAGTACCATCGGAACCTACTACGAATTGAACGGTGACACGACCTTCTGTCTTAGCTTGTTTGGCTGACTCTGGATATTTCACATTCGCACTGATATAATTCATCAATGCCTTCATGCCGCCTGGGAACACAGGCATTTCATCCACCACCATATAGGTATCTTCACCGGCTTCCTTAATGACCATATCTTTGCCTCCATATTTAATGGTAACAGAACCATCGGGATGGGTGGTGGTTTTCAATTGTGCATTCACAGGAGCACTACTCAACATAAATAGCAATACGCTTACAGGCAAGAGCAACAAGTATTTGAGTCTGCCTATTTCTTTAGTTCTCTTTTTGTTCATCATCTTGATACGTTTTTTAAGAGGTAAAACATTGAAATTATTGGAAAGAGTAGCTACACTTCTTGGGAAAGTTAATGATAACAGGTGATACTGATAGCTGCGTGAATCGTTGCCATGTTGCAGCACAGCTTGATCGGCGAGGTATTCGAGGTTGACACGTACTTCACGCTTCAAGAGCCATACAAAGGGATTGAACCAAAACACCATACATGTCAGTTCACTAAGAATAACGTCCAGCGAGTGACATTGCCTTACATGCGTTTGCTCATGCAACAACACCTCATGCAAGCTGGGTTCGTTCAGCAATTTCCTATGAATGAATATCCAACTGAAGAAGGAGAACGGACTGCCTTCAATGGTAGTCAATTTGACTTTCACACCATCGGCATAGCCAACTTCTGATTTCCAGGCAAGCCAACAGATGGATGCCAACTGCCAAAGGAAACGCAATGCCAACAAGGCAGCTACGCCAAGCCAAATCAGTAGCATATTTGTTCTGATGTCTGGCATGACAACCTCATTAGAAGCAGCTACTTCAATAGCTTGCATCCAAACGGTACCGATGCCTGCATCTATCGTTCCTGCCATTGGAGTAGGCACTTGCCAATGTACTTGCGATGCAACGAAAAACAAGGCGGCGATGGCATAGAATGATAGCAAGGCTATTCTGCGCCAAACGAAAAAGGTGTCGTTGCGGAACAAAGACATATACACCAGGTAGAGCACTGCCAAGAGCACATTCACCTTTATTAATAATGTAACGATTGCAACCATAAAGCATCTCCAATTATAACCTACGATGCAAACGTACGAACTTTTCGTATTTATACAAATAATTAGACGTTAATAATAGTTAAAGACGTATTTTTACATACTAGTTTGATAAAGATAACAAGGAAAAACTGTACACAAAGCAGTAACTTATAAATGAGAAAAAAGAAAAGGAGCCTGACAATATCAGACTCCTTTGGAGGTGCCTGGCGGATTCGAACCGCCGTGCATGGTTTTGCAGACCAGTGACTCAACCACTCATCCAAGGCACCGAGTTTTGTTGAATGCGGATGCAAATGTACAACATTTTTTTGAATTGCCAACTATTCGCAGCAAGATTTCTTAGTTTTTTTATCACAAGGACAATGATTATCCATTTTAAGCTGGTGTTGATGCTTGATGTCGCAAGGTTGTGTGCAATGGGCACAAGGATCATCACCACGTCGTGTTTTCTGATACAGCCGCCAGAGGCTCAGTCCTACCCTGCCCACACAAAGCACCACGATGAGTGCCACTATCCAGTCTTGCCAACCCAGCATCATAACAACATGCCTATCTGATAAACCAAAGCTGATACTACCCAGGCCACACAAGTAGTATAGATGGCGGCAAAAGAAGCCCAACGCCAACTGCCCGTTTCATTTTTGATGGCCACAATGGTGGCAATGCAAGGGAAGTAGAGCAACACGAACAACAGATAGCAGTAACCCGTCAAAGGGGTGAGGCCATCGTTGAGCATAGCCTGACGAAGACGGGAATACTTCTCATTTTCCTGACTGAAAGAATCATCATCGGCAAACGAGTCGTCGTCAGAATAGATAACACCCAAACTAGAAGCCACAATCTCCTTGGCACCCACACCAGCAATGAGCGATACATCGAGCTTCCAGTTAAAACCCTGTGGCTTGAACACAGGTTCGATGGCCTTGCCCAAGCGACCGATATACGACTGCTCTTGTTGTTGCTGGGTAGTAAGGTTTTCATTGTGGGGGAAATATTGCAATGTCCACACGATGATAGATGCTACCAGAATGATGCCACCCATCTTCTTCAGGTACTCCTTGCCCTTCTCCCATGTATGTCGGCCGATGGCCTTAGCCGTAGGCATGCGATAAGGAGGCAGTTCCATCACAAAAGGCGTATCCTCGCCCTTGATTACCAGACGGGAGAAGATATTACTCATCACCACAGCTACCAAGATGCCGATGGCATAGAGCGAAATCATGGCCAGTGAACGGTATTGCAATGAGAAGAAAGTGCCTGTGATCATGATATAGATTGGCAACCTGGCTGAACACGACATAAACGGCAAGATCATCATGGTAATGATGCGCGAACGACGACTCTCGATGGTACGTGTGGCCATCACAGCTGGCACGTTGCATCCAAAGCCCATGATGAGTGGAATGAACGACTTGCCATGCAGGCCCATCTTATGCATGAGTTTATCCATGATGAAAGCGGCACGGGCCATATAGCCAGAATCTTCCATCAGGGAGATGAAGAAATAGAGTATCAAAATTTGGGGCAGGAACACAATGACGGAACCCACACCACCTATCACGCCATCGACCAACAACGAGCGCAAAGAACCTTCTGGCATGGTGTTGCTAATCGCTTCGCCTATCCAGGCTACCCCAGCCTCTATCCAATCCATGGGATACTGACCCAGTTCGAAGGTGACCTCGAACATCAGGAACAACATCAGGAAGAAAATAGGGAAGCCCATCCACTTGTTAGACAATATGCTGTCGATAAGGTGTGTGGTCTTGTAAGTATCCACTACCTTACCCTCCACATAGCCTGCCTCGGCCAAAGCTCCGTGGATGAAGCCGTATTTGGCATCCATGATGGCTGTCTCGGCATCTTGTTGGGTATCTTGTTCTATCTGGATGGCTGCTTGCTTACAAGCTTCCATGATGTCATCGGCATTGGGTTGTTCTGCGATGATTTGTTCTACCGACTTATCATGTTCCAGTAACTTAATTGCCAAATAACGAGTGGAATAGAGCTGACGTATGTGTTCGTTCTCCTTCAAAGGTACCTGAACCGTATTGATACCTCGCTCCACATACTGACCATGGTTGACGTGGATATGACGATAGTAGTTCTTCAACGGACGATTACCCTCGGCAAAGTCCTCGATATGATGCTGAGGCGATTTGGTAGCATACGTGTCATGCCATTCCCTGATTTCCTTCGCCACCTCAGGATCGACATTACCCTTCTCGTCAATAAAGTCGGCACCCTCGTACATATTAATAATAATGTGAAAGAGCAGATCGACATTCATGCCCGTCTTGAAAGAAGTGGGAATCATAGGCACACCAAAGAGCGAACTCAAGGTCTCGATATCCACCTTGTCGCCACGACGTTCAAATTCGTCGTACATATTCAAGGCACATACCATGCGGAGGTTCATATCCACCAACTGGGTAGTGAGATAAAGGTTGCGCTCCAGGTTACTGGCATCAATGATGTTGATGACAATATCAGGACGTTTATCGAACAAGTGCTTGCGAACGTAAAGTTCTTCAGGACTGTAGCAAGACAACGAATAAGTACCGGGAAGGTCGGTAAGGATGAACTCATAACCCTCGAACGAAGCACGAGCCTCTGTGGCATCTACCGTCACACCGGCATAGTTGCCTACCCTACCATGCGCCCCACTGGCGAAGTTGAAGAGAGATGTTTTCCCACAATTGGGATTGCCAATCAGTGCCACATTGATGATGCGACGCTTTTGCTTGGCCAGTTTCAGCTTGTAATCCGTAAAAAGGTTGCCAGAGGGGGAATCATTCAAACCCAAAGTGTCATTCAGTCTTTCACGCTCTGCCTCTGCCTCAGAGATGATTTCTATCAGTTCAGCCTCATCATGCCTAAGCGACACCTCATAGCCCATCAACTTATATTTAACAGGGTCTTGCAGGGGAGCATTGAGCAACACCTCCACCTCCTTACCCTTGATGAAACCCATCTCAATCACACGTTTACGGAAACCACCGTGACCTAACACCTTCACGATGATGCCCTTCTCACCAGTCTTCAGCTCGGACAATTTCATACTATTCTTGTTTTACGCTGCAAAGATAGTGTTTTGACATCCAATACCCAAACTATTTAGAACGATTTTAAAGAAAACGAAAACAATATACCCATTAATAAGTAGTGGTATAGAAAAAAAGTTGTACTTTTGTCTTCAGAATATGTTGAAGCGTAAAGTCAGACAGTTTATCGAGCGGGAAGAATTGCTGGAGAAAGGCAACAAGACGCTGGTAGCACTGAGTGGTGGAGCCGACTCGGTGGCATTGTTGCGTGTGTTGCTGCAACTGGGTTATCCGTGCGAAGCGGCTCATTGCAATTTCCACCTGCGTGGTGAGGAGTCCAATCGTGATGAGGCATTTGTCAGGACTTTGTGCGAAGAATGGCAAGTAGCGTTGCATGTACAGCATTTCGACACACAGGCAACGTCCGAAAGTAAAGGTATCTCTATTGAAATGGCAGCTCGTGAGTTGCGCTATGATTGGTTCGAGCAATTGCGCCAAGCAACGGGATGCTCCACCATAGCTGTGGCCCATCACCAAGACGACAGTGTGGAGACCTTCCTTCTGAATCTTATCAGGGGCACTGGCATCAAGGGTTTGCAAGGCATCCGTCCGAAGAACGGAGCCATTGTCCGTCCGTTGTTATGTGTGAACCGCCAAGAAATTCTTGACTATCTGCAACACTTGGGACAAGCCTATGTGACCGACAGTACCAATCTGCAGACCGACTATACCCGCAACAAGATTCGTCTCGAACTGCTTCCGCTATTATCCAGCATCAACCCCTCTATCAACGAGGGCTTGCTGCAGACGGCCAGTCACCTGAACGAGGTACTCCATATCTATAATAAGAGCATTACAGAAGGGTTGGCAAGGGTGAAAGACAACCAAGACATCAATATTGATCTTTTGATGCAGGAGCCTTCGCCCCAATGTCTGCTCTACGAAGCAGTGGCACCACTGGGGTTTAACGCCTCACAGGTGAATGATATGATG
>CAMJNN010000014.1 GCA_946407325.1 uncultured Prevotellaceae bacterium | reverse complement strand
GTACCCGACATCAGGTAGTGCTGTTGGTAATCTTTCACGTCAGTTGCCAAGTCGGCTGCGGGTATGCTGCCATTGGCACCTTTCTGGTTCAGGATATTGATGACATTCAGTGAGAGTGACAAGTGCTTGTTCACCTCATAGTCGATACCTCCAAATGTTTCCCAACGACCTTTGAAGTACAAAGTGTTAGTGCGGTTGATGTATTGCTTGCTCTGATAGCGGAAACTGAGCCATACACGCCACTTGTCCCACTGATAAGAGGGGTCAAGCTCCATGATGAGTTTCGACATGGCAATCACATTCTTATCGTTGAAGTTATAGAGCTGGCCAGGACCATCGCTGAATACAGGCTGGAAGGTGAAGTTCTTATACTTGGGGTTCTGCAAGGTCAGTAGTCCATGGAAGCTAAAGCCCTTGTAGGTAAACACAGCATCGGTGGTCCATCCCAAAGTTTGTACATCATTCACAATAGGCAGGATAATCGTCTCGCTTTGGTCTTTGGGGTTGGTAAACTGCTCGCGGAACTTATAGTTCGTCTGATTGATGAAGGTAATCTGTGAGGTCAGCTGCATCCAGCTGTTATTCCAATAGATACCTCCCTTTGCCATGTGGACGTTGATAGGATCCATTAACGGCATATACGGTCCGGCATAATCTTGCAAGTTAGGACGTTGCTTTGAATATACATACTCGCCTACCAAACCGAAACCTTTGGCGAGGGTATAGCGGAAATTAAAGGTGGCAGAAGGGTTGAACCAGTTGTAGTTACCAAAGCGGTTTTTCACGCCTTGCTTGAGGTTGAACATATACACACGTTCGTTCTTAGGTTCAATAACCTGACCGTCATCGGTATAGGCCAAAGCAGCACGACCGCCTTGTGTCATCCATTCCAAACGCACGCCAGCTGACAGCCACAAGTTCTTGTTTACATCCCAGTCATCGGAAGCAATCAAAGCCAAACGGTTTTCGTGACCATTGTAGTATTCACTACCATCATTGTAGGATGAACCTTCCTCCCCGTCTTTCAACAAACGTGATGGAGATGCCTTTGCTTCATGGGCATAGATGCCAGTCTCAGTATAGATACCAGCACGGTTATACCATTCGTTCAAAGCCAGTCGCCAGCTGTGGTTATTGTTCTTGCCAGTCAGCTGGGCAGTTGTCATCCAGCTTTTCTCAAAGCCTTCGAAGTAAAGCATGTAACGGTTCTGGATGACACCTGCATAGGGAACACCTGTGGTATAGGTGTAGCCATCGTCGGCTGTAGCCGTAAAGATGCCGGCCAGTTTCATCATTACCTTGTTCATGTCGGCAAACTTCACCTTACTGCTGATATCCAACTTAAGGTTGTCGTTGAAGTTGTAGTCAAGGTTGAAGGTAATCTGGTGGTTCTGCACGATGTTGGCACGCCGCATGGTCCTTCTTACACGACTACCATCGCGCACGTCTATATAATTAATGTATTGGTAGTCGGCCAACAGTTGGTCGCGACCTAAATTGAAGTCGTCCAGTTCATCCACGCTACCATCCTTGCCGTTGTAGTAGAACAGGCCATAATTATCAGGCATAGATACGTAGTTGGCGTATTTGTAGAGCAAGCTTACACCACCTTTTCCATTGGCAAATCGATTGTTGATGCCTACCTTGTATATCTGCATTTGGTCTTGGGGATCCAAAGCATCGAGGCGGTTGCTTTGTGGGTCAAAACCTAAGTAGGCACCTGCCATATAGCCCCAACCTTTGGCGATGGGGCCTGACACATTCAAGTCAGCTACCTGCTTGCCAAAAATATTGGTAGTATAGTTCACCAAACCTTGAAATTTTTCCCCTGCTTGCACAGTAGTAGAGTTGAGCATATAGCCCACTTTGCCGTATTGCAATGTACTCTCACTGAGCGATAGCAGACTCTGGGATGCCGTGCTCACGCCTCCGCGCCAAGAATAATAGGGATAGTCGGGCCAGAAGAGATAGCTCACGGGTGTGCCGTCCTCCATGATATCCACCGCCTCTCCATCAGGCAAGCCGATAGAAATCTGTCGGGGTTGGTTATCGCTCGATGCATTTAGCATCACGTTACGGTTACGTTCTTCTTTGGTTTGGGGTACAGAGTCTTTCACAGCTGTCTCTTGTGCCAATACTGTTGTTGTCAGGCACAGAGCAGAAAGAAGTAAGGTGATTCTTGCTTTCATTGCTTATCTATTATTTATCTGAATGCAAAGATAGAAGATATGAAGAAGTTGCCAATTGATATATGTCAAGAATTGCTTATTATAAAGCTCCAGCCCTGATACGGCTTAGGGTTTCGGGAGTCATGAGGAGGTAAGAGGCAATGTGTTGGAGGGGAGCTCGTTTGGCGGCTTCGGGATATTCCTTCACGAAGCGTTCATAGCGCTCACGTGAACTCTCGAAGCGGAAGGCATCGGCCTTGTGCTGGGTAATGATGAGGTCGTCTTCCTGAAAGACACGGTAGTATTTGGCAATGCCCCACGATTTCTCTGTCAGTTCTATAAACTTGTTGTAGTTGTGCAGCCAGAGGATACAGGGCTCTAACGCTTCTGCCAGCAGGTGATTTGTAACACCGGCATATAGGCTCTCGATACTCATTACAGTATCACCTTCGGTAGAGAAATGCTCGGTCACATCATGCCCGTTTTTATAATAATACTGGCGTACTAATCCCTTCTCTATATAAATATGGTCATGACATATTACACCGTCGGGGATGATGATTTCGCCTCGCTTTACTTCCTTGCGCACCAGAATACTGGCCAATAGCTGGAGGTCAGCATCATTTAAATGCACAAACCGTTCGGTCATCTCACGAGCTATGTCAAGAGCTGTTTTTTGTTTGTTTGTTCCCATAGATCCCCCATTTTTCTATGGCAAAAATACAAATTAATCTGTATAATACAAAAAGAAATCCCCAAGGCTTTCACCCTGGGGATTTCGTAATCATTCTCTAACGACCAGTCATTAGCAACGCTTGTCAAGATATGGCAATACGTATGGACGACGATAGTCGTAGTAGTACAGACGGTGAGCAGCAGCTTCCTTATCGTCAACGAATGTACGAGTAGCAGGATTCCACTTCACTGCACGACCCAGCTCGTATGCGATGTTGCACAAGCAGCAGAATACTGCAGAGCTTGTACCAGCCTCAACAGGAGCAATAGGATTCTTGCGGCTGCGAACGCAGTCGATGAAGTTCTGCATGTGAGGTGAGCTGGTCTCGAAGTTACGAGCTGCCTGACGCTGACCACCACGCTCAGCCTGAGCTGCACGCTTAGCATATTCCTCAAACATTCTTGCACGCTCCTCAGCAGTCATCATACGAGGCTTGTTGCCGCGCAGGTTGTCAGGAACGAGTGAGTTGTCTGAGCACTCCAGATAACCACGAGCTACGTTGATCCAACCCTTGGTACCGATGAACTTCAGACCCTGTGCATTAGGATTGTCCTCACCGTCCATGTCCTTGGTCAGATATGCATGCTCCATCAGGATGGTGCCGTTAGGATACTTAGCTGAGTAAGCCTCACCCTCGCCCCAAGTGTTGCGTGGGAAGTACTCAACTGGCTGCAAGCCATCGTAACCCATAGCTGCATTAGCGATATCGTGCATGTGAGCACCCCAGTCAGCGGTGTAACCGTTACCGGTCTCACGATACCAACGCCATGCGCCCCAGAATGCCTCACGCTTCTCAGCAACTGTAACAACAGTCTTACCGTTCTTAACGATAGACTCTTCCAGAGTGATAGGAGGACAGAGCTGGTCGTTGTACTCGATCTTAGGATCGTTCAATGGGCCTAACCACAGGTTGAAGTTGAGGTTAGCAGGGATAGGCTGAACGCCACCGTACTCCTCATACATCTTCTCGATTGGACGTGGAGGATCACCTACCTTTGAGTAGATCTTCTCTACGTGACCAATCTTACCTGCCTGAATCAGTTCGATAGCCTTCTGGAACTCGCCGCTTGAACGCTGCTGGCTACCTACCTGGAACACGCGCTTGTTCTGACGAACAGCTGCTTCAACAGCATAAGCCTCAGTGATAGTGTAAGTCAAAGGCTTCTGGCAATATACGTCCTTGCCAGCCTGGCAAGCGTGGATTGCCTGCAGTGCATGCCAGTGGTCTGGAGATGCAACCTCAACTGCATCGATGTCCTTACGCTCCAGCAAGTCCTCGTAGTTCTCGTACTTGTCGCAACGCTCGTTCATGCCCTTCTGGCTCTGCCACTGTGCGATTCTTCTGCGGAAACGCTCGGTCTTGTTGGTGTCAACATCGCAGCAAGCTGCTACCTGAACACCGTCGCAACCTGCGAAGCCACCGAAGTCGTTCAGTGCCTGCTGGCCTAAGCCGATGAAACCTAAAACAACGCGGTCACTTGGAGCAACCTTTACGCCGTTAGAATTAGCCCAGCTTGGTAAGATGGTCAAGCTGGCAAGACCCAGAGCTGAGTAGCTCAGGAAATCTCTTCTTGAAATTCCGTTCTTTTCTTTCATGATATTGTTAATAAATAATGATAAAAAAATTCGTATTCGGTTTCAAAGGTAGGAAAAGTTTTGCAAAACCCACCATATTTTCCCTCTTTTTTTTAATAATATTAAGAATTTACCCCCTCTTTTTCTTCAATTGTTTGGGATGATGCCATTTCATCAGACTGTTTTTCAATTCGTGTATCAACAAATTTTTCTGATTTCTTTTCTTCTTTCTTGTTGCCACCTGTGATGAGTCCGATAAGCCATCGTCCTATCTTACGTTCTATGCCAGCTTCCGTCGTAGGGATGCCAGTCTTGTTGGTAAACCACCGTTTCAGGCTGGTAATGCCCAGCAGCTTCTTCCATGAGATGGTGAGGTTCACCCCTGGTATTATCTGGGTGCCAGACGTCTTTTTACGTCTCTTCTTAGACGATGAAGTGGTGGTGGTCGTAGTGGTCACGGTCACCCCATTTTTCGTAGTTTTCTTGGTAGTGGTCTTTTTTGTTGACATAGAATGATGGTTTTAGTTAATTTGATGTAAAGGTAGCGATTAATTCCGACATGGCAAAACAAAAGACGTCATTTGTCTTTGGTTTGTTGTCTCTTGCTGAAAACCCATAGCCCCAGGAAGGTCAGCAGACCGTTCAGCATGAGCAGTTCGTAGCCGAATGTGTAGCCAGTAAAATGGGTGGTCAGGGTATCCAGCAGGTAGCAGGCTACCGGTGATGCTATGGCGATAAACGGTACATAGTGGTCAGTAGGTTGGCGATGGGTGAACAGTCCGAAGGCAAACAAGCCCAATAGTGGTCCGTAGGTGTAGGAGCAGAGGGTGTAGATGGCATCGATGATATTGGTGCTGTTTACTGCGCGGAACAGCAGGATAAACACGGCAAACACCACACAGATGCCAAGATGTGCCTTGCGTCGCAAGCCCTCATCGTGCGGACGCTCCTTGATATCCACGCAAAAGCTGGTGGTGAGGGCGGTAAGGGCAGAGTCGGCACTGCTGAAACAGGCCGCTACAATGCCAATGGTGAACAATATGGTGACGGTAGTACCCAACTTGCCTGTGGCAGCATACATGGGCAGTAGGTCGTCGGTATTGGCAGGTAGCTGTAATCCCTGTTGCCGGGTAAGCATGATGAGCAACACACCTAAGACAAGGAAGAGCAAGTTGGCCGGTATGAAAAAGAAGCCATAGGTACACATGTCCTTCTGGGCCTCCCGCAAGGTCTTACAAGTAAGGTTCTTCTGCATCATGTCCTGATCAAGGCCTGTCATCACAATCACCACGAACATACCACTGAGAAACTGCTTCCAGAAGTTTTGCTTTGAGAGCCAGTCGTCGAAAAGGAATACTTGGCTATAGGTGCTCTCTCTAATGGCCTTAGTGGCCTCTCCCAACGTCATACCTAAAGCATCCGTCACATTGATAATGATTAAAATCAACGCTCCAAAGAGGAAGATAGTCTGCAAGGTGTCTGTCCACACCAATGTCTTTACTCCGCCTCGGTGGGTGTACATCCAAATCAGAGCTACGAGGCCTATCACCGTTACAAAGAAGGGGATGCCTTGCGCCTCAAACACGTATTGATGCAGTAATATGCATACCACATAGAAACTTACGGCAGCACGAGTCATCTTGCTCAACAGAAAGAACGATGCCCCTGTTTTGTATGCCTTAAAGCCCAACCGTTGTTGCAGGTAGCTGTAGATGGTGGTGAGGTTCAGCTTGTAATAGATGGGTAGCAGGATAAAAGCAATGGCAAAATAGCCCAAGATAAAGCCCAGGCACATCTGCAGGTAGTACATGTTGATGTGTACAGGCATTCCCGGCACTGACACAAAGCTCACACCGGAGATGGAGGCTCCTATCATGCCGAAAGCCACCATGTACCAGGGCGACTTGCGTTCGGCACGGAAAAACACCTCATTGCTGCTTTTGCGTGTGACGAATCGGCTCAAGATCCATAGTACAGCGAAATAGGCCAATATGGTGGTAATAATTATCATGTCAGTTGTTCTAAAACAGCTGCGAAGATAATAAAAAGTCAATTATTAATCGTATATTTGCACAAAATATTATTGATAGATATGGCAACAGTTGACGACAAGAAGATTATCTTCTCTATGGTTGGCTTGAACAAGACCATCAGGCAGACCAACAAGCAAGTATTGAAAAACATTTACCTCTCATTCTTCTATGGTGCCAAGATAGGTATCATCGGTCTGAATGGCTCTGGTAAATCTACTTTGATGAAAATCATTGCCGGACTGGATAACCAGTACGAGGGACAGGTGGTATTCTCACCGGGCTATACCGTGGGCTATCTGCCACAGGACCCCTATCTGGATCCGCAGAAGACGGTGAAGGAGATTGTGCAGGAAGGTACGGCCGAGGCGGTGAATGCTTTGAAGGAATATGAAGAAATCAACCTCAAGTTTGGAGACCCCGAGTATTATGAGGATCCCGACAAGATGGACAAGCTCATGGCACGCCAAGGGGAGTTGCAGGACATTATCGATGCTACAGATGCCTGGAACCTGGACTCCAAGTTGGAGATAGCCATGGATGCCTTGCGTTGTCCGCCCAGCGACCAGTTGTGCGAACACCTGAGTGGGGGCGAACGCCGACGTGTGGCTTTGTGCCGTTTGTTGCTGCAAAAACCTGATGTCTTGCTGTTGGATGAGCCTACCAACCACCTCGATGCCGAGTCTATCGACTGGCTGGAACAGCACTTGCAGCAATACGAAGGAACGGTGATTGCTGTTACCCACGACCGATATTTCCTGGACCATGTGGCAGGCTGGATTTTGGAACTGGATCGTGGCGAGGGCATCCCTTGGAAAGGCAATTATAGCAGTTGGCTGGAGCAGAAGACCCAGCGCATGGCGCAGGAAGAAAAGACCGAGAGCAAACGCAGGAAAACCTTGCAGCGTGAGTTGGAATGGATCCGCATGGCACCCAAGGCACGACAGGCAAAGGGTAAGGCTCGTCTGAACTCCTATGAGCAGTTGCTCAACGCCGATGTAAAGGAAAAGGAAGAGAAGTTGGAAATCTATATACCGAATGGTCCACGTCTGGGCAACAAGGTCATTGAGGCTCACCATGTGGCGAAAGCCTTTGGTGACAAGCTGTTGTATGATGACCTGAATTTCACCTTGCCACCTAACGGTATCGTGGGTGTGATAGGTCCTAATGGTGCAGGTAAGACTACGCTGTTCCGCCTAATCATGGGGTTGGACAAGCCAGATAGCGGTACCTTTGAGGTGGGAGAGACGGTGAAGTTGGCGTATGTGGACCAGCAGCACACCACCATCGATCCCAACAAGACGGTATTCCAGGTGGTGAGTGGAGGTATGGACCTGATGCGGGTGGGTAACCGTGATGTGAACGCACGTGCTTATCTATCGCGCTTCAATTTCTCGGGAGCTGACCAGGAGAAACTGTGCGGTGTGCTCTCTGGAGGCGAGCGAAACCGCTTGCAGTTGGCGTTGGCATTGAAGGAAGAGGGCAATGTGCTATTGCTGGATGAGCCCACTAACGATATCGATGTGAATACCTTGCGTGCCATCGAAGAGGGTTTGGAGAATTTTGCCGGTTGTGCCGTGATTATCAGTCACGACCGTTGGTTCCTTGATAGAATCTGCACCCATATATTGGCATTTGAGGGCGACTCAAATGTATTCTTCTTCGAAGGTTCTTATTCCGATTACGAGGAGAACAAACTGAAACGTTTGGGCAAGACGGAGCCTACAAGGGTGAGGTATAGGAAGTTAACTAATGACTAATAAACTGTTGAAAACTTTTTTTAAGCGATTTTAGCAATTGTATTCATATAATAGCTATCTTTGCACCGCCTTAAAGGCTTAATTTATCAAAATTAATACAAAGTATTATGTTAAGAAAAGTAAGATTCATGCTGCTTACATTGGCTACTATTTTGGTGGCTGTAAGCGCACAGGCACAGATTACTACCTCATCTATGGGTGGTAAGGTAGTTGATGATGCCAACGAGCCCGTCATTGGTGCTACCGTTCAGGCTGTTCACGAGCCTTCTGGTACGCTTTACGGTGCGATCACTAATGTTGACGGTCGTTATGCCATCCAGGGTATGCGTACCGGTGGTCCTTACACAGTGACTATTTCTTACATCGGTTACTCTACCAGGACTTACAAGGACATTACACTGCAACTGGGTGAGATTTTTAACCTGAACGTAGAGATTTCTGAGTCAGCTGAGATGCTGGACGAGGTGGTTATCACAGGTACCGCATCAAAGTTCGCACAGGAAAAGACAGGTGCTACTACCAACATCAACAATGCAACCATCCGTGAGTTGCCAACTGTAAGCCGTAGTATTTCGGATATCGCTCGCCTTTCTCCTTACGCAAATGGTATGGGTTTTGCTGGTGGCGACGGTCGTTCTACCAACTTTACGGTGGATGGTGCTAACTTCAACAACAACTTCGGTCTGAGCTCTGACCTGCCAGGTGGTGGTTCTCCAATCTCTGTGGATGCCATTGAGGAAATGCAGGTAGTGGTTGCTCCTTTTGATGTTCGTCAGAGCAATTTCATCGGTGGTGGTATCAACGCTGTTACCAAGTCAGGTACCAATACCTTCAAGGGTACTGCTTATACCTACTTAGCTCACGAGAAACTGCATGGCAAACGTGTTGCTGAAGTAGATCTTGACCGTCCGAAAGACAGAAAGTATATCTATGGTGCTACTCTCGGTGGTCCTATCATCAAGAACAAGTTGTTCTTCTTCGCTAACATTGAGTATTCTAAGGTACCTACAGTGGCGAACCGCTGGCAGGCATCTGTCGATGGTGTAGCAAAGGCTGACCAGTACATCTCTCGTACTACTCAGGCCGACATGAAGACTGTAAGCGACTTTGTAAAGCAGAAGTATGGTTATGACACTGGTTCTTACACCAGTTTCCCTGCTGATGAGAAGAATATCAAGCTGTTGGGTCGTATTGACTGGAACATTACCAAGGATCATCACTTGGCAGTACGTTACAACTATACCAAGAATACTGCTTGGAATGCTACCAATGGTAACTCAACCGATGCTGGCTACCGTAACAAGAATGCTAACCGTCTGTCACAGTATTCTATGGCTTTTGCCAACTCCATGTATTCTATGGACAACAAGGTGAACACCATTTCAGTGGATTTGAATAGCCACTTCGGCAAGAACCTTTCCAACCAGTTGCTGTTCACCTACTCAGACATTCAGGATGTACGTGGTTCTAATTCTTCTGAGTTCCCATTCATTGATATTATGGCTGGTTATACTACAGATGTTGACGGTACTATAACTCAGACGCTGGAGCCTTATATGTCTTTGGGTTATGAACTGTTTACATGGAACAACAAGGTACAGAACAAGGTGACTACCATTACCGATAACTTTACTGCTTATCTGGGTGCTCACAAACTGACCGCAGGTTTCAACTTTGAACATCAGTTGGCTAACAACGCTTATATGCGTAATGGTACGGGTTACTACCGCTATCGTTCACTGGAAGACTTCCTGAATGAGCGTGCTCCTGAAGCTGTGGCACTGACCTACGGTTATGGTGGTGAGACTAATCCAGCAGCTCAGGTAACTTTCAACCAGATTGGTCTGTATGTACAGGATGAGTGGAACGTGCTGGATAACCTGAAGCTGACTGGTGGTATCCGTTTCGATAACATCCACTTCGATGAGGATGATATCATGACCAACAATGCTATCAAGGCTTTGAATTATGGTGGCCGTAGTGTAGATACCGGTAAGTGGCCGAAGAGCAATATCCAGATTTCTCCTCGCTTCGGTTTCTCTTGGGATGTCCTCGGTGACAAGACTTTGAAGGTACGTGGTGGTACAGGTATCTTTACAGGCCGTCTGCCTTTGGTGTTCTTCACCAACATGCCTACCAACTCAGGTATGGTGCAGTATCAGGCTACAGCTGTTACCAAGTATAACAACGGTGTTGTTACCAGCATCGATCCAAGACTTGAGAAGTTTGCTGGTTCCATTGTAACCGATCGCAAAGAGTTCATCAACCGTTTGGGTACTCCTACTACCATAACTCCTGCTGAAGGCGCTGTGCCAAGTGCAGTGAATGGCGTGGATCCAAACTTTAAGATGCCTCAGGTATGGAAGACTTCTATAGCAGTTGACTATCAGTTGCCTACTTCATTCCCATTGTCTGTAACGGGTGAGTTCAACTATACCAAGAACATCAATGCAGTACGTTTGGACAACTGGAATATTCCTGAGAATACTTCTGGTTGGGAGCGTTTCTCTGGTGCTGACAACCGTCTGATTTATCCTAAAGACTATACTTATCAGAAACAAGCTGCTTATGTGCTGACCAACACTTCTAAGGGTTATGGCTGGACGGCTAACTTGACCGTGAATGCGACACCTGTGAAGAACCTGAACATCATGGCATCTTATACGCACACCGTGATGAAGGAAGTTTCTGGTATGCCTGGTTCAAATGCTTCTTCTGCATGGCAGGGCTTGTACACTGTAGATGGTCCTAACTTCGCTAAGGTACAGACTTCTCAGTACGTAATTCCTGATCGTATCATCGCTTCTATCAACTATAACGTATGGCATGAGCACTTCACCCTGTTCTATACAGGTTACTCACCTGCTGGCTATACCTATTACTACAATGGTGATATGAACGGTGACGGTGTAAGTGGCGACTTGATGTACATTCCTAGAAACGATAGCGAAATCAATTTCGTTGACAAGTTCGACAAGGATGGCAACCAGACCGTTTCTGCTCAGCAGGATCGTGCTGACTTCTGGAAGTTTGTGGAACAGGATTCTTACTTGAAGAACCATAAGGGTGAGTACGCTGAGGCTTACAGTACTCGTGCTCCTTGGGTACACAGGTTCGACTTCCGTTGGGCTCACGACTTTACCCTGAAAATTGGCAATACCAAGCATGTGTTGCAGTTGTCAGCCGACATTGAGAACCTTGGCAACCTGATTAACTCTAATTGGGGTGTGGCTAAGAATATGACTCCTGCCAACAACGGCGCTATCCTGAAGTATGAGGGTAAGAATGATGCTAACCAGCCAACCTTCTCACTCTATCGCGATAAGAAGGGTAATGCTCCTACCCAGACATGGGAATACAACCGTGATTGGGGTCAGGCTTGGAGAATCCAGTTTGGTGTGAAGTACTACTTCAACTAATCTGAACGTCTATTTCAAATAATATTATAAGGGAGGCAGCCTAAGGGTTGCCTCCCTTCTTTATTATGTGAAGAAATAGAGGGAGTATTGAGCTGATGGCTTACTTGCCGGCTTGTCCTTGAGAAAGTGGTGTGACAATTTGGCAGTCTCCATAATTCTTTGTATTTTTGCACCCGATTTTGCATTAGTTCGGAATGATGGATAAACAACCACTTTTGGGAATGACGCTCAGCGAGCTTCAAGAGGTGACAAAAGGCTTGGGAATGCCCGGCTTTGCCGCCAAGCAGATAGCACAGTGGCTTTATGTGAAGCGGGTAAGAAGCATCGATGAGATGACCAACCTCTCGCTGAAGCATCGCTCGATGCTGGCCGACAGCTATGTGGTGGGGGCAGCAGCTCCTGTCAACGAGATGCGCTCGCAGGACGGTACGGTGAAATACCTCTATCACACTCCCGACAATCATTTCGTAGAGACTGTGTTTATCCCGGATGAAGACCGTGGCACAGTGTGCGTGTCTTCACAAGTGGGGTGCAAAATGAACTGTAAGTTCTGTATGACGGGCAAGCAAGGTTTCAGTGGCAACCTTACAGCTAACCAGATTATCAATCAGGTACAGTCTTTGCCTGAATATGAGCAGTTGACCAATGTGGTGATGATGGGCATGGGGGAACCGCTCGACAACCTGGATGAGGTGATGAAGGCACTGGAAATCATGACGGCTCCTTGGGGCTATGCATGGAGTCCTAAGCGCATCACACTATCTACGGTGGGCTTGAAGAAGGGATTGCAACGTTTCCTGGAAGAAAGCGAATGCCACTTGGCTGTTAGTCTGCATGCACCCGTACCAGCCTTGCGCCGGGAACTGATGCCGGCGGAGAAAGCCTATTCCATTACTGAAGTAGTGGATTTGCTGCGCAATTATGACTTTAGTCACCAGCGCCGACTTTCCTTCGAATATATTGTGTTCAAGGGTGTGAACGACAGTGTGCTTTATGCTAAGGAGCTGTTGAAGCTGTTACGTGGTCTGGATTGCAGGGTGAACCTGATACGTTTCCATGCTATTCCGAATGTGGATTTGCAAGGGGTGGAGATGGAGAAGATGACGGAACTGCGTGATTACCTCACCCAGCATGGGTTGTTTACTACCATCCGTGCCTCACGCGGTGAAGATATCTTTGCGGCATGTGGCATGCTCTCAACAGCTAAGCAGGAGGAGATTAACAAGAATTAATATAAATTATTAGGAAAGAGTTGGTTTCTAATCTCACTTATTCGTAGTTTTGTGGTGACAAAACAAAAATAGAAGGAAATATGAGAAGAACAGTTTATTTGATGATAATCGTGCTGGCTGCCCTCCTGATGGGTGCCTGCAACCGTGGAGGCAACAAACGCTCTTCACTGAATATCTTTACCCCTACATCCAGTGGCAGGGCATATGAGCTGCTGGTGGTTTGCGACGATGCCAATTGGGAAGGTGTAGCAGGCCGTGCTTTGTATGATGTGTTGGATACTGATGTACCAGGCTTGCCTCAGTCAGAGCGTTCTTTCCGCATCATGAACACCACTCCTTACGGCTATAATGCGACACTGAAGATGTTGCGCAATATTATCAAAGTGGACATCGATCCGAGTACCTATACACAGCCTAAGTTCCGTTCAGAGATGAATGTGTATGCCAACCCACAGGCCATCCTGACTATTCAGGGTCCAGATGCCAACTCTGTGGCTGAATACATCACCAAGAACGGACAAGCTATCATCGACTTCTTTACCCGTGCAGAGATGAATCGTCAGATCCAGGTGCTGGAATACCAGCATAGCGATATGATTTATAAGAATGTGAAGGAGATGTTTGATTGCGAAGTATGGGTATCAGGCGAGCTGAAGTCGTCCAAGCGTGGCGAGGATTTCTTCTGGGCGGGTGCCAATGCTGCCTCTGGCGACCAGAACTATGTGATTTATTCCTATCCCTACAAGGACCGTCGCACATTTACCCAGGATTTCTTTATCCAGAAGCGTGACTCTGTAATGAAGATCAATATCCCGGGTGCTGCTGAGGGTACCTATATGCAGACTGATGCCCGTTTCGTCACTACCCGTGCTTTCATGCTGAAAGGCGAATATGTGTTCGAGGCCCGTGGCTTGTGGAGAGTCAAGGGGGATATGATGGGTGGTCCGTTCGTCTCACAAAGTCGTGTGGATACTATCAACCAACGAGTGATTACAGAGGAGATCTTTATCTATGCGCCAGAGAAGCTGAAGCGTAATCTGGTACGTGGCATGGAAGCTGCTCTCTATACCATCAAGTTGCCTGGTAAGGTGATGGATGATGCACAGATTCCTTTGCAAGATGAATAATATTAATGATATCAATATAAAAATACATAACTTTCAATGGAAGAAGGAAAGATTAGAATAGCGATAACACAAGGTGATATCAACGGAGTAGGTTGGGAAGTGATACTGAAGTCATTCGAGGATCCTACCATGTTGGAACTTTGTACGCCTGTCATATATGGCTCCCCCAAGGTGGCTACCTATCATCGTAAGACGATGGATATTCAAACACCTTTCACCATCATCAAATCAGCTGCTGAAACAGCTGATAATGCAGTGAACATTGTGAGTTGCAATGATGATGATCCCAAGGTGGAGTTTGCTAAGACTGATGCCGAGGCTGGGAAGGCAGCATGGGGCGCAATGAAACTGGCCATGGAGGAGTACCGTGACGGACTGACTGATGTACTGGTGATGGCTCCTGTCAACGAATTGGCATTCAAACAGGCTGAAATCAGTTATCCTGGCTTTGCCAACTTGATGCAAAATGAATTGGGCGAGCAGGGTGAAGTGGCCTTGTCTGTACTGGTAAAGGATGATTTACGTGTGGCTTTGGCTACAGAAAACGTACCTATGAAAGAGGTAGCGTCGGTGCTGACCAAAGAATTGATAAAAGAGAAGATAGCCGTGTTTAACCAGTCGCTGAAAGTGGATTTCGATATCAGCGCTCCCCGCATTGCCGTGCTTTCCTTGAACCCAGGCTCCGTATTGAACGATGCAGTGGGGCAGGAGGAACAGGAGGTGATTCAGCCAGCCA
Source organism: uncultured Prevotellaceae bacterium (assembly GCA_946407325.1). Next base: position 6,115 of record CAMJNN010000014.1, on the reverse strand, counting down.
TAGAAGAGCTGATAGCTGAGAAAGTCATCTGTTATGGCCCTTATTCGGTGGACTCGCTGATGGAGACAAGCAATTATACACATTTCGATGGTATCTTTGCTATGTACCACGATCAGGGTTTGGGACTGTTCAAGGCACTGAGCATGAATAGTGGCGTGAAGTTTGTTACTGGCATGTCGGCCATCTGTGCTACACCAGTACACGGGGTGGAATACGAATTGGCAGGCAAGGGATTGGCGGATGAATCTTCGTTGAGAAATGCCATCTACTTAGGTATTGACGTGCTGCGCAACAGAAACCGTGAAGAAGAAGCATTGGCGAACCCTCTGCGCAAGCAGTATTACGATAAACGTGATGATAGCGACAAGCTGAAACAAATGGCTGAACCTGAGGAAGAGACATTATGACAAGAGCTGAAATACAACAAGTGAAGCTGAGGTTTGGTATCATCGGCAATGATGAGAACCTGCTACATGCCATTGATACCGCCATGCAAGTGGCGCCGACCGATGTGTCTGTGCTGATCACGGGCGAGAGTGGTGTGGGTAAGGAGAGCTTCCCTCAGATTATTCACCAGTTCAGTCGGAGAAAGCATGGAAAGTATATTGCCGTGAACTGCGGAGCCATTCCTGAGGGAACCATTGATTCAGAGCTCTTCGGTCATGAGAAAGGTGCGTTTACAGGTGCCATCAGCGACCGAAAAGGTTATTTCAGCGAGGCAGATGGTGGTACCATCTTCTTGGACGAGGTGGGCGAACTGCCTTTGCCGACGCAAGCCAGACTGCTGCGTGTGCTGGAGAACGGTGAATACATCAGGGTAGGCTCTTCTAAGGTGGAGAAGACCAATGTGCGTATCGTGGCTGCTACCAATGTCAACTTAGACAGGGCGATAGCCGACGGTCGTTTCCGTGAGGACCTGTACTATCGTTTGAGTACGGTGCCTATCAAGGTACCGCCATTGCGTGAACGAGGTGATGATGCCGCTTTACTGTTCCGTAAGTTTGCCAGTGATTTTGCAGAAAAATACCGTATGCCTGCCATTCAGCTGACTGACGAGGCGAAGCGTATGTTGATCAATTATCGTTGGCCGGGTAATGTGCGCCAGCTGAAGAATGTAACCGAACAGATATCCATCATAGAGACCGACCGTGATGTTACGGCAGATATGTTGAGGCGTTATCTGCCACAGCAGGAACAAGGTCAGCGGTTACCTGCTTTGTTTGGGGCTAAGGATTTCGGACAAAGCTTTGAAGGAGAACGTGAGTTCCTGTACAAGATGTTGTATAACCTCAACAACGAGGTGACTGAATTGAAACAGGTAGTCAAGAAACTGATGGCAGGCGAACAGGTGACGGTAGCCGCAGAAGCTACGCAAACGCCTTATTATGCTCCTGCATCGCCTTCAACGGATACTGTCATTCCTATCATTCAGCATCCAGCCGCCAACGGACGATCAACGGCTTCGTTGCATAACGACGACAATATCCAAGACACGGAGGCAGTGGAAGAGGCTGAGGCAATGTCGCTGGATGAGGTGGAGAAGGAAATGATCAAGAAAGCGTTGGAGAGAAATCGTGGCAGGCGCAGGGCAGCGGCCAAGGAACTGAACATCTCTGAACGCACGTTGTATAGAAAGATAAAGTTGTATGACTTGGAATAAGAAGTTGGTACATGGCACATGGGTGATAGGCTTAGCCGTGATAATGGTGGCTTGCAAGGTCTCTATAGGCTTGGCACCCATCTCTTCCATAGACTATAGCAAGGTGCATACGATGCAGATTGTGGATTTCCAGAACCATGCCGATTATGTGTATGGTCCGTTGGCCACTGCACTGAACGACCAGATGAAGGACTTGTTCATGCGACAGACACGATTGTCGTTGGTGAATACGAATGGCGATATAGTGATAGAAGGTGAGATCACCGGCTATAACCAGTATAATGAGGCGATAGATGCCAGTGGTTATTCTTCTAAGGTGCGCTTGACGCTGACGGTGAAAGTATCGTTCACTAATAACACCAATCATGATGAGGACTTCGAGAATCGTACCTTCAGCGCCTTTCAGACCTATGATGCTACTCAGTTGCTGACAGCTGTGCAGGATCAGCTGATAGAAGTGATGGTGAAGGATATTTCCGAACAGATATTTAACTCAACAGTGGCCAATTGGTAAGATGACGACCAGTGATATCATACGATGGATAAAGCAGCCTGAGTTGCTGAATACAAGTACGCTGTACGAACTGCGTACGATGGTGGCTCGGTATCCCTGTTCCCAGACGCTCCGGTTGCTGTACTTAAAGAACCTTTATCTGCTACATGACGAGACTTTCGGACCAGAGCTCCGCAAGTCTGCCTTGTTTGTGGCTGATCGTAGCAAGTTGTATTATCTCATCGAGGGAGACAAGCTGGCTGTAAAACCTGCCAAAGGTACAAAGACATTGGCGCCTGAGCAGAAGGAAGAACCCAATGAAAACCGTACGCTCTCACTTATCAATTCTTTCTTGGCAGAAGTACCCGACGACCAGACGGTCAACGATGAACTGGACCTGTCGCCCTTGACTGAAGAGTATGTGCTGACGGATGACAATATCGGTAATGAAGAAACGGTGGAGTCGGAAGCAGAAGAGCTTGACGATAGCTATTTTACCGAGACTTTGGCCAAAATCTATATCAAACAGCGCCGATATGGCAAGGCTTTGGAAATAATTAGAAAATTAAACTTGAAATATCCAAAAAAAAGTATTTACTTTGCAGACCAAATTCGATTTTTGGAGAAATTAGTTATTAATGAGAAAACAAAATCATAATTAAAAGATGTATTTACTGATTATTATTTTAATGCTGGTAGCATCTATCCTGATGTGCGGCATTGTGTTGATTCAAAATTCTAAAGGTGGCGGTTTGGCCTCTGGTTTTTCATCATCAAACGCTATCATGGGTGTTCGCAAGACCACCGATTTCCTCGAGAAAGCTACGTGGACATTGGCTGCCATCATGGTGATCTGCAGTGTGGCATCTGCTTATTCTTTGCCATCTGCTAACTCAAGCAGTCAGGATGCTATCATGGAGCAGGCTCAGAAGAACGCCAATACCAACCCTTACAACATGCCAGTTGGTACCAACGCTCCTGCTACCGAGACTCCTGCTGAGGCTCCTGCAGAGACCCCTGCTAACTGATATCTCTGAAGAAAAAGTATTGTCATGACAACAGACAAGATTCAACAAACCCTGCGTGATTCCGCAGGTATGCGATGGACTGCCCTTTTGCTTTTAGCAATGGGCATGTTCTTTGCCTATATCTTCATGGATATCCTGTCACCCATCAAAGATTTGATGCAGGAGACACGTGGTTGGGACTCAACAGCGTTTGGTACCATGCAGGGCAGTGAGGTATTCCTCAATGTATTTGTATTCTTCTTAATCTTTGCCGGCATCATCCTTGATAAGATGGGCGTACGCTTTACCGCGTTGCTATCTGGTGCGGTGATGCTTTTTGGTGCGATTATCAAGTGGTATGCTGTTACTGAGTCATTCATGGGTAGCGGCTTGGAAACATGGTTTACCAATAACCTGAATTATATCCCAATCTTTGATGAGTTGGGTGTATCTCCTTTCTATGAGGGTATGCCTGCATCGGCAAAGTTCGCAGCATGTGGCTTTATGATTTTCGGTTGCGGTTGCGAAATGGCGGGTATTACGGTTAGCCGTGGTATCGTGAAGTGGTTCAAGGGCCGTGAGATGGCCTTGGCGATGGGTAGTGAGATGGCTTTGGCTCGTTTAGGTGTAGCCACCTGTATGATTTTCTCACCGTTCTTTGCCAAGTTAGGCGGTAACATCAGTGTGAGCCGTTCTGTGGCTTTTGGTGTGGTACTGCTGGCAATCGGCTTGATCATGTTAGTGGTTTACTTCTTCATGGACAAGAAGCTGGATGCACAGACAGGTGAGGCAGAAGAGAAAGATGATCCATTCAAGATCAGCGACATAGGACAAATCTTGACAAGTACTGGTTTCTGGCTGGTATCGTTGCTTTGCGTGCTGTACTACAGTGCCATCTTCCCCTTCCAGAAATATGCGGTGAACATGTTGCAGTGCAACCTTGATTTCACAGAGGTTGACCCTAATTCTTTCTGGGCTGACAGCAGTGTAACGATTGTGCAGTATGTTATCATGCTGGTGGTGGCTGCTGCATCGTTCAGCAGTAACTTTATGAAGGACAAAGCAAAGAAATACGGTTTGCTGGTACTGGCTATCGTGGCTTTGGTGGTTTATTGCTACATGGGTTACATGCGTCAGAGTGCAGAGTCTGTATTTGCTGTGTTTCCATTATTGGCTGTGGGTATCACTCCTATCCTGGGTAGCTATGTTGACCATAAGGGTAAAGCTGCTTCTATGTTGGTGTTGGGCTCATTGCTGTTGATTTTCTGCCACCTGACATTTGCCTTCATCCTGCCAGGCTTTAAGGGTAATATGGTGGGCGGTATCATCGTAGCATACCTCACCATTTTGGTGCTGGGTGCTTCATTCTCATTGGTACCTGCATCCTTGTGGCCAAGTGTGCCTAAGTTGGTTGAGCCAAAGATCATTGGTTCGGCATACGCGCTGATCTTCTGGATTCAGAACATCGGTTTGTGGCTCTTCCCATTGCTGATTGGCAAGGTGCTCGACAATACCAATCCTGGTGTGACCGACCCGACACAATTCGACTATACCTGGCCGTTGGTGATGCTGGCATGCCTGGGTGTAGCTGCATTGATCTTAGGTTTGGTGCTCAAGGTTGTGGATAAGAAGAAAGGCCTGGGTTTGGAAGAACCTAACATTAAATGATATTTTATTTAGCATATATAGTTAGGAGTTAGAGATGGATGTTCCATTCTTTAACTCCTAATTTTAGTATCTGATACCTATTATGGACGAACTGAGAAAGAAAATCAACGACTCGCCACTCGTGCGCTGGATAGTACTGGTCATCGTGGCCACTGCTATGATGATGGGTTATTTCCTGAATGACATTATGTCGCCCTTGGAAACACTCCTTGAATTGCCGGTAGAGGAGGGTGGTCTGGGTTGGACAAGCACAGACTATGGTTTCTTCTCCGGTTCGGGAGGCTTTATCAATGTGTTCCTGCTGATGCTGTTCTTCAGTGGACTCATACTGGACAAGATGGGAGTGCGCTTTACCGGAGTGCTATCTTGTTCGTTGATGTTGATAGGCGTAAGTGTCAAGTATTATGCTGTGACGGCACCGCTGGCAGGAGATACATTCAACTTCAATGTTTTGTTCTGGGATGTGCATCTTCCTTTGTCGGCTGCCATAGCCAGTCTGGGTTTTGCCATTTTTGGTGTGGGCTATGAGATGACTGGCATTACGGTCAGCAAGGCCATGGTACGTTGGTTTACTGGTCATGAGCTGGCGTTGGCGATGGGCATCCAATTGGCGATGGCCCGTTTGGGTACGGCAGCAGCTTTGAGTGTCAGTGCGCCACTTGCCCGGTATTTTACCCTTTCCACTCCTTTGCTCGTAGGCTTGATCTGTCTTCTGATTGGTTTGGTATCCTTCTTTGTGTTCTGTATCCTTGATATCCGTTTGGATAAGGACGAGCAGCGGATTAACGGACACCGTTTAGCGGTCAACGATGATGAGCAATTCCACCTTCGTGACATAGGACTGATCTTGAAGAGTCCGGGCTTTTGGCTGATCACCCTTTTTGTGGTGCTGTTCTATTCAGCTGTGAGTCCGTTCCTGAAGTTTGCTACCCGTTTGATGATTGATAAATATGCCGTAGCGCCAGATATAGCAGGTTTCTTTACTTCGATCGTACCGTTTGGTACCATCCTGATGACACCGCTCTTCGGTTCTATTTATGATAAATATGGTCGTGGCGTAACACTCATCATCATCGGTACCGGTTTGTTGACTTTGGTACATTTCGGTTTCTCTTTGCCGATACATGCCAGTGCTTTTGCTATCTGTATGATGGTACTTTTGAGCATTGGCTTCTCACTGACACCAGCTGCTTTGTGGCCCATTGTACCTAAGATTATGCCGATGAAATGTTTGGGCACCGCCTACTCACTGATATTCTTTATCCAGAACTTTGGTCGTGCCATCAT
>CAMJNN010000013.1 GCA_946407325.1 uncultured Prevotellaceae bacterium | reverse complement strand
TTATATATTTATATATATAATATATATATTATATATATAAATATATAAAGGTAAATCTACAACTCATGGAACGTAGAACAAATAATAAAAACAACTAAAGCAACGTGAAACGTGCAACGTAGTCAAGAAAGTGCTAATGGATAAAAACTACGTATACAAGCCATTCTTTAGATAAGATAGGCTGCGTTTCAACATAAAAAATAAATAAATTTATTTTGTTCTGTCTTCGACTTGCACTATCTTTGCTCAATATATGAGCAAGAAGTCGATACGATTCTTTAACGATCGCGAAGTGCGAGCCGTGTGGGACGAGGATCATAACAAATGGTGGTTCTCGGCCACAGACATCGTGCGTGCCATTAACGACGAGGATGATTATGTAAAGGCAGGTAACTATTGGCGTTGGCTCAAAAAGAAGCTTGTCACAACAGGCATTCAACTCGTGAGTATCACTCACGAGTTCAAATATTCAAGGGGCGATGACTGACAAGATTGATGATCGTGAGATATTCATGAAGGGCATCGACTACTCGTATTATTATGAACAGGAGGAATAATCCCCCTTGCAGCGTGTGTTGCGAGTGGAGGTTGAAATGCTATGAAGATATTAAGAGGTGAGTTCAAGGAATCGCTGGAGCTGCAGCTGGCGCCATCGATAAAGGCGGGGTTCCCATCGCCTGCAGAGGACTATCTGAGGAATAGTCTTGACTTTAACAGGGACTTGATAAAGCATCCGGAGGCAACGTTCTATGGGCGTGTGGATGGCGACTCGATGAGGGATGCGGGCATTGATGATGGGGATATTGCGGTGATTGACCGCTCGTTGGAGGCGGCTGACGGGGATATTATCGTGGCGTATGTGAATGAGGAGTTTACCATCAAACGGCTGGACTTGAAGCATAAGCAGGAGGGGTATATCGAACTGCTGCCTGCGAATAAAAGATATAAGCCTATACGCATTGACGAGGGGACTGACTTCGAGGTGTGGGGAGTGGTGGTATGGACCATCAAGAACTGGAAGAAATAAAGGATGTACGGCATCATTGACTGTGATAACTGCTACGTGAGTTGTGAGCGGGTTTTCCATCCTGACTTGGAGGGGAAGCCTGTTATCGTTTTGTCTAACAACGACGGTTGTGTGGTGGCGCGAAGCAATGAGGCGAAGAAGTTGGGCATCAAGGCTGGAACGCCTTACTACCAAGTGAAAGAGCAGTTTCCGAATGAGGAGATAGCTGTGTTTTCTTCTAACTATGAGCTGTATGGCGAACTGACGGGGCGTGTGGTGGAGATCATCAGACAGGAGGCGCCGTCATACTTCCGATACTCCATCGACGAGTGCTTTGTCTATCTGGATGGGATGGAGCAGATGGACCTGAAGAAGTGGGGTGAGGCTTTGCACAAGCGTGTGAGGAAGAGCGTGGGAATGCCTGTGAGCATAGGCATAGCTGCGAACAAGACACTTGCGAAGGTGGCGAGTCATTTTGCCAAGAAATATAAGGGCTATCGGCACTGTTGCCTGATTGACAATGACGAGAAGCGCGTGAAGGCGTTGAAGCTGTATCCCATAGGAGATGTGTGGGGCATAGGAAGGCGCTACGCCGCACGTTTGCAGTCGGAGGGGGTGGTGACTGCTTACGACTTTGCGAGCAAGAGCGAGTCGTGGGTGAGGGCGGTATTCAACAACATCGTTATTCTTCGTACTTGGAGGGAGCTGAACGGATGGGATTGTGTGCCTAACGAGGAGCTGGCCAAGAAGAAGAGCATCTGTACGAGTCGTAGCTTTACTGGGATGATCAGCGATTATGAGACTATACGCACGCATGTGTCGAACTTTGCAGCGCGTTGTGCGGAGAAACTGAGGCAACAGGATACGGTGGCGTCTATCGTGGGGGTGTTCATCCACACCAACGCTTTTCGTGAAGACCTGGCTCAGTATTGGAACTTCCAGGAGGTGCGATTGTTGACGCCCTCCAACTCGACTATCACCATCTGTCAGGCGGCTAACGAGGCGCTGAAGAAGGTATATCAGAAGGGTTTTCAGTATAAGAAAGCGGGTGTTATCGTGAATGGCATTTATCCCAATTCTCCTGTCCAGCAGGACTTGTTCGACATCAATGGCGAGCAATACAGCAAGCTGCATCGGCTGGATGCGGCCATCGACAAGATCAATAAAGTCAATGGTTCTGAAACGGTTGTGCTGGGCAGTCAGCAATATACCAGCAAAGGAGGCAAGGGCAAGGCAAATGTGTTTGCCGATGCCATGAAGCACGACTTTAAGAGTGAGAACCCCACTACTCGGTGGAGTGACATTATAAAGTTAAAATAAATCGTTGTATTTTTAGTACGATGCCAAAGGCAATCAGACTACTGGCACGTGGAAAGATTGAGGTTACTGTCAACAAGGAATCATAAAAAAGAAGGAGGGGAACAGCGGTTCTCCTCCTTCTTGTTGATTAGACCTGTGCAGTGTCAATCGGCTGACATGGGCACGTTTCCTTGCATCGCTTCTGAGATTTTGGCTTCTAACTCGTCTGCCAACTCAGGATTGTCGGCAATCACCTGCTTGGTGGCATCGCGGCCTTGGCCGAGCTTGGTGTCGTTATAGCTGAACCAGCTGCCACTCTTCTTGATGATGCCATATTCTACACCCAGATCGATGATCTCGCCTACCTTGCTGATGCCTTCGCCAAACATGATGTCCACTTCGCACTTGCGGAATGGTGGGGCCACCTTGTTCTTTACAATCTTGATGCGGGTAGAGCGGCCAATCACTTCTTCACCGTTCTTGATGGGTGATGCACTGCGGATGTCGATGCGGATGCTGGCGTAGAACTTCAGGGCATTACCACCGGTGGTGGTCTCTGGGTTGCCAAACATTACGCCTATCTTCTCACGCAACTGGTTGATGAAGATGCAGGTGGTGCGTGTCTTGCTGACGGTTGCGGTGAGCTTACGCAGGGCCTGACTCATCAGTCGTGCTTGCAAGCCTACTACTGAGTCGCCCATCTCGCCCTCAATCTCTTTTTTGGGGGTCAGTGCTGCTACTGAGTCGATGATGATGATATCGATGGCTGACGAACGAATCAGCTGCTCGGCAATATCGAGTGCCTGTTCGCCGTTATCAGGCTGGGAAATCAGCAGGTTATCTACATCTACGCCCAGCTTGGCGGCATAGAAACGGTCGAAGGCATGCTCTGCATCGATGAATGCAGCTATGCCGCCTTGTTTCTGTGCCTCGGCAATGGCATGAATGGCCAGGGTGGTCTTACCTGATGACTCGGGACCGTAGATCTCGATGATTCTGCCACGGGGATAGCCTCCCACGCCCAATGCGGCGTTAAGGCCGATGGAGCCGGTAGGAATCACTTCTACTTGTTCCACATGGTCATCGCCCAATTTCATAATAGAGCCTTTTCCAAAATCTTTCTCAATCTTAGACATCGCTGCCTGCAAGGCTTTCAGCTTCTCGGCTGATGGTGCAGGCTTGTCGAAATTCATTTCTTCTTTTGCCATAAAAATAATTTAATTTGTTAATGAATGATATAAAAATTACATCGTTGTTTTCAAAGTTCTAAATCGCCGTCAAATACCTCGTGCCAAGGCAGTCCTTGCTTGTTGAGCTGTTCCATGAATGGATCGGGGTCGAAATCCTCGACATTCCATACGCCTGGACGCTTCCACAAGCCTTTGAGGAACATCATGGCACCAATCATGGCGGGCACACCTGTGGTGTAGCTCACGCCCTGCATGCCGGTTTCCTTGTAGGCTTCCTGGTGACTGCAGTTGTTATATACATAATAAGTGCGTTCCTTACCGTCCTTGATACCACGGATGCGACAACCGATGGAGGTCTCTCCTTCGTAGTTCTCACCCAGATCTTGTGGGTTGGGCAGTACGGCCTTCAGGAACTGCAACGGTACTATCTTCACCTTGGCATTGCCTGTGCCGTCGGCCAATGGTGCCTCGTATTCAATCTCGTCGATGCGGCTCATGCCGATGCCCTGAATGACATCGAGGTACTTGAGGTATTGCTCTCCGAAGGTCATCCAGAAACGAGCCAGTTTGATGGTGGGGTAGTTCTTTACCAACGATTCCAGCTCTTCGTGGTGCATGAGGTATGACTCACGCGGACCTATGTTAGGGTAGGTGATGGGTTGGTGGATCTCCAACGGTTCCGTCTCTATCCATTTACCATCTTTATAATATAGGCCCTTCTGGGTAATCTCACGGATGTTGATTTCTGGGTTAAAGTTGGTGGCAAAAGCCTTGTGGTGATTACCAGCGTTGCAATCCACGATGTCCAATACGTGAATTTCATCGAAGTGATGCTTGGCGGCATAAGCTGTATAAACGCCACTCACACCTGGGTCGAAACCGCAACCCAAGATGGCTGTCAGGCCAGCATCTTCGAAACGCTGCTTGTAAGCCCACTGCCAGCTATACTCGAAGTGAGCCTCGTCGCGTGGCTCGTAGTTGGCGGTGTCGAGATAGTTGACGCCCGTCTTCAGGCATGCCTCCATGATGGTGAGGTCTTGGTAGGGCAATGCCAGGTTCATTACGATATCAGGCTTCACCTCGTTGAAGAGCTTCACCAGGTCTTCTACATTGTCAGCATCCACCTGCGCGGTCTTGATATTGGGATTACCAATGGCCTTAGCCAGTTTGTCACACTTAGCCTTTGTCCTGCTGGCTATGGTGATGTCTGTAAACACGTCAGGATTCTGAGCCACCTTGAATGCAGCTACGGTAGCCACGCCGCCTGCGCCGATAATAAGCACTTTTCCCATGTTAATGTATCAATAAAAGGTTGGTTTTATTCATTTCCTCGCAAAGATAAGATTTTATTCTCAATAATCAACTGAAAAAACCAACTATTTTTGGATGTCGTAAAATCTGCCAAACTGACATAAAGATATGGTGTGTGGGCATTGGCACAGTCTTTGCACGAAATAAGTGTCTGAATGCCTATTCAAAGGCATGAGACAAAAGTAAACTTGAATAATAACAAATAAAATAATAAGAATTATGGGAAAGATTATTGGTATTGACTTAGGTACTACTAATTCGTGCGTTGCTGTATTCGAGGGCAACGAACCTGTAGTAATCGCTAATAGCGAAGGTAAGCGCACCACTCCTTCTATCGTAGCATTCGTAGAGGGTGGCGAGCGCAAGGTGGGTGATCCTGCAAAGCGTCAGGCTATCACCAATCCAACAAAGACAGTGTTCTCCATCAAGCGTTTCATGGGTGAGAACTGGGATCAGGTGCAGAAGGAAATTCCTCGCATGCCTTATAAGGTAGTGCGCAGCGACAACAATATGCCACGTGTTGATATCGACGGTCGTCTCTACACTGCTCAGGAAATCTCAGCTATGGTTCTGCAGAAGATGAAGAAGACTGCAGAGGACTATTTGGGACAGGAAGTGACAGATGCTGTGATTACTGTTCCTGCTTACTTCACAGACTCACAGCGTCAGGCTACCAAGGAGGCTGGTCAGATTGCCGGTCTGAACGTTAAGCGTATCGTGAACGAGCCTACTGCCGCTGCTTTGGCATACGGTATCGACAAGGCTAACAAGGACATGAAGATTGCTGTGTTCGACCTTGGTGGTGGTACATTTGATATCTCTATCCTGGAGTTTGGTGGCGGCGTGTTCGAGGTATTGTCAACCAACGGTGATACTCACCTGGGTGGTGATGACTTTGACCAGGTAATCATCAACTGGCTCGTACAGGAGTTCAAGAACGACGAGGGTGCCGACCTGATGGCTGACCCAATGGCTATGCAGCGTCTGAAAGAAGCAGCTGAGAAGGCAAAGATTGAGTTGTCATCTTCTACTTCTACAGAGATCAACCTGCCTTACATTATGCCGGTAGGTGGTGTGCCAAAGCACTTGGTAAAGACTTTGACCCGTGCTAAGTTCGAGCAGTTGGCTCATGGTTTGATTCAGGCTTGCTTGGCTCCTTGCCAGAAGGCATTGAGCGATGCTAACCTGCAGCCAGCCGACATCGACGAGGTAATCCTGGTGGGTGGCTCAAGCCGTATTCCAGCCGTGCAGACACTGGTACAGAACTTCTTCGGCAAGGTGCCTTCTAAGGGTGTGAACCCTGATGAGGTGGTGGCTGTAGGTGCTGCTATCCAGGGTGCTATTCTGAACAACGAGAAGGGCGTAGGCGATGTGGTATTGCTGGATGTTACTCCGTTGACATTGGGTATCGAGACCTTGGGTGGTGTGATGACCAAGCTGATTGACGCCAACACTACCATCCCTGTAAAGAAGAGTGAGACTTTCTCTACTGCTGCTGATAATCAGACAGAAGTGACCATCCATGTGCTGCAGGGCGAGCGTCCTATGGCAGCTCAGAACAAGAGTATCGGTCAGTTCAACCTGACTGGCATTGCTCCTGCACGTCGTGGTGTTCCTCAGATTGAGGTGACATTTGATATTGATGCTAATGGTATCTTGAAGGTAACGGCCAAGGATAAGGCTACCGGTAAGGAACAGGCTATCCGTATCGAGGCTTCCAGCGGTTTGAGCGAGGATGAGATCAATCGTATGAAGGCTGAGGCTCAGGCTAACGAGGCAGCTGATAAGAAGGAGCGTGAGAAGGTGGATAAGCTGAACCAGGCTGACTCTATGATCTTCACTACCGAGAATCAGTTGAACGAGTTGGGCGACAAGCTGCCAGCTGACAAGAAGCCTGCTATCGAGGCTGCTTTGCAGAAGCTGAAGGATGCTCACAAGGCACAGGATTTGGCTGCTATCGATGCTGCTATGGCAGAGATCAACACTGCTTGGCAGGCTGCCAGCGCACAGATGTACGCTCAGCAGGGTGGTGCACAGGCTGGTCCTCAGGACGGCGCAGGCTTCAACGGTGGTGCTGGCTTCAACGGCGGCGCACAGGCTGGTCCTCAGGACAACAACAAGGGCGGCGACAATGTTCAGGATGCCGACTTTGAGGAGGTCAAGTAAAATCTACGAGTAAATAAACAATGAAAGGGTGTGGCTCAGCAATGGGTCACACCTTTTTTTTTATTTCTGTATCATCCTGCTTAGGATAGTCTTAGCATTGTCTCAATCAATTCTTTATGATGGCCAGGCAATATGATGTGGTGGTTGCCAATGGGGTTGGTCAGGAAATATGAGGCTTTGCTGGGATCCGACAGCAGGATGAGCTGCTGTGTGCGACAAAGGTCTGGTTTAGCTTGGTTCCTTAAAAGGGTGGCTTCTTCAACAAAGCTACGCGACAAATCGCCTGAAACCTTGAAGATGGTGACGGGACCTTCTTGCATATAGCCTCTGATGCCTACACCGATGCCCGACTCGAAATGGGTGTCGTATTCATATCGTTCCACCATGTTGAAAGGAATGGTGCAATGGGCAAACACCATCTCGCCCGTCTCTGGATTGATGCTCGACGGATTGGCTTGAAATCCACTTACACCTAATAGAGCCTGGGCTATCTTCATGGATAGCATAGCTGGTACATCCCCTTCGCAACCAGCCACTATGCCCTCAGTATTTAACTTTGCCAGAGCCAGACATCCCGTATTCTTGACGGCAGTCAACAAGTCGAAACAACGAAGGGTAAAACCTTGCAACTGATGTCTCTCAACAATCATTTTCAGGGCTTTGTATATTCTTTCAGCACCTGGCAGGTTCTGGCTGATGCTATCAGTAGTGGTATGCTCCTTCACTTCTTCCAATGGTAGGGTAGTAATAATATCCAACAGCTCTTGCATCGGAATGTCCACTATCTCTATGCCTAACAGACTCTTCACCATGTCTTTGTCGGCATGACTGGATATGAGCCAGTCTGAAGGCTCGCCAATCACACCCAGTCGGCAACCCTTCAGTTGCTTTTTAGCCTCACCAACCTTGGCTAATATTTTTATTTTTTTGGAGATAAAATCTGGATGACCATGAATGATTTCTCCCTTTACTCCCTGCTGGCGCAGGTACGACAGTATCTCCATCGATGCCGCCAGCGAGTTGCTTTTGCCCGAGGTGAGCAGATAGATGGGTTGTTCCGACTTTGATAGCAAGTCGGGCAGTAGCCGCTTGAAGATGCCCTCTGTGCCACCCGTCCTCACGTAAATCAAATCCAAGGCATGACTGCCATAATCCGCATAGTCATTGCCCATCAATTCAAACTCTGCACTGAGGCTGCTTAGAAATTCTTTCGTTACTGCACTTATAGCCTGCTCATTATGCAGCGACGAGGTCAGCGTATATATAGCGATATTCATATATTATAGCATTAGCGTGAGGATAACACTCCAGTGGGCAATGGCACCCAAGAGGACAAAGATGTGCCAGATGGTGTGGTAGTGTGGGCGTTTGTCGTTGGCAAAGAAATAGGTGCCAACAGTATAGAGTATGCCCTCACAGAAGAGGAAGACCAACGAGAGGGTGGAGAGCTTTGCCCAGACAGTGGGGAAGATGAACAACACACTCCAACCCATGACGAGATACATCGCCAGCGAGAGCTTCGGATGCTTGCCTATTGCTACAATCTTGACGATGGAACCCACCAGTGCCACGAACCACAAAAAGCCAAAGACCAACCAACCCAGCCAACCTCCAATAACGCCTACACAGATGGGGGTGTAGGAGCAGGCTATCATGACGTAGATGCTGATGTGGTCGCACTTGCGGAGGATATCCTTCGCCATGCCGGGACGCAGCCAATGGTAGATGGTGCTGGACAGGAACATCAAAAACATGCCCACAATGAAGAAGAAGACACCAAAGGCCATCTGCCAACCCGTCTTGATGGCTGGCCACACCATCCAAATGGATGAGAGGGCAAAGACAACACCTACTAAATGAGTCCAGGTGTTGCCTTGTTCTTCTTTAGACGGTAAAAAATGTGTCATGAGAATAACCTTTCATTAATAGCCTGTTTCACCTGATTGGTCAGCTCCTCGTATGTCTGGGTGCTGTCAGGTAGGATAGGCGACAGGTACTCTATCTCTATCATGTGGGGCTTAGGGAAGCGCTTGGATCGTGGCAACGCCTCAAAGGCGCCCTTGATGCATAAGGGAACCACTGGTACTTGCAACTCCCTGCTCAGGATAGCAAAGGTTTTCTTAAACTCACTCAGTTCGCCAGAAAATGTTCGACGGCCTTCAGGGAAAATCACTACGTTCTTGCCCTGCTTGAGTACTTCACCCAACTTCTGGATGGAACCGCGCAGGTTGTTGCGCTCCATCAGGATGATGTTGTTGTTGCGAGCGTAAGCCTTACGTAAAGCACCTTGCATGTGCTCCTCGGTAGCATAGTAGTAGCAGTTTTTCATCACCTCCGTGGGCAAGGTACACGATACCAACGGACCGTCTAAGAAGCTTTGGTGATTGGGCGCAATAATCATTGGGCCATTGGTGGGAATATTTTCTACACCTTTGATTGTGAGTGTATTATATGCTTTATAGAACCCTCGTATAATGGTGTTGCCCAAGGTCATGAATCGGTTGCCATGAGGCAATTCTAACTGAGAAGAGTCGGCATGCAGGAACTGGTGCCAGTCTTCTTCCTGCACCTCCATGCGTGTCTTGCTGTTGGCAATGAACTCGGCCATAGCCTGAATGTTCCTGTAGCCCGGCATATCCGCTGTGTTGATGTGCGTGCCAAAGGTTTGTTGGATGAAACCTTCTAACGACACCATATCCAGTGAGTCGAATGCCAAGTCGGTCTCGATATGGTCGGTAGGACGCAAGTGAATATTCTTCTCCTCCTCGATGTATTTCTTCAGTATCTGATATTCCTCGAATGTAGGCTCAACTATCTTTTCTTCTTTCTTGCTGATTGCCGCTTCGCCCTTGATAATGTCCTTCAGCATATAGCGCTTCAGCTTCTCCAGTCGGGTGCGAGGCAGTTCACCACGATAGACATAGAGGCTCATCAGTTTCTTGTAGTTGGTGACGGTCAGGTTGTAGGGCTCCAGTACCTCGCGCTTGAGTGCTTCTTCCACCTGTTCGTCAGAGAGGTCTTTTGCCCACTCTGTCTGGGGAACAATAATGGCACGCAGCATGTCGCCATCCTGAATCACAGCTGCCTCCTTCACACGGTCGGTATATTTCTCCAACTTATACTCTATCTCGTTGGGTTGTACGTTCTTACCGTTAGACAGCACGATGATCTCCTTGCTACGTCCCGTGATATACACACGTCCTTTCTCGTCAATATATCCTAAGTCGCCCGTATGCAACCAACCGTCCTTGTCGATGACAGCTGCCGTTTCTTCCGGACGATTGTAGTAGCCCTGCATGATGTTCGGACCTTTGGCGCATACCTCACCATTCTCAATCTTGCATTGCATCTCTTTAGAAGGGATGCCCACACAATTAGGCACCTGGTCGCCAGGACGGGTAAAGGCAATCATCGGAGCGGCTTCGGTCATGCCATAGCCTTCGAGCATCTCGAAGCCCAATGTCTGTAAACCAAACAGTATCTCTTTATCCAAAGCAGCACCGCCACTTACCATGAATTCGATGTGTCCACCCAGTTTCTGATGTACAGCCTTGAAGATGAAGCGTGAGAACGATTTGCTCTTCAGTGTGGCACAGAGATTGAAGAGTCCACGGGTGAGGGCATTGGCATCAATCTTCTTTTTGATGCCGCCATAGAGCGTTTGCCACAATCGAGGCACACCCACCATGATAGAAATCTTACCACGCTCCAAGGTGTCGATGATATCTGGTCCTGACATCGTAGGACAGATGGCTACACCACCACCGATATAGAAGGGGATGACGACCGTTCCTACCAAAGGCAATACATGATGCAACGGCAACAGAATCAGTGTTCTGCGCTCATCGCTAAAGATAGGTACCTCATCATATACAGCGCGTTTATTGGTCAGTATGTTCAAGAATGAAAGCATCACGCCTTTGGGAGAACCTGTAGTGCCAGATGTATAGATGATGAGGGCTGTGTCGTTCTCGTCATCATAGTTCACCTGTGCCTTCTCCTCGTTTACCTCCACCCGTTCGTAGTCTTCAATGAGGTGGGTGTCAACGGTTTGTCCTGCTTCTTGCAGAGCAGCCTTTACTACGTCTAATTTCTGGGCTGTTGTCCAGATGCATGCTGGATGACAGTCGTTGATGATATAGGCTACATCGCTGACAGTTGAGGAGGCATCAACGGGCACAGCGATGCCCTTGTTGGCCCAAATGGAATAGAAGGCATAAATCCAGCCCTCGCGGTTTTCAGCAAAGATAAGTGTTCTTTCCTTTGGCTGTTTGGGGGTGAAATGGCTATATAGCGTGATGCGTTGCAGCATCTCGGAATAATAGATTTTGCGCTCGCCAATGATAATGGCAATTTTGTTAGAATCTTTAATCATCATAACTTTCAGTTGGATATATTAGTAAAAGAGTAGGGGGCATCTTCGGCAGCAATACCTCGCTGTCGGTTGGCCGTTGCACTCATCTGTAATTCTATTTTTGTTCCCTGCATCAGGTCGTCGTGGGTGAGGAAATTGTGTTGCCAGTCTTGACCGTTCAACTTCATCGCCTTGATATATTTGTTGTCAGGAGAGCAGGCAGGAGCCGATATCTCTACCGTCTTGCCATTTTCCAAGTGCAACTTTACTTGCTTGAAATAGGGGGTACCTAAGACATATTGTCCGCTACCTGGACAAACGGGATAGAATCCCAAGGCAGAGAACACATACCAAGCTGAGGTCTGTCCGTTGTCCTCGTCGCCACAATAGCCATCAGGCGCCGCTGAATACAGTCTGTCCATCACCTCACGAATCCAGTATTGTGCCTTCCAAGGCTCACCAGCGTAGCCATAGAGGTAGATCATGTGTTGAACGGGCTGGTTGCCGTGGGCGTAGTTGCCCATGTTCATGATCTGCATTTCTCGAATCTCGTGGATGGGGAAACCATAGTAGCTGTCATCGAAAACAGGAGGCACAGAGAAGACGGAATCCATCATCTGGGTAAATGTTTCCTTGCCGCCCATGAGGTTGATGAGTCCCTGAGGGTCGTGGAATACCGACCAAGTGTAGTGCCAGCTATTGCCTTCAGTAAAAGCATCACCCCATTTCAATGGGTTGAATGGGCTCTGGAACGTACCGTCTTCGTTCTTACCTCGCATCAGCTTGCTTTCGGCATCAAACAGGTTTTGGTAGTTCTTCGCCCTTTCTGCATAGATGGCAATCTCGCTCTCTGGCTTGCCCAATGCTTTGCCTAACTGATAGATACACCAGTCGTCGTAGGCATATTCCAAAGTGCGGGCAGCACTCTCGTTGATGCCCACATTATAGGGTACATACCCCAAGCGGTTGTAATACTCTACACCCTTACGACCTGTTGAACCGATGGTAGGGTGGGCATTGTTGGCACCATGTGTCACAGCTTCCCAAAGAGTCTCGATGTCGTAGCCACGCAACCCTTTCAGATAGGCATCGGCAACAATAGAAGCCGAGTTGTTGCCCACCATGCAGTTACGATGTCCAGGACTGGCCCATTCTGGGAGAAAACCACTTTCCTTATAAGCATTCACCAATCCCTCTTGCATCTTGACATTCATGCTGGGGTACATCAGGTTGAGGAAGGGGAACAGACAACGGAAGGTATCCCAGAAACCTGTGTCGGTAAACATATAGCCTGGTAATACCTCGCCATTATACGGACTATAATGAATGGGTTGGCCTTCAGCGTCTATTTCATACAGACTGCGTGGGAATAAGACGGAGCGGTAGAGGCAAGAGTAGAAGGTGCGCAGGTGGTCAATGTTGTCATCATTCACCTCTATTCTGCCCAATGTCTCGTTCCAAGTGGCTCTGGCAGCATCACATACCGCATCGAAACTGCGTCCATTTATCTCTTGCAGATTGCGTTCCGCCTGCTCGTAACTGATAAAAGAGGAGGCCACACGCGCTTCCACTACTTCGCCACGATGGGTAGTGAAGCCTACGATGGCTCCAGTATGGTTGGCTGTTGTCTCTGTGGCACCAGCTTTAATCATCTGGTCGGCCACTACCGATACTTGTGAGAAAGCCTTGCTGAACTCAATCACGAAATAGTTCTTGAAGTTATCGGGAACGCCTCCGCTATTGCGGCTAGTATAGCCTATTATTTTTCTCTCATCAGGTAAAATCTGGATAGAAGAACCTCTGTCGAATGCATCCACCACCACTGAAGAGGACTCGTCTTCTGGGAAGGTAAAGCGGAACACAGCGGCACGCTCGGTAGGTGTAATCTCAGTGGTAATGTCATAGTCGGCCAGATAGACCTTATAGTAATAAGGGGTAACCGTCTCAGCCTTGTGGGAGAACCAGCTGGCACGTTCTTCTTCGTCGAAGACGGTTTTTCCTGTAACAGGCATCAGACTGAACTGTCCGTAGTCGTTGATCCACGGACTGGGTTGGTGGGTCTGCTTGAAACCACGTATCTTGTCGGCATCATACACATACGCCCATCCATCGCCCATCTTGCCTGTTTGTGGCGTCCAGAAATTCATGCCCCAGGGCAAAGCGATGGCAGGATAGGTGTTTCCCGTTGAGAGGGTGTACTTGGAGTGGGTGCCCACCAACGGATTTACATAATCTACAGGGTTGATGGTCTGTCGTTGCTCAGACTGACTTTGGCACCCTGCCAATAAGACAAGCGCCATCAAGCTATTCAAAATTTTCTTCATAATTATTATCTTTCGATTTTCAGCAGGGCTCCTGTCGTCACGTCAAACTGCACCTTGGTAACGGTATTCCTGTTAAACAACTGAGCCGACAGGTATTCGATGGTGCCAAACTGTGTGATAGACATCTCCGTTTTGATAAGGTCCTTATGGTTGTAGGTCAACTTCACATCAGCTTTCCCTGGCACATTATAAGCTACGCCCTCTATGGCTGTCTTACTGCCATTTGACAACGTGTTGACCAACGGTTTGCTTGCTTTACCATCGGTGGGTTGAGCTGGTTGATCGGGTACCAGATGTTTGTTGATGATGGTCAGCTCCACAGGTTCGCCTGCCAAGTCGTCGGACTCTACAAAACCCAGTTTCTTGGAGAAACGGAAAACTACGTAGTTGTTCATCTCCTTAGGTGACACTTTTATGGAGAATTGATGGGTGTCGGTCGTCACCTTGCCCTCAAACATCTGTGTCATTGCTTTCTCTTGCTTGTTGAGGTTGTCCAGCATAATCTGCAACTGTGCACCGTCCTTGGGCAGGTTGTCGGCTTCGCCCCTAAGTAGGGCGTTCTTGCTCTCACGTATGCTGTATATCTCACGAGCCACCAACTCCGCCATTTTTGCGGTTGATGTCGCAGTCAGTATCTCTTCAGTCAAAAAAGATCGCGGGTCGAGGTCGGGTTCTACCATCTGTTGTGGAGCCTGGGACTGTACTGTTTTCTGTTCGCCCACATATGGCAAGTTGATAGAGCGTACAATGCCATCGGCTGTCAGTTCCATCAGGGGTGCTGTGGTGCGATCCTTCATCTCAACGAAGTAGATGTTAGATGGATTGGGTACACCTACCGGCTTCATCTTCACTTCATCCAAGGTCCAAGTGGTTTCTGCTTCCTGTTTCACACCACTTAGGCGCAGGTAGCGTTCTGCATACTGACTGAATTGTCCAGGTTCGTAATGTTGTCGTGTAGCTTTGGCTTCAATCACGATTTCTGTCTGAGGCAGTATATAGGTCACACCAAACTTCTTGCCGAATGTAACACCTGGGGTTACCTCAGTTTGTGCATTAGCCAAATTGACAATTGACAATTGACAATTGACAATTATCAATACAACTATGAATTTACAGAAGGATTTTTTCATTTCATTCTATGTGTTTAATGTTTATTTATTTTGCGAATACAACACATACTGGCATGCTTAACTCCATCTCATCCGTCTTTGTTAGCAGTCCCGTCTTTGTGTTGCGCTCAAATATCTCAATCTTGTTGTCCTTCATATCCGCCACCAACACATATTTGCCATTGGGAGTGATGTTGAAGTTACGTGGATGTTTGCCTGTAGGTTGATAGCCCACCTTTGTCAGCAACCCCGTTTGCTGGTCCACTTCAAAGATAGCCAGTCCATCATCTATATCTCTCACACTGGCATAGAGGAACTTGCCATCGGGTGAGAGATGAATATCAGCTGCATGGCGGTCAGCTTGAGGGTGCGTCTCGATGGTCTGTATCACTTCCATCTTCCCTTGGTTGTAGCTGCATACCGTTACGGCCTCGCTCAATTCGCTGATGATATATACACACTTGCCATCATGACTGAAGATAATGTGTCTGGGACCAGAATCTGCATCAATAGGTGTGGTGTCTAATAGCAGATGAGGCTTGGATGGGTCGGCTTCCACATCGAAGTGCAGGATGCGGTCGGCACTGAAGTCGGTAATTAACAGCTGCTTGCCATCAGGAGTGAAAGCTGTGCAATGCACATGCGGCGCTTCCTGACGACTCATATCCGGACCGCCGATGTTACCACAGAAGATGGTGTCGATAGGCTCTAAGCTACCGTCATAGCGAAGGGGAAAAACCGACATACTGCCCCCTGAATAGTTGGCAGTGGTGACAATCTTACCGTTGGTAGCCACATAGCATGGATCTTCCCCGTAGGTCATCTGACTGTTTAGCAACTCAGCCTTTCCGCTCTCCTTGTCGAACTTGAAAGCTGATACCGCAGCTGTCTCATCGTGGTTCTCGCTCACCACATACATCACATTTTGGTTGGCAGAGAGGGTGAGGTAGGAGGGGTTCTTCATCTTGATGACCTCCAGTGGCCTTACTGTACCGTTTTCTTGGTCAAACTTATAAGTATAGATACCTTCGCTCCCAGCAAAAGTGTAAGTGCCCACAATCATTGTCAACTCATCCACTTTCGTAGTAGAACTGCAAGCTGTCAGCGCTAAGAGCAATCCACCCAATACACAATTCTTCATCATGATCCTTCTTTTTATACAAGTAAATACAAGGCTGCTGCGATGGCGCATCCGATGATTGGACCAACACCTGGAACCCAGGCATAACTCCAGTCGCTGTTGCGTTTGCCCTTGATTGGCAGGATGAAATGTGCGAAACGAGGAGCCAAGTCACGGGCTGGATTGATGGCATAACCTGTGGTTCCGCCCAACGACATACCGATGGCAACGATCAGGAAGGTAACAGGGAAAGCGCCCAAGCTACCCATACCCAGTTCGGGTGTATTGCCCACATTGCCTATGGCGAGGATGCAATATACCAGTACGAAGGTACCAATCACCTCACTCAGCAGGTTGCGCCACTTGTTGCGGATAGCAGGAATGGTACAGAAGGTACCTAACTTGGTATCTGCATCAGGCGTAGCGTCGTAGTGGTCCTTGAAATACAGATAGACCAACACTGCTCCAACAAAGCCTCCCAACATCTGGGCAATGATATAAGGTATTACCAAGTTCCAGTCGAACGACCCCGCCAATGCCAAACCGATAGATACAGCGGGATTAAGATGTGCACCCGTATAAGGACCCGCTACGAACACACCGCACATCACGGCAAGACCCCATGCGAAGGTAACGACTACCCAGCCGGCACCCTTTGCCTTTGACTTTTCCAAACTTACGTTGGCACATACGCCATCGCCCATCAGAATCAGTATCATGGTTCCTAAGAACTCAAATATCATTTTCTCTATCATAGTATTTATTTGTTTAAGGTTAAAGTTCTTTGTATCGCTTCTCGCCATCCTTTGACAGCTTGTTCCACTTGCTGACGGTCGTCGGTAGGCATAAACATCGAGTCGATCTGCCATTGGTCGCGTATCTCCTCTACGCTCTTCCAGTAACCAACGGCCAAGCCAGCCAGATAGGTGGCGCCTAAAGCGGTGGTTTCTGGATTACGCGGACGAATCACCTTGGTGTTCAGTATGTCAGCTTGGAACTGCATCATCAGGTTGTTGCGTGATGCGCCACCATCTACCTTCAATTCCTTGAGAGGTAAGTCGGCGTCACGTTGCATAGCCTGCACGATGTCGAGTGTTTGGAAAGCAATGCCCTCCAATGCAGCACGGGCAATATGAGCAGCGGTGGTACCACGACTGATGCCTGTGATGCTTCCACGTGCATACTGATCCCAGTAAGGAGCACCCATGCCTGTGAGGGCAGGCACGAAATATACCCCACCTGTATCAGGTACGGTAGCTGCCAAGGCTTCAATCTCACCTGAAGACTTGATGATACCCAGTCCGTCGCGCAACCACTGTACCACCGAACCTCCCACGAAGATACTGCCTTCCAAAGCATAGGTCACCTTGTCGCCTCGTTTGAGGGCAATGGTGGTAAGCAGGTTATTCTTCGACATGATAGGTTTTTCGCCACTGTTCATCAGTAGGAAGCAACCAGTGCCATAGGTATTCTTCACGCTGCCCGGTTCTGTGCAGAGCTGTCCGAAGAGCGCAGCCTGTTGATCGCCCGCAATACCGCCGATAGCTACTGGCTGGTTGAAGATGGGCGATTGTGTATATCCATATACCTCGCTGCATGACTTCACTTCAGGCATCATCGATAAAGGTATGTCGAACAGCTTCAGCAGCTCTTCGTCCCATTGCAGGGTGTGTATATTGAACAACATAGTGCGTGAGGCGTTAGTCGCATCTGTGATGTGGAGTGTACCCTTTGTCAGTCGCCACACCAACCATGAATCAACGGTTCCGAAGCGCAACTTACCTTGCTGGGCACGTTTCCTGGCGCCTTTCACATTGTCGAGAATCCATTTGATTTTTGTCGCACTGAAGTAAGCATCGATGATCAGACCCGTTTTCTCGTGAATCATGTCTGTCACCCCCTGTGCTTTCAGTTCATCGCAATACTCAGCCGTACGACGGTCTTGCCACACAATGGCATTATAGATAGGCTCTTCAGTCTCTACATCCCACACAATGGTGGTTTCGCGTTGGTTGGTGATACCTATGCCGGCAATCTCAGCTCCGTTGATACCCAACTTCGCCATTGCCTCACTGATGACCGATGCTTCTGACGACCATATCTCGTGTGGGTTATGCTCCACCCATCCTGACTTCGGGAAATGTTGGGTAAATTCTTTCTGTGCCACAGCACAGCTCTCACCTTTCTTGTTGAAGATAATGGCGCGCGAACTGCTGGTGCCTTGATCTACTGCTAAAATATATTTTTCCATAGTGTTATGATTTATAGTCTCAATTTTCTGCAATCATCAATTAGTTCATCCACATGCTCCTCATCCGTTGCCCAAGAGGTAACAAAACGGATGGCCGAATGATGCTCGTCCATTGGTTGCCACTCCTCAAATATATACTTCTTCGCCAAGATAGCCATTTCTTCTTTGCTGACGATGGGGAATACTTGGTTGGTGGGGGAGTCGGCTAGAAACTCAAATCCAGCTTCCTTCAAAGCTGTTGACAGTTTCTTGGCCAGTACGTTAGCATGACGGGCAATCTTGAAATAGAGGTCGTCCTTAAACAACTCACCAAACTGAACGCCCAAGAGCCAACCCTTGGCCAGTAATGCTCCACGCTCCTTACGTACATAGTCGAAATCAGGATACAGCTCAGGATTGTTAAACACGATGGCCTCGCCAAACAAAGCACCATTTTTCGTACCACCAATATAGAATACGTCCGTTAGCTCGGTTAGGTCATGTAAGGTGAGGTTGTTCTCGTCTGATGTCAATGCGCTACCTAAACGGGCTCCATCAAGATAAAGTAACAACTTGTGTGAACGACAGAACTCACTGATGGCTTGCAGCTCGGCTTTCTTATAGATGGTACCCACCTCAGTGGCATCAGAGATATACACCATCGCAGGTTTCACCATGTGAGGACGCATGAAGTAGTCGTCGAGCGCTTTCTGAATACCAGCAGGAGTAATTTTGCCTTCAACACCTGGTACAGTGATAACACGATGTCCGGTAGCTTCGATGGCACCCGTTTCGTGGGCCCAGATATGTCCTCCATCCACACAAATCACAGCCTCTGGTGTGCGTAGTAGAGAAGAAATGACAGCCATATTGGCTTGGGTGCCACCTGTCACGAAGTAGATGGTTGCTTTGGAGTTACCGATGCGTTGGCGAATTAGTTCAATCGCTTCGTTAGTTACTTCATCCTCGCCATAGCCAGGATGCTGTATGAGGTTCCTTTCCTGAAGTTTTTTCAGGATATTCGGGTGTGCCCCCTCAGAATAATCGCATGTAAAACTGTACATTATAAAGTGCCTTGTTTAAGTTTCTCCACATATTCATCTATCCTTTGCATCTGTGCAGGGATGTTGATGCGTTGTGGACACTCAGGTGAACACTGGTTGCAACTGGTGCAATGACTGGCCTGACGCAGCTTAGGTACTGCACGGTCGTATCCAACCAAGAAGGCTTGACGGGCTTTCTTGTAGTTGGGATCCTGCATGGTTTCAGGTATGTTACCCTCGTTCACACATTTGTTGTAGTGCATCAAAACACCAGGGATATCCAGTCCGTATGGACAAGGCATGCAGTACTGGCAATTGTTGCAGGGAATGGTGGGGTAGGTAACCATCAAGCTTGCTGTATCTTCCAGGTAGTCAAGCTGCTCCTGTGTCAATGGTTTCAATGGGGAGAAGCTACGGATATTATCTTGCAAGTGTTCCATATAGGTCATACCACTCAAGGCAGTCATCACCCCAGGATAGGTACCACAGAAGCGGAATGCCCATGATGCCACACTGTTCTCAGGTTCCTGTTGCTTTAGGCGAGCAACGATATGGTTAGGCACGTTTGATAAACGACCACCCAGCAAAGGCTCCATAATCACCACTGGGATATTGCGCTTTTCCAGTTCGCCGTAAAGGTATTCTGCATTCACATTGCGAGGATTGGTCTCCTTGGCATGGGTCCAGTCGAGGTAGTTCATTTGGATCTGTACGAAATCCCACTTATACTTGCCTTCGTCGTGCAACTGAAGCATGTGGTCGAACACAGCTACATCGCCGTGGAACGACCAGCCAAGGTGACGTATTCTACCTGCCTCGCGTTCCTTTACCAGAAAATCAATCATGCCACAGTCGAAGAAACGCTCATTCAGCAAAGGAATTCCGTCACCACCTCCGATAGAGTGCAAAAGATAATAGTCGATATAGTCAGTCTGCAACTCTTTGAAAGAGTTGTAATACATCTCTTGCGATTGTTTCAGCATCTCCTGTGGAGAAAGACCTCTACCAGCCATTCGCTGGTTAGACATTTTGGTAGCAATGTAATAGCTGTCTCTTGGATGACGCTTCAGGGCGATACCAGTGGCACGCTCCGATTGTCCCTGTACATATACTGGAGCCGTGTCGAAATAGTTCACACCATGCTCAATGGCATAGTCAACCAGTTCATTCACCCGTTCCTGATCGATGACATTTCCATTTTCATCAGGCCTCTGTAGGGTTGGCCATCGCATACAGCCATAGCCTAGTATAGATACTTTATCACCTGTTGGCCAAGTTCGATAAGTCATCTGTCCTATGGGTACCTCAGTGGTGTGATGCCCAGCTGGATCATATTGCAAATCCTTTTTCTTAGAACCACAACTTTCCAGTGCTGCTCCTGCAGCCACTGTTGCGCCAGCTCCCATCGCCTTTAAAAACCCACGTCTGCTTATATTGTTCTTCTTTTCTTCAGCCATAATTTGTAATGAATTAGATAGTTCTGTGTACTTCGTGACCTTCTACATAGATTGCACTGATTGGGCGAGACGGACACAAGTTCTCGCAAGCGCCACAACCAATACACATCTCATCGTTCACCACAGGAATCTTCAGTGATTTAGGATCGTTGGCATCACTTGGAACCATTGTGATAGCACCTGTCGGACAGTGACGGGCACAGTTGCCGCACTCCTGACCATCTTTGATAGGAACACACAGTTCACGTGTCCATACAGCATGCCCGATTTGGATAGATGATTTCTCTGCCACATCAATCAGCTTGATAGCACCAGCCGGACAAACTTCAGAGCAACGTACGCACTCAGGACGGCAATAACCGATCTCGTAGCTTGACACGGGTTGCATCAGTGTCAGCAAATCGGTGCTGGGGCGCAGTACACCGTTCGGACAAGCTGATACACAGAGCTGACAGCTGGTACAGTGCTGAGCCATATTTTTCAGACTCTTTGCACCAGGAGGCACAATCTTCGTAGCACGCTTCGGAGCCACCTTGTCTTCTATCTCAGCCAAACCGCCATCTACCTTTTTATCGGTAGCCTCTGGAATAACCTGTGCCTTAGCAGCCGCTGCTGCACCCACTGCGATAGTGGTCAGGAAGGTACGCAAACCAGGGTCTTTCACCTCAGCCTTTTCCTCTGCTTTAGGAGCTTCTGCTTTTGCAGTTGCCTTTGGAGCAGGTTTCTCTATCACTACAGGCTTAGGGAATGCAGTAGCCAAAGATGGTGTGCCAAATTTATAGCTCAAAGCGCCAAACTTACACTGCTCCAAGCAATTGCCGCAAGTCACACAGCGGCTGTAGTCAACGGTATGCGTCTTATAGTCGATACAAGAAGCCTTGCAGTTGCGAGAACACATACTGCAGTTCTTGCACTTCTCTGCATCAAAGGTAACATGGAAGAATGAGAACCTAGCAAAGAACCCCAACACTGTTCCCACCGGACAGATGGTGTTGCAATAGGTGCGTCCGTTTCTCCATGCCAGGATGAAGATAATTACCAGTGTCACCAAAGCAATAATAAAAGTTGGCAGACTCTTTATCCACACATCCACATCGTAAATAGCATAACTGTCATATTTCTCAGCAAATGAAGCCAGAA
>CAMJNN010000012.1 GCA_946407325.1 uncultured Prevotellaceae bacterium | reverse complement strand
TAGAGCATTTGACTACGGATCAAAAGGTTGTGGGTTTGAATCCCGCCGGAATCACGAGGACAGAAAAGAGAAGACAGGAAGCTTGCTTTCGAGTCTTCTCTTTTTTGGACTAGTGAATTAGCCCGTGGCAGGGCTGGGATGGACGAAGTCAATTCCGCCCCAACGGGCGGGAATCACTGAAATTAGCCCGTGGCAGGGCCGGGATGGACGTAGTCAATTCCGCCCCCGTGGCAGATATAACAATTATATATTTATATGGAAAATCAAGTTGCTTTTATCGTAGTGATGGGATTCATCATCTCATTATTAACACTGCTGGCCAATAAATTGCGTATAGCCTACCCTGTTATACTTGTATTGGCTGGATTGTTTCTAAGTTTTATCTCGGGTATGCCTGACCTAAACATGGATCCTGCACTCATTTTCTATATTTTCTTACCCCCTCTGCTATTTCAGTCGTCCTATGCCATATCATTAAAGGAAATGTGGCAATGGAAGCGAGTAATCTTAAGTTTCGCTTTCTTGGTGGTACTGTTTACTGCAGCTGGAGTGGGATTGATAGCCCACTGGATAATACCAGGAATGACACTGGCGTTAGGTATGGCTTTAGGAGGTATTGTTTCATCTACCGATGCGGTAAGTGCCACTACCATTATGCAACAAGTGAAAGTACCCAGTCGCATAGCTACCATATTGGAAGGAGAAAGCCTACTTAACGACGCCTCTTCCCTGATAGTCTTCAGTTTTGCTTTAATGGCTGTTCAAACAGGACATTTCGAGATACATCAAGCATTGCTCAGTTTCTGTTGGATGGTAGTTGGAGGAGCAATAATAGGTGTTGCTATCGGAGTAGGGTTTGTTTATCTTCACAAGGTATTGCCTGCCGACACAAACGTTACTATCGTATTTACTTTGATTGCTCCATTCTTGATGTACATAGCTGGTGAGTCAGCCAGCGCATCAGGCGTGTTGAGCGTTGTATTTGGCGGATTCTATATGGGGCAACATACGAGAGATCTTGATAGCAAGGCACGATTGTTGGGCAGTAGTGTGTGGAGCAACACTGCCTTTGTGTTGAATGGTTTTGCATTTCTGCTGATTGGCTTAAACTTACGAGAGATAGTGAATGCCTTCGAAAGCGATGGCATAGGCATTGCACGAGCTACTTCCTATGCACTATTCATATCATTAATAATCATGGCTTTGCGAATGCTTAATGCATATCTGGCCATTCCAATTAGTAAATTGCGTAGAAAAGAGTTGGGTATTAATCAGGAAATGATTATCGACTCTCCTACCTCACTTATTGTTGGATGGTGCGGCATGAGAGGTGTAGTCTCACTGGCAGCCGCACTTTCAATCCCATTTACATTACCTGGTGGCGAAGCTTTCCCTCATAGAAGTATCATATTATATTGCACATTCATCGTAATCCTTACCACCCTATTATTGCAAGGTCTTTCATTACCCCTGCTCCTGAAATGGGTCCACTTTCCTGTGTACCATGACAATCTTGATGATGATGAAGCGAATCTTGTTATTCGCAAAGGTTTGGCAGAATGCGGCTTGCAATACCTTCAAGAACATCCCTCAGATACAGAAAACGATGTGGTAATGCGTAATGTCGTGAATCATTGGCAAGCATTGGCTGAAGCCCGTGTCAAAGAATCTCTGTTTAAGTCAGCCGCGCATACTTACCGCCAGATCCTGGAAGCGCAACGCAACTATCTTTTCAAATTGAATCGAGAACGTCCTGACATAGATAAGGAGCTTATTCGCCATTACTTACGTCGCATTGATCTGGAGGACGAACGTATGAAAAATGACTGATTAAACTCAAGTATCTATAACAAGAAAGTAAAAAAAGAAAAAGCAGGATTATTCCTGCTTTTTTTCGTAGGGACGATCGGGCTCGAACCGATGACCTTTGCAATGTGACTGCAACGCTCTAAACCATCTGAGCTACGCCCCTAACACTTATAGAACTAAAACCGTGCAAATGTACAGGTTTTTCTGAATCTGACAAAATTTAAATGCAGTTTTTTTATGACTTCATCAAATATCACTTACTACAGTCCTGCCAAATGGAGTCAAGGCTATGCCAGCAAACTTGAAATGTTGTAGACCAAAGGGAATGCCTATGATAGTGATGCAGAGCAATATGCCAAATATTAGATGGGTAATACAAATGGGCAAACCTGCAAAGAGCCACAATATATTCATAATAGTGCTCAAACAACCAGGCTGTCCAGGTAACAAATCCACCCTACTCCCAAATGGCCACAACATAAGTATGCCTAATTTGAAAGCCTGTAGTCCAAAGGGTATGCCGATGATAGTTATACATAATACAACACCAGCGAAAAAATACTCAAAAGCGGTTTCCAAGCCACCTACTAAAAGCCAAATTATATTGCCTATCAGTTTCATGATTTCCTAAGATTTTCAAGTTAAAAACAACGGCAACTGTCTTCCCAGACTGTTGCCGTTCTACATTTTCTTGCTTTACTATAATCAACTAAAAGTTAAATTAACCGCCTCTAATTTAGTGACAAATCTGAAAATCACCAAATATTTATACAAATAATTTTATTATTTTTTAGTTTCAGCATACTTTTACCAAAGCAGCCAAACGTTTACACTTATCACGCAATTGGTTTAAATCACTGCCAAGTGGAGCAGATGTAAGCATCACTCCCATCCTTCTATGCAGTCTGGCTACCGGCTTTCCGAAGATACGCAAATCGGTGTCGTCTTCTTTCAGCGCATCTCCCAAACCTGTATATTCAAGCTGTGACTGTTTTACAATCTCAGAAAGGATAACAGCACTGGCACCACATCTCAACTGCTTGATGGCTGGAATAGGCAATCCCAAAACGGCACGGGCATGCAGTTCGAATTCACTGAAGTTCTGACAACCACTCAAAGTAACCATACCAGTATCATGCGGACGTGGAGACAATTCTGAGAAATAAACACCATCTTTCTCGCTGATAAAGAACTCAACTCCCCAGATGCCGGCACCGGTCAGTGCACCGGTAACCTTAGCTGCCATATCCTGAGCAGCTTTCAAGTGCTCGGATTTCATAGGCATAGGCTGGAAACTCTCGCGATAATCACCGCTAATCTGTACATGACCAATGGGTGCACAGAACAAGGTGGGCGCATTCTTCTGCGTGACAGTAAGCAAAGTAATCTCATAGTCAAAATGAATAAACTGCTCAACAATCACCTCTTTGATATCGCCACGAGCTCCTTCGCTGGCTTCTTTCCAAGCCTGTTCCAAATCTTCTGCTTTCTTTACTACCGACTGACCATGCCCTGATGATGACATCAATGGTTTGATGACACAAGGGAAACCAATGACAGCAGTAGCCTCTTTCAGTTCGTCAAGATTTTTGGCATAACGGTAGTTGGCTGTCTTGACACCCAGCTCTTTAGCCGCCAAATCACGGATGGCCTTGCGGTTCATAGTATAGTTGACTGCACGGGCACTTGGCACTACCTGTATGCCTTGTTTCTCGAAATCAAAAAGGCGTTCGGTACGAATGGCCTCAATCTCAGGCACAATGATGTCGGGATGGTGTTTCTCCACTACCTGCTGCAATGCATCACCATCGAGCATACTAAACACTTCACATTCGTCAGCCACCTGCATGGCTGGTGCACCAGCATAGGCGTCACACGCCACCACATGCTGTCCTAAACGTTGCATCGCAATAGTGAACTCTTTACCCAGTTCGCCTGATCCTAATAATAATATCTTTTTCATTGATGTGCTTCTCTTAATAAATCATTTACTACTTTTACAGGGTTGAAGGTAGAAACAGGCACCTCTACGAAGACTGTATTCCAGTCACTCATGGCACCGTTCCACAAGCCAGGCAGCTCAAGTGCTTTCAGTTCACGACCATTTTTAGATTTTTGTGAAATGAATCCTGTAGCTTTGTCCACATATTTAGGTAAATCAAACTTGTTGCCTCTGAAATCCTTAATGGCACAAACCAAATCTACAGGATTAAAGTGAGTACCCTTTTCAAACATCGCTTTCTTCTCGGGATCGTTCATGTCAATCTGAGAGCTCTCAAGGATTTGTGATGAAATCGTACCATCAGGGTTATAAGCCAAGAACGGACCGCCACCTGGTTCGCCCAAGTTTTTAACCATACCACAAACACGCATTGGACGATTGAGCTTGTTCTTCAAATAAATCACCAGCTCGGCATCTTCCAGGTTTTTGGTTTCTGGATTCTTGCAGAAAAGCTGTTTTTGAACGAACTTCAAAATAGTGAGCACCTGCTCGTGAGTATATTTGCCACTCTCCAAAAGTTGAAGGTAACTAAATGCCTGCTGCTGTAGTGTTACCAGTACACCAGCTAATATCTTCTTGAATAATACAGTGTCACCTTTCATGCGATCACTCGTCACATTATCAATATTCTTGATAAACACAATATCTGCATCCAGGTCGTTTAAATTTTCAATCAATGCGCCATGACCTCCAGGACGGAACAACAATTCACCGTTATCCTCACGGAACGGCTGATTGTTCATATCTACAGCAACAGTATCTGTGCTTGCCTTCTGCTCAGAAAAAGAAATATCGTATTTTACACCATATTTTTCTGCATAGCAGTTGGCTTTTTCGGCCACTTTAGCCTCAAAGAGCGCACGATGTTGGGGAGAAACAGTGAAATGGACATTTACCTTCTTATCCTTATTAGCAGCATAGAGTGCACCTTCTACCAAATGCTCTTCTAGAGGAGTGCGGTTGCCCTGGTCGTAGTTATGGAACTTCAGCAAGCCCTTCGGCAGATTTCCATAATTCAAACCTTCTTCCTTCAGCAAAGCTGCTACTACCTTTTTATACTTGCCTTCAGACACCAAAGCGTCAATACCTTTGCCATATATTTTTTGGCAAGCAGCATCGAGATCATCGAAGAAAGCAAACTTGTGGATTTTAGCAAAGAATGTCTGTTCAAAAGCCTTTGTAGGTACGTCATAATCAGCGTCAAGAAAACCAAACAAATCCTTGAACATTCGGCTTGCTGCACCTGATGCAGGGACAAACTTCACCACG
Source organism: uncultured Prevotellaceae bacterium (assembly GCA_946407325.1). Next base: position 17,143 of record CAMJNN010000012.1, on the reverse strand, counting down.
CGCTTGTCGGTCATGGTAGAGGTATATGCATCCCATGCCTTGAGGTAGGCATCTTGATTGATGGGAGAAAGTTCCATAATTCCATTCTCCACCGATGCTGCTGCATACAGTTTAAGGAACGGAAAACCGTGCTCAAAACATGTCAGTTCTTCAGCTAGTTTTTCTACGGAGATGCCTTTCTTTTTCAGCAAATCCTTGTCTTGTTGAGTTAAAGTCATATCGATTAGTTTTAATTATTTCTTCATAAGTAGCAAATATAAGAAGATTTCTGCAGATTATCATTCAATAGAAGGTAAAAAAAACACTTTACCCTCTATTTTTTTTCATCCAAGGAAATAAAAAAGGATGTGCCTGCAAGGACACATCCTTTTATTGTTCAATACGCCATGAAATATTGCTTACCGTCTTCCTCTATCATTCCGATACGGTCTTCACGAGCAAGCCATCCAATAGCGTAAGCCAGATCGGTAGCATGAAGATTTGTTTGTACAATCATGTCGATAAATGTCATTCGACTTGCCGCCTTTTCCAAAATATTCCACACTAATCTAGCATTTTTCGCGATTCTATCAGCGTTCATGGTATTGTCTCCTTTTTGGTTTATATATCGTGTTTACTTGATTTCTCCCTAAAGTTAGATAATCTTTCGTTAACGACAAAATAAAATATAAGAAAAATCGCATATTTTAAAGAAATAAGTTTCGATTATGCATTTTTAAACAGTTTAGTTGGTTTTTTTAAACACTATTTATTAACTTGCAGGCAATTTTGTATAGGCATCATGACAGAACAGACATTCTTTTCCCCAGATGAGCTTAAACTCTTCCTGGCGTTATATCATAAACTGCTTAGACTGACAGGTGATTCTTTTCTGCCAGACGATACTCGTAAGCTCAAAGAGCAGTTGGTTAGATCCATTGGTTCTGGCAAGATGTCGCGTGACATATTCGGACTGAATCCTCTGCTAAAAAGTTTGCAAACAGCCATCATTGTGGCCGATGAGATTGGCATGAAACGAGCATCCGTCATGGGTATCATGCTGCACGAATGTGTGAGTGCAGGCGCTTGCACTATTGAAGAAGTGAACGATAACTTTGGCTCCGATGTGGCTGGTATTGTTAAAGGACTGCTCAGGGTTCATGAGCTATATGTAAAGAGCCCGTCAATAGAATCAGAAAACTTCCGCAAGCTGTTACTGACGTTTGCGGAAGACATGCGAGTAATCCTCATTATCATTGCCGACCGCGTGAACATCATGCGACAGATACGTGATGCTGACAATGAAGAAGCTCGTCTGCAAGTAGCCAATGAAGCTGCCTACCTTTATGCTCCCCTTGCCCACAAACTGGGTCTTTATGCTTTAAAGTCTGAGTTGGAAGACCTTTCTTTGAAATATACAGAACATGATATTTACTATCATATCAAAGACAAACTCAATGAGACCAAAAAGAGCCGCGATGCCTATATCGCCCGTTTTATTGGTCCGTTACAGAAAAGTTTGGAAGATGCAGGACTAAAGTTCCACATCAAGGGGCGCACCAAATCCATCCACTCCATCTATCAGAAGATGAAGATACAGAAGTGTCCGTTTGAGGGAGTGTACGACCTATTTGCCATCAGAGTGATTCTAGATTCTCCCTACGAAAAAGAAAAGATGCAATGTTGGCAAGTGTATAGCATCGTGACAGATATGTATCAACCCAATCCCAAGCGTTTACGCGACTGGCTTTCTGTACCAAAAAGCAATGGTTATGAGTCGTTGCACATTACCGTTATGGGACCGGAAGGCAAATGGGTGGAAGTACAGATACGTACAGAACGTATGGATGAAGTAGCCGAGCGAGGCTTGGCTGCCCACTGGCGCTATAAAGGTGTAAAGGGAGAAACAGGGCTGGATGACTGGCTTTCGTCTGTGCGTGAAGCACTCGAGAGTTCCGACGGAACAGGTCTAGAGGCTATGGACCAGTTCAAGATGGATTTATACGAAGACGAGGTATTTGTGTTTACACCTAAGGGCGACCTCTACAAACTTCCTAAAGGGGCTACTGTGCTGGATTTCGCCTTTATGATTCATACCAAACTGGGTTGTAGTTGCACGGGCGCAAAGGTGAACGGCAAAAATGTGCCTATACGTCAGGAATTAAAAAGCGGTGACCTAGTGGAGATTATGTCTTCGGCTTCTCAAACGCCTAAACAAGGATGGCTCAAGATTGTAGTCACCTCAAAAGCCCGTACAAAAATCAAACAAGCGCTCAAAGAGACGGAAGCCAGACAAAGTGCTTTTGCCAAGGAAGAATTAGAACGCAAGTTGAAGAATCGCAAGATCGACTTCGACGAGTCTGTAATGATGAAGGTCATCAAACGTATGGGTTATAAAATCATTACCGACTTCTATCAAAATTTGGCAAATAATATTATTGACACCAACTCCATCATTGAGGAATACCTCGAGCAACTGAGACGTGAGACGGATAATTCTGAGTCACAAGCACGCACGGCCGAAGGGTTCAGCCTGCAGAAGATGGATAGCGAGGATAGCAATAGCCATGAGGATGTGCTGGTGATTGATCAAAACCTCAAAGGCATACAATACCAACTGGCACAATGCTGCCATCCAATTTATGGTGACGATATCTTCGGGTTTGTAAGCATCAAGCGAGGCATCATGATTCATCGCACCAATTGTCCCAATGCCCATGATATGCGCGAGCGATATGGCTATCGTATCGTTAAAGCCCGCTGGGCAGGAAAATCTGTGGACTCACAATATCCTATCACTTTGATGGTGGTAGGTCATGACGATATTGGCATTGTAACCAACATCACCTCTATCATCAACAAAGAGGTGGGTATCAATCTTAGAAGCATAAGCATAGAAGCCAATGATGGTTTGTTCAGTGGTCAACTCACCGTTATGGTGAGTGATACATCGAAGCTGAACACCTTGATAAAAAAACTTAAAACAGTAAAGGGAGTAAAAAACGTAAGCAGATTATGAGTTATAGTTTTAAGAAACAAATGAAGAGCTTTACCTTCGCATGGAATGGTATCCTCACTTGTGCAGGACACGAGCAAAATATTAAGTTCCACCTGTTGGCTGCGATAGCCGTAATAGTGGCAGGTTTCTTCTTCCATATCACACATATTGAATGGATGGTAGTGATGCTTTGTATAGGATCTGTCATAGCTGCCGAGCTATTCAACTCTGCTATCGAACGACTGGTTGATCTGGTATCTCCCGAACGGAACAGAATTGCCGGAGAGGTAAAAGATATAGCTGCTGGTGCTGTCTTGGTGACAGCCATCGCAGCAGCTATCGTGGGTCTTATTGTCTTTCTACCTTATATATTAGCACTATTCTAATCAATCAAGGTCGCACACGCTTTTGTTTGAAATATGACCAGGTAACGCTCGCGAACATCAGTAACGCGAGTAGGATCGTAATAGCTCCAAACAGCAGGTTGCTACCTATTCTTTCTCCTTCCACCAAGCCCAATATAAGTCCCGCTTGTATAGCCAACTGCAAAGTGGTGTTGGCAGTGCCTCGCTGACAATGATGCGACAGCTTCACAAACAGTCGGGTTAGCAGTGGAGTGACTAAGGAAAGGCACACCAGCATAAATGTGGCTATCCAACTATAAGGAGGAAGTAGATTAAGTAACATACCTATGCCGAACGACAGGATGCTTACATTCACTGCTGGCACCCAAGCTAATGGCAAGAAGAAACGGTCAAGGTTGAACACCCCTACTCCCACGGGCGCCCTAAACGCCACATAGACACTTGCCTCCACAATAAGACAGAGAAAGAACAATATCAACGATATGATTATCAGAGTACTGAATTCGATCGTCAGAAAGAGTGGCGACAAACAACAAATACCTAACAGCATACCTAAAGCTCCCGAAAAAGCATATATACGGTTACCCATTCCACGACGGTGGGACTGTGTGATATCTATACCGATGGTAATGCCAGCTGTAGTAGCTATTCCAAATGAGGCACCCGCTAACAGCATCAACAGTTTTGCATGCCATGTTTCAGTAGCCAGCAACCATCCACCATAACAAAGGGCAATAGCAAAAGTGGAGAGCATCAACACATATTTTCTTTTAAAAGCATCACCCAAAAAGGCATGTAATGGCCCTACTCCAATCATAGCTGCCACAAACAATAGAAACGAAAATGCCATTTCTGTTTGGTTCATTCCCATCAAGTAACACTGTGCCGGCAATATAGGCAACAACGCCCACACTGCTGCGTAGAACATAAAATTGGAAAGGCAAATACGCCAGAAATCCAACGTCATCAATTTATGAGTGCTTTCTTTCATTGAGTTCAATCAGTTTGTCAAAAGAGAAATCCTTGTAGTCATATAAGATATGATGACACAACGGAGCAATGTCATCTGCCATATTGGTGGTAGCCAAACCAACTACGGTAGCCCCTGATGCTAAACTAGCTTTCAGTCCGTTGAAGGAATCCTCGAATACGAATGTATGTGCTGCATCAGTACCAAATTCTCTCATCCCTAACAGATAGCAGTCAGGATCGGGCTTGGATTTAGTAAACATCTCAGCAGTGAAGATGCGGTCGAACAGTTGGGGTATCTCAGGATGAGCGGCATATACAGCAGCCATCTTGCCTTCATCGGAGCTGGTCACCACAGCCGTCATTACCCCATGTTTCTTCAAGTCGTGCATAAAATCTTCAAATCCGTCGATATATTCATAGTTCATGTGCTGTTCAAAATACTTCAGCTTACCGTCAATCGTTTCCCACTGATCTTCCAATCCCTTAAAATAAGTGTTGAAGATAGTAGTCAACGTCTGACCTTTGATAATCTGTTCCAAATAGTCATGTTGCAGATATTCAACACCTATCTGGTGCCAAAATACGCTATATTGTGCCTCAGTATCCATCACAACTCCATCGAAGTCGAACAATACCGAAATTTTCTCTATTGTATTCATAAAAACAATAGTTATCCAAACGTCTGCAAAGTTAACAAGTTTTTTCTTATCTTTGCAATAAAATCATCAAAACCGTATCGTTTATGGAAGAGAATATCCGACAAGCTGTTGCTACTTTGAAGCGAAATTTCGCCTATTTATGGTTTGCTGCTTTGTTCATCATCATAATGGGAGAATCTGGCGGATTCAACCTTACAGGCATCTATGCTGACAATGTAAGAGTGGTGTATTTCACTGAAACCATTGTGATTCTACTCACCGCCTGTTGTGTGCCTGCAGCCCTGAAGCTCTTTGCCTGGGTGAAGAAGAAAAAGATTGATGCTGATGCAAGTACCGATGCTGCCATGAGTCAGTATGTGATGTGGAGCAGCGTAAGAATACTGCTATTGGCCGTTCCTGTATTAGCTGGCATCGTGGGTTATTATTTGATGCAAAGCACTTCATGCATCCTTTGTGCATGTATAGGAATGACTGCTTCCCTCTTCTGCATTCCTTCAGAAAAGCAACTGAAGAAAGATTTGATGATTGACGAGTAATTATTGCACAACACATATTATTTTGTGCAGATTTACAATGCTTTATGTACTATAATTTGTTAAATGTACATAATTGTCGGCATTATTATTCTTTTTTCCTATATCTTTGCAGCCACAAATAATTTATATGATTAAAAGATTATGAAAGCATTCGTTTTCCCTGGGCAAGGTGCTCAATTTGTGGGTATGGGTAAAGACCTCTATGAAAACAATCCATTGGCAAAAGAGTTATTTGACAAAGCTAATGATATTCTGGGCTATCGCATCACAGACATCATGTTTGATGGTACTGACGAGGAACTGAAGCAGACCAAGGTTACACAGCCTGCCGTATTCCTGCACTCAGTAATTTCTGCTCTCTGCATGGGCGATAAGTTCAAACCAGAAATGACTGCAGGACACTCATTGGGTGAGTTTTCTGCCTTAGTAGCAGCTGGTGCACTTAGTTTCGAGGACGGACTCAAGCTGGTTTATGCTCGTGCTATGGCGATGCAAAAGGCTTGTGAGGCTCAGCCATCAACTATGGCCGCTATCATCAACCTGTCGGATGATAAAGTAGAAGAAATTTGTCACCTGGTTTCTGAAGGAGGCAACGTGGTGGTAGCTGCTAACTACAACTGCCCTGGACAAATTGTGATCTCTGGATCTATCGATGGCATCAACAAAGCTTGCGAACTGATGAAAGCTGCTGGAGCTAAGCGCGCTTTGCCGCTCAAGGTCGGTGGTGCCTTCCATTCTCCACTGATGCAACCAGCCAAAGAAGAATTGGAGGCAGCTATCAACGCTACTAACTTTAGCACTCCAAAGTGTCCTGTATATCAGAATGTAGATGCAAAGCCTCACACCAATCCTGCTGAGATTAAAGCCAATCTTGTAGCTCAGCTCACTGCTCCTGTACGTTGGACACAGATCGTTGAGAATATGTTGGCCGACGGAGCCGACGAATTTACCGAATGTGGTCCTGGTGCCGTACTGCAGGGATTGATTCATCGTGTTAACAAGGATGTTTCTGCACACGGAATAGAATAATAAATGGATAAGAAAGTAAACGGACATGCCGCCGTTATACTGGCAAACGTGATATTTGGTTTAGGCGTTCCTGTTACCAAGTATCTGTTGGAAGACTGGGTCACTCCGATGGTCTATATGGCCCTCAGATGCATTGGTGCAGCTTTGATATTCTGGTTGATAGCAGCCTTTCTTCCCAAAGAAAAAGTCGAGAAGAAAGACCTGATTGTCATCATGCTGGGTGGTCTCACAGGTTTTGTTATCTCACAAACCCTCACAGCCTGGGCATTGAATTATACCAGTCCGGTTTACTACTCGCTCATCGCTACCCTCGTACCCATTGGTACCATGTTACTGGCAGCGCTATTCTTGAAAGAAAGCATCACAGGCGTCAAACTGATGGGCGTTTGTCTGGGTATCGCCGGTGCTGCTTTGTTGGTATTGGTAAAATGGCAAACAGAAGCAGGTAGCAACGACTTGTTGGGTATTTTCTTTGCCTTGCTGAGTCTGCTTACGTGGGTCATTTACCTCATCATTACCAGTAAGGTATCACAGAAATATACAGCTGTCACACAGATGAAATGGACCTTCCTCGTTTCCACTATTGCTGTATTGCCCTTTGCATGGAACGAGTTTGGACAAACCAAACTGTTCAGTGGTGATTATGGATTTACCGAAGGGATGATGGGTGTTGGAGGTATGGCCTTCATCGTAGTATTTGCCACTGTGATGGGTTATTTCATGATTCCTTACGCCATGAAGTACTTGCGTGCTACTACGGTCAGCATTTATACCAACCTGCAACCTATTGTGGCATCACTAATCGCCATTGCCATCGGACAAGACATATTTACTTGGGATAAACCAGTAGCAGCAGTACTGGTATTGGTAGGAGCATATTTGGTTACACAGAATGGCCTGGGATAACATATCATCTCCCCATAAACAATAATGGCAGGCCCAGATGGTCTGCCATTATTGTTTTTAAGATGAAAGGATGATTACTGCATATCTCTCAGCCAAACATCAATACCAGAGTTGTCGGCATCCAAACGTTGCTTGATAGGTGCTACGTCAGTCTGACCAAAGTGATAAGGAATCAAAACCTTAGGCATAATCATCCAAGCAGCACGGATAGCTTGTTCAACAGTCATCGTATATGGTTGGTTCACTGGAATGAAAGCCACATCAATCTTCTCGTCTTTCAAAGCCGACATTTCAGGAATATCCTCCGTATCACCAGCAATATAAATTTTCAGACCATCGATATTCAGCAGATAACCGTTGCCTACACCCTGTGGGTGGAACTGCAAATGATCTGGTGTCGTGTTATAAGCCGGCAGCACCTTCATCGAAATATCTTTGGTAATCTTGCGAGACTCACCATTACGAAGCACCATGCCTTTCTGCATCTGGTCGAAGCTACGCTGGTTCATAAACAATAAGTTGTTGGGCTTGCTAATCAACTCAATGGTCTGCGGATTGAAATGATCACCATGCTCGTGTGTCACCAACACCAAATCACCTTTTGGGAACTTGGTATAATCAGTGCCATAATTAGGCACAGCATCCACATGAATCACATAGCCATCAAAATCTATGGCCATCGTGGCATGTTTAATCAAAGTGATATTTACATTTTTGCCACTCTTTGTCTTAAAGGTTTCCACCTTGTAGTCTTGCGCTGATACCGTCATTGCGATAGTTAATGTCAACGCCATCATGATTAATTTTTTCATCTAATTTTAACTTTTTAAATTATTGATAGTTTACCATTCTCTTCCTTCAATTTACCAGTTCTTACCAGTTGGTTTATGGCCTTCTCTGCTGCCAAATCTACATTAGAGCCCTTGCGACTGAATCCCAATAGTGTGGCCACCACCTTCTTCAAGTCTTCACGGGGGATGGATATCTGTTGCTCTACAGCATAGAGAGCAGCATTCATCAATTCTATCACAGGCACATCGGAAATATCTCGTTTCGACTCTACACGATAGTAAGAATAATCGAACGCCACCACCTTGTCTATCCAATACACATTGTTTTTGCCATCACTCATCGGATCCATATAGAAACTCGGCAACAGTGAGTCCACCAAGCTCTGCAATCGTGGTGTTACACGCTGCATGTTCCACAAGGTGGCTATACGCTTGTAAAGATAATTATTCGTTACAGGCTGTTCAACCGTGATAATCTGTGTCAGCTGCTCTTTCACCTTGGCAGCATTCCTTACCACACGTTCAATATCAGGTTGTGACGTCGATGCTCTGAGCGGAGCAGTCTTATACACTTTCTCACGCAAGTTTACCGCCTTTGATATAGGTTCGTCAGCCACGCTGAATATCTTCAATTGGACGACTTGTTCTTCATTGTTCTTTTTCTTTTTTGCTTCCTCTGGATGCAGCAGGTCATAGATCTTTTCGATGATAATCTTCAAAACCCTTTCTTTGTCTTGGAACCAATCTACCGACCATACGCGCATATAGTTCCAGTTCAACATACGCAGTACGTTGGGTTGACAAATCTCACGATCACGGGTGGTCTTGGTATTATAATAGCTCAATCCATCTGTCAAGATACCCATCAGATATTTATCTGGGTCACGAGGATCAACAATCGCCAAATCAATGCGGAAGTTCGACTTACCAACCATCTTATCTACCTGATAGCCACGCTCCTTCAGTGCATCGGCCAACTCATTGATAACTTCGCTTGCCTGCAACTGTGATGTACTGACGGTAGGCAATACTTGCATACCCTTAGCGGCAAACTCAAGGAATCGTTTCAAACCTACCACACCCTTGGCATTCGAACGGCGCAGATCGATCTGCTCAGCCTTCAAGGTAGAGAACACCATCATCTCATATCTTGCACGCGATACGGCCACATTCAGTCGTCGTTCACCACCTTCGTTATTCAATGGGCCGAAATTCATTGACACATGTCCGTTCTTGTCGGGTCCATAGCCCACCGAGAACAAAATCACATCACGTTCGTCGCCCTGTACATTCTCCAGGTTCTTAATAAAGATAGGTTCGTCGCTTTGATTAGCCTTCAACTCCAAATCAGGATGCTTGGCCAACTCATCATCCAGATAGTCTTCTATCAAACTCTGTTGCACCTTACTGAATGCAACGATACCTATGCTGTATTTGCTCAGTTTTTCGTCAGACAAGCGTCTGATTACCTCCTGCACAATCTCCTTTGCTTCAGCAGGATTGCTTCGTGTACGACCTTTATCATAAGTACCCTCGATCTGCACTAACGACACTTTGGACAAGCGATCATCGATAGATGGGAAGGTATAGAGTCGTCCATCGTAATACTGCGAGTTACTGAAAGCTATCAAACTTTCATGCTTACTACGATAGTGCCAAGTGAGGTAACGCGAAGGAACCGATAATGTGATACAGTCGTCGAGGATGCTGTCCATATCATCAATTTCCGCCTCTTCTTCATCTACAGCAGAAGTAGCAAAGAAGCTTGTAGGCGGCATCTGCATTGGGTCGCCCACCACCACCAGCGCTTTACCTCGGGCTATAGCACCCACAGCCTCACTGGTAGGCATCTGAGAAGCTTCGTCAAATACTACAATATCAAACTTATCTCTGTCAAGGTCAATGTATTGCGCCACAGAAATAGGACTCATCAACATACACGGACAAAGTCGGGGTAATAAGGTAGGAATCTGGTCGATAATTTTACGGATAGTCGTACCTCGACCGCCATTGGCAATGTTGCGTTTCAAGATACCCATCTCCGAGTTAGCAGCAGCTTCCATTGTCTGCGACGGCACATTGGCAGCCAGGCGACAATACAGTTCCTTCTTTGTGAGTTCCTGGAAAGCAGCTGTCTCTTTGCGGTATTTCTCAACCAATTCACTGAAAATTAATCCATTGAACATACGAAGATGCTCATCGCCATCCACCGTCATTAGGATGAGCTGATGATAGATGCCCTTGAGCAAAGCCTGAGCCGCTTCTGTTCCATCCTTATGTTCCTCTTCAATATATTCGCACACACAATGCAGGTGTTCGGCCTCCAACTCACGCTTACGTGTTACCCACTGGCACCAGTTCTTCACCTTGTCATAGTTCAGTATCCAGCGATCCAACGTATTTGGAATACTGGTGGAGATCTGTTCTTGAGGCAGTGTTATGATAGCAAAGGTAGCCATCATTGATTTCTGCTGTTTGTGTAAGAGACTCAGATTCAGCAGTTCCTTCATCTCACCTCCATATTGCTGTTTAAACATAGGCAGGTCACTACCCGTCTTTTCCAAGAACATATCCCTTACTGTTGCATAACTCAAATCATGCTTATTGGCAAAGTCCACCATGAACTGAATCACCTGTGGAGCAGCGTTATACGATTGTTCTATCTTGGTCCAGTCCTGGTGGTCATTCCTTACCAACGGTCCGAAAGTCTCCTGAAGCAAATCACGATAGTCATCCACTCTCTTGGCATTCTTCTGATAGCTGTCCACATTCTCCAGCAGTTCCACCACACCCTCTGGCTTTAAGTGAGCATCATACACTATCATCTTATTCATGAACGAACGCTTAGAGAAGAACCTTATCAAGAACCATTTCTTCTGAATGTTTTTCCATTCTTCCAACAGACTCTCGGGATGAATGTCGAATATGCCGTCAGTACACTGTCGTTGCAACTGTTGCTTCAGCAAATCACGCTTTCTGCCGGATGTCACCACCTCAACAAACTCTTTCTTGAAGTCTTGGTCGGCTGCTAACTTCATCAAACTGCCATTCATGATATAGGAATTATCCAGGGCAGTAACAAATTTAATCAATCCTTCAAGTTCCTCCATGCTATCGTCTGTGCCAGAGTTAAATATCTTCTTCACAAACGACTCACTTGCTCTCTTGAGATCAGCATATGCCTCACTGTATTTCTGCAGGGTTTCCTTCACCCTATTAGTGGTTTCCAGACGAGCATCATGAGGCTCCAGTCCTCGCAACGGATGATCTGAAGGATGCCCCGTAAGCTGGAATACAGCATCCAAACTGCGTATATAGTTCTCCCATTCGTTCAGTTTATCCACATTCACCAACTTCAAGTCGGGCAAATCATTCAGCAGTTCCTCATCATATTTAATGGACAGGTAGCGTATGATATAGTCGTAAAGTGATAATCCTGAAGGCAACACCTTGTGCAAGGCCTCGATGTTACTTATCATCTTTAAACGATGCTCGTACAGCTGGTTAGCCGCACTCTCAAACTCCTGGGGCGATTGTATATGTGCCGCATCCAACGCCATCTGCATCTGTGCCAGAAAGTGTTGTTTCGTCATCTTGTTTGAGTGCATCTCCAAGCAGAACGGGTCGAGTCCAATTTTCTTGAGTCGCTTCTGTACCACTTCCAATGCGGCCATTTTCTCAGCCACGAACAACACCCGCTTGCCTTGATATAAAGCGTTGGCTATCATGTTGGTAATGGTCTGCGACTTACCCGTTCCGGGAGGCCCATGCAAGATAAAGCTCTTTCCATCACCCGAATCAATCACTGCCTCCAACTGAGAGGAGTCCACATCTAACGGAATGGCATATCGTTGTGGCTTAATAGATTTATCCAATAACCTCGAATCAACACCCGCCGAAGTATCCTGCCATTTCAATTTATTCTCCATCAAGGTGGCAATCACGGGGTTCGACTTCAACTTGGAAGCGTTGGTATGTATGTCATTCCACATCACAAACTTATTGAAAGAGAACAGGCCCAGCATGGTTTCTTCCAACACATTCCAACGTTTCATATTGCTAAGGTACTGACGCAAAGCGGCAAACACCTGTTTTACATCCACTCCGTGCCCATCGGTAGGCAACGGATTCAAGCCCTTGAGGTGGATATGGAATTGTTGTTTCAACAACTCTATCAGGGTGATATTCAATATCATATCCTCATCACGAGAACGAATCGCATAGCCAGCTTCCCCACCCTTGCGCACCAGATCAACGGGCAACAACAAGATAGGTGCATAACGAGGTTGCACACTCTTTTCGCTCTCATACCATTTCAACAGTCCCAACGCCAAGAACAGAGAATTGGCACCGTTCTCTTCCATTGCCGTACGCGCCATACGATAGAGAAACTTCACAGCGTTCTTCAGTTCCGTCTCACTCAAGAACGAAATCAAGCGTTTGTTCTTCAACTCATCCTTCGCCAGAGCCTCCAGATCGGCCACTTGGAGCGACGAGTCATACATACCACTCTCGGTGGGTTCTATCTGTGCCTTCGGGAATGATTGCATAGAGAAACTCTTTCCATCTTGCAACTCATCTTCCACACGGTCGATGCCAAACGACACAAAAGGTATGATGCGTTTGCCTAATTTAGCATTTATCAAATTGTTGCGCAATGAGAAATCCAACAGCTTTCGCTCCCATATCGTCTGTTTGGTCACCGTCTGCTTATCCTCCTCAATCTTCAAAGCATAGTGATCCAAGCGCTCTACCTTCTCTGTGGCATTCTCATGTTTCACCCCTTCATTCTCCACCACCGTCAACTTACCGTTCAGTTCAATACGCTGTGGCAACGGCTTCACATTACTCAGTCGACAACGATGCACATCCACAAACAACTGGAAATTGTCTTCATCTTTCAGCTTCAACACTGCAGATTTCACCGCTTCATCAAAAGCCACACTAATCGACGATGTCAGCATGGTTGTTTCCACCAGCACGATATCGTTCACCCCATCGGCACATTTCTTCAACAAAAACGATGCATCATCACCAATATTCTGAGCATAAATATCTTCCGTAATCCACGCCCCCACGAATGCATGCCCTTTCAACAGCACCAGTATGGGGAATAAGCCGACTGCCTCCAAACAGGAAGCGTAGAGCAAGGTAGTATCCAAACAAGTACCCAACTTCTCCATAAGCACCTTGTCGGCCAGTCTTATCCGCTGTCCCATAGGCTCGAACGATGCTGGTGGAGCCACATATACCAACGCCTGTTCGCGTAGTGCTTCATAAATGGCAGCCACCTGCAATCGAGCCCTGTGGCGATCTTGTGTCTGGTATTCATCCATTGCCGACGAGCCCGTCCATTTTTCCATATATTGCGATGCCTTCACAATGACACTGGATATCAGCGGATGGTTGGGTACCACAAATGATGCCAACAGTTCAGGACGAACAGAGGTACCTGTCCACTGATCAAATGCCATCAGACTGATGGGGAAATCTTGGGTCAACAACACCTCTTCTCCAGCTGTGATAGTGATGGTAAATACAGTATCCACCATTTCTGTCATATTCAACAGCTTATCGAGCAACGGCTCAATCTTTAATTCTGGTATCTGTACACGCTGTCCAACTTCTATAAAATCAATATGTCGTACGATAGGAGTTATGAATTCACCACCCACACTCACCTTCACTGCTTGCCAGTTGGTGGTATCATGATTCTCTACCTCACACATCGTGCAGGTATTCACTTTATTAAGTAACATGGAGTAGTTTACGCAAGGCAGATAATCCAGTCGCAAGCCGCCTTGATGCCCGTTCATAAAAGAAGATATATAATCCATATTTCTTGTGTTTTCATGTTAAGCACCTCAAATTTAAATATTATTTTAGGAATATCAATAAAAAATGATTTATATTTGTGGAAAATAAATCAAAAACCTTGTTAACATGAAAAGACACATCATTACTATGGCAGTGCTTGCCTGTAGCATGAGCTTTTTTGCCCAACTGCCCTATCAGAATCCTGCTCTCTCTCCTGAGGAGCGTGCCGAAGACTTACTCCTTCGTCTCAACCTCCAAGAGAAAGTAACGCTGATGCAAAACACTTCAAAAGGTATCGACCGTCTGGGTATCAAGCCCTATGACTGGTGGAATGAAGCCTTGCATGGTGTAGGCCGTAACGGCTTGGCCACCGTGTTTCCTCAAGCCATCGGAATGGCTGCATCGTGGAACAACGAATTGCTCGAAGAGGTCTTCACAGCCGTGAGCGACGAGATCCGTGTAAAGCATCGCTTGGCTAAGGAATCAGGCAGTGTTAATCGTTACCAGGGATTAACCTTCTGGACCCCTAACATCAACATCTTCCGTGATCCCCGCTGGGGACGCGGACAAGAAACCTACGGCGAAGACCCTTACCTCACTGGCACTATGGGTTTAGCTGTAGTACGAGGCTTGCAAGGACCAGCTGATTCACAATATGATAAAGCGCACGCTTGTGCCAAGCATTTTGCCGTACACAGCGGTCCTGAATGGAACCGTCACGTATATAATGCCGACCTTACCGACCCTCGCGACCTGTATGAGACTTACCTTCCAGCTTTCAAGGACCTGGTAACCAAAGGAAATGTAAAAGAGGTAATGTGTGCCTACAACCGCTATGAAGGTAATCCCTGCTGTGGCAGCAACCGCTTGCTGGTGCAGATCCTGCGCAACGAATGGGATTATCAGGGCATCGTGGTGAGCGACTGTGGCGCTATTGACAATTTCTATCGTAAAGGCTACCACGAGACCAGTATGGATGCTGCGGAAGCATCGGCTACTGCTGTGCTTACAGGCACCGACCTCGAATGTGGTACGGCCTACAGAAATCTGGTATTGGCTGTGCAGCGTGGTGAGATCAAGGAGAGCGATATCGACGTGAGTGTGAAACGCTTGCTCAAAGCTCGCTTCGAACTGGGTGAAATGGACGAAACCACGCCTTGGGACAACCTGCCCAACTCGCTACTCAATAGCAAGGAACACCAGCAACTGGCATTGAATATGGCTCGTCAGAGCATGGTTTTGTTGCAGAACAAGAACAACATCCTACCTTTGAAGAAGAACCTCACAGTGGCTGTTATTGGTGCCAACGCCAATGATTCAGTGATGCAATGGGGCAACTACAATGGTGTACCTGCTACTACCGTCACGTTGCTCAAGGCCCTGCAACAGCGCCTGCCAAAGTCTAAGCTCATCTACACCCAGGGTTGTGACCTTACCTCCGACCGAGTATTCACCAGTCTTTTCAACCAGTGCTATGATGCTACTGGCAAAGGCTTCGCGGTAGAATACTGGGACAATAAGGACTTCACCGGTAATTCCATCGTAAAAGGTCGTGAAACCACCCCTTGGTCGCATTATACCGAAGGTAACACAGCCTTTGCAGCTGGTGTACCATTAAACGATTTCTCTTGTGTGTATAAAGGCACCTTCCATGCCACACAGACAGCCGATGTGGAGTTCCGCATTGGTGCGCTGGGCACAGTGGTACTGAAGATCAATGGCCAGGAAGTGGAGAAGAAGGTGGGCAACCTCAACAACCTCAGTGCTTTCTACACCCTCAAAACGGAAGCAGGCAAGAACTATAACATCGAACTGACTTACCAATATATGTCCTATGCTGGCAAGCTGAGTTTCGACATCGGACTGAATGAAGCATTCGATGCACAAAGGGTGATCAATCAAGTAGCCAAAGCTGATGTAGTGATCTATGCAGGAGGTATCTCTCCAAGCCTCGAAGGTGAGGAAATGCCTGTGGCCATCGAAGGTTTCAAGGGCGGCGACCGTACAGATATCGAATTGCCTGCTATCCAGCGCAATCTGCTTAAGGCACTCAAGGCTGCCGGCAAGAAGGTGGTTTATGTCAACTTCTCAGGTTCAGCCATCGGTATGGTACCAGAAACCGAATCGTGCGATGCCATTATTCAAGCGTGGTATCCCGGACAGGCTGGTGGTACTGCTATTGCCGATGTTATCTATGGCGACTATAACCCTGCTGGCCGTCTGCCTGTTACGTTCTACAAGAACATCAACCAGGTGCCAGATTTCGAGGACTATAGCATGCAAGGACGCACCTATCGCTTTATGACCGAAAAGCCCCTCTATCAGTTTGGCTATGGCTTGAGCTATACCACCTTCCAATATGGTACTCCTCGCATCGAAGGCAAGAATGTGGTAGTGGCTGTTACCAATACAGGCAAGCGTACGGGCGACGAGGTGGTGCAGCTCTATGTCAAGAAGAACGACGAAAAGAATGGTCCGCAGAAGACCCTCCGTGGCTTTAAGCGTGTCACCATCCCTGCAGGACAGACCGTGAATGTCACCCTCCCACTCACCGACGAGACCTTCAACTGGTGGGACAACACCATTCACACCGTTCATCCGCTCAACGGTGCCTACACCTTGCTAGTGGGCAGTAGCTCTGCTGATGAAGACCTGCAACAAATTGCTTATACCTTTTAATAGAAATGGATACTAAAATCAGAAAAGCAACAACAAACGATGCTTCTGTCATAGCCCAGGTAATTTGCCTGGGCTTTGGCGAAGATATGATGCGACAATATTGTGGTGAAAATGGAGTATCCATCATCGAAGCATTAGCCAAGATGGAAGTGTCGCAATACAGCTATCGTCATGCACTAATAGCAGAGGTAGATGGACAAGCTGCAGGTGCTATTGTAGGCTATGATGGCGCCCAACTGCAAGAGCTTAGGCAACCTACCCTCGCCTATATCTACAGTCAGGCAGGATTCATGCCTCAAATACAAAACGAGACTGAAGTCGGAGAATTCTACCTAGATACTTTGGCTGTATTTCCTGCCTACCGTCATCAAGGCATCGGAAAAGCGTTAATCCTAGCCTTATGTGAGAAAGC
>CAMJNN010000011.1 GCA_946407325.1 uncultured Prevotellaceae bacterium | reverse complement strand
CCAACAGCGTCAATGGTTACTTGGGAGAGCGTAGCTTCGTTAAGGGTACCCTGCCACCAGTTGGTAAAATCATAGATGGGATATTTCAGTCCTTGGCACTTGAAACCTGTGGCTCCAAAGTTGAATAAGGAGATTTGTTGACCTACAGACACATCAAAAGAACTTTTTCCACTGCAAGGAATAAACACTCCAAAATCGGTGAACATCTGCACATCAGCTCCTTGGCGCATATACTCGATAAGTAAAGAGATGTTGCCCAAAGTATGATCCTCACGCTTGCCTGTAGCCCCCACAATGGCGATACGTTTTTTCCCTTGTCGCATCAGATAATGCACCGCCTTACTCAGGTCGTTGGTTTCTTGTTCGCTCTCTTGGTGCAAGAGATGGGCATATCGCTCTTTCAATGCCTCGGACAAGGAGTCACCATCGCCCACAATAGCGATAGGAGTTCTGCCCTTAGCCAGGAACGCTTCAGCTGCCCCATCACAACACACCACTGTCTCGGCATTGGCCAAGATTTGCAAGGGAAGGCTGTGTGTTGGATAGCTACCAGCAGCTAAAACTACGGCATGAAACTGAGCTTCGCTCCAATTTTGTCGTGACTCGGCAGAGCTAATGCTAGCATCAATCTGCTCTCGCTGCTCCAAAAAGTGAAAATTATACATAGTTTTTCTTCCTTTTCATTATTTTTTTCCATTTGAAATAGCCGAAGACAGCAATAATCACGTAAAGGCTATAGAGTCCTGCCTTGAAGGGGATGCCTTTCTGCACATAGAGGATAGTACATACCACATCGACCACCATCCAGAAAAACCACTGCTCTATATACTTGCGGGACAAAGCCCAGAGGCCCACAAACGAAAGGGCGTTGGTGAAGGCATCGAGCACGGGCACAGTAGAGTTGGTCCAGGTAATGAGCACATAGTAGGTGAGTCCCCACGCCACCAGGAAGAATACTACGATAGGCAGATACATTCGCATGGGAGTATGGGAGATACGGAGGGGAGTCCCCTCTTTCGTGGTGCCAAACTTCCAGGCTATATAGCCATAGACAGCTGCCAAGGTATAATAGACCGCCATACCCGCATCGCCATAGAGGCCGTGGTTGTAGTAGAGATACACATCGAGCACAGGCATGATGATGCCTACTATCCAAAGACCGATATGGGCCTTGTACTCCAGCCAGATATAAATCAAGCCGAGGATGGTGGTGATTATGTCAAGCCAATCAAGTTCCATATAGTTCAAAATCTAAATGTTACGTTCGCCAAAGCATTGATACCTGCTTGAGCCGCATAGCCCGCATAGTTATATCGAACCTTCTGTCCGTCAATTGTATAATACCCACTGCCGGCATAACCGTTGTTCTCGTATTCCTCGTTGAAGATATTATAGATGACCCCACCCACGGTAATGCTCTTTAAGGCACGGAGTTTAAAGGTATAGGACAGGCTGAGGTTGCTTACGCAATAAGCGTCCAAGATGGTTTCAGTAACATCGGCATTGGTCATGAACTGGCGACTCACATATTGTGTCTGCAAAGCGGCATCAAAACCCTTATAGCTGTAGCTCAAGCGATTGTTGAGTATCACACTGGGAGAGAAGGCGATGTGCGTATCACCATGCTCAATGCGCCAAGGTTCGTAAGTTTCATCGTCGTACAATGTCTCGATGAAGTCAATGATACGGTTGCGGCTAAGGGTAGCGTTGGCCTCCCAGGAGAAGCCCATAGGCAAGTGGATGCCCGCCATCAGTTCAATACCCATGCGATAGCTCTTGGGCATATTCACAGACATTGGCTCGCCAATCTCATTCAGTTCGCCTGTCAGCACCAACTGATCTTTGTAGTCCATGTAGTAGAAGTTCACGCCCCCAGAGAACCAAGATCCTGTATATTGATAACCCAACTCATAATCAATAAGGCGTTCAGACTTTGGCAAATCGAAGCTGTTGCCATCGGTATAGTTGTTGCGGGTAGGCTCCTTATGCGCCACACTTACAGAACCATAGACACGATGGCGCTTGTTGATTTCCCAAGACAGACCGCCCTTGGGGTTGAAGAAGTTGAAATGCTCATTGACATTGAGATGCTGGTGATGATTACCATCCATTTTGTCGTTTTCACCATTTATTTTATAGTGGATGTACCTGTATTGCATATCGGCATAAGCCGTCAAGCCATTGAGAAAGGTATAGCTGGCCTTGCCGTAGATGTTGCCGTCGTTCTTGGTGGCATTGTTGAAATAATAATTACGGTCGGGGTTAGCATCACCCCCACTCTGCTTTACCCACAACACCCGTCCGTAGTGGTCGCCGTCATAACGGTTGAAGCCGCCACCCAGAGAGGCATTCCAGCCTCCCTTCAGGTAATTGAGCGAGAACACACCACCAGCAAACCAGTTATCCATCACCTTCTTGCGCACCAAGTCGCTCTTCTTGATCATCTCGCCACCCTGCTCGAAAGGCTGCATGCCATACTCCAACAGCTTGCGGTTCATCTTATATTCTTGGTAGTAGCCATCACCCTTGGTATAGTGCAGACCCACATTGAGTTTCAAAGCATCTGAGAAGCTATGATTGAGCAGCAATTGCCAATGTTTCTGGGTATAGTTGTCGGTCTGGTCGTCGTAGTACTTCCTCTGACCGTTATCGTCATAGTACTCACCGCAAGAGTTATAAGTGCGCCCATACAAAGCCATCTCCTCTTTCGAAGCATAGTTCCACGCATGATATGTACGCTCCTTGCCCGCAAAGGTGATCAGTTTGATGTTCGTATGGTTGCCATACCAAGCTCCTTGCAGGTAGTAAGATTGCAACGACACACTGGCACGGTCGATATAGCCATCGGATGAGATGTTGCTAAGTCGGGCATCGAAAGCCCAGTGGTTATTAAGAAGGCCAGTGCCCGCGTTCAGTGTTTCCTTATGGGTGCCAAACGAACCTGCAGAGGCATTCACCTCAGCGTAAGGGATGGTGGATAAGCCACCCGTCTGCATATTGATGGTAGCGCCAAATGCACCTGCGCCATTGGTACTGGTACCCACACCGCGCTGAATCTGAATATCCTTGACACTGGATGCAAAATCGGGCATATTGACCCAGAACACCCCATGACTCTCAGCATCATTGATGGGGATTCCGTTGGCTGTGACGTTAATGCGAGTGGCATCGGTGCCTCGCACCCTGATGGTGGTATAGCCAATGCCTGCACCAGCATCACTGGTAGTGATGGCTCCTGGCGTCATGGATATGAGATATGGTAGGTCTTGTCCTAAGTTACGTTGCTTTATCTCGGCTCGAGAGATGTTGGTAAATGCCACTGGTGTAATTTGGGTAGCTCGTGTGGCCATTACTTCCACCCCATCCAGCATGACTTCGCGTAACGAGTCATTGAGCTGGTCTTGTGCATGTGCCGTCAACAAGCATGTTGCCAGTATGAGGCATGCCACCAATTTGTTCTTTTCCATGATTCTTTTCCTTTTTAAGTTTAACACTAAAAAGGGGATAATACATCCTTTGTTCCCTACGTCGGCATTACCCGCATCAGGTTTAATGGGTATGATCTCAGCCCGTCATTTTAAGGCACCCCTTACGAAATCGGGGGCAAAGATAGGTATTTTTTTTATTTTTTCACTATCTTTGCAAACAAATAATAAGAAATGATAGAAATGGATGAGCTACATACGATAGTGAACGATGTTATCACATGGTGTGTGAATGCAGGATGGAACATTCTGGGAGCCATTGTGATATATGTGGTGGGACGCTATCTGATAGGGTTTGTGAAGAAGCTGACGCGCAACCTGTTGGAGAAACGCAAGGTGGAAGCCAGCGTGAAGACTTTCTTGCTGAGCTTCGTAAATATCACCCTAACTATTTTATTGGTGATTGCCATAGCAGCACGGTTGGGTGTAGAGACCACCTCGTTTGCTGCCTTACTGGCATCGGCTGGTGTAGCCATCGGTATGGCACTTAGCGGCAACCTGAACAACTTGACGGGTGGCCTCATCATCCTGTTGCTTAAACCTTTCAAGGTGGGCGACTTTATCGAAGCACAGGGACAGATAGGTACTGTAAAGGCCATTCAGATATTCCATACCATTATCACTACCGTTGACAATAAAGAGGTATTTATTCCCAACGGGGCCTTGAGCAGTGGTAGTGTAGTGAACTACAACATCAATCCTACCAGGCGACTGGAATGGGTGATTGGTGTGGAATACAACACGGACTATGAAAAAGTGGAGGAGGTGGTTAGGCGCATCATCAGTGAAGACACGCGCATTCTGCAAGATCCTGCTCCTTTCGTGGCACTTAAAGAGTTGGCCGACAGCAGTGTGAACATCATCATCCGTTGTTGGGTGAATGGTGCCGACTATTGGGATGTGAATTTTGACATGTACCGTCGCATATATACCACCTTCAACAAAGAAGGCATTAGCTTCCCATTCCCACAACTGACGGTACATCAAGGATAAATGAAAATGAGTTATATTAATATGAGAAAAATGAAACACAACTGGTCTGTTTGGGCAATCGGGTTATTGGTTGCCCTCCAACTGACAGCCTGCCAGGGCAACAAAGAACCCAGCCTAGAGGTTATCTTGCGGAATATTGCTGCCGCCAAAGACTCTGTAGCCAGGATCATACCTGAAGGGAAGGAATTGACACCTTTCACATTCACTCCCCAATGGACTCCCCAGGCTCAGTTTGCCGGCTACTATGTGGCACAAGAATTAGGATTCTATCGTGAAGTAGGGTTAGATGTAACGATAATACATCCTACCCTGACTTATTCTGCTATGAATCGCATTCGTAACTCTGAGAGTGACGCCACCACCTTGCAACTGTCGCAAGCATTGGAAATCATAGACAACGGAATTCCGATGGTTAACATACTCCAAACTTCCATGAACAATGCGCTTGCCATTGTATCCAGAACAGGGGACAACCCGCTGACAATGCATGGAGCGCGAGTGGGTTCATGGGTTTCCGGCTACGATCAGATACCTATTTGCATGAGTATCAAAGAAGGTCTGGACTATAACTGGATGCCTATGACCAACAGCATTACTCCTTTTTTAGCTAATGCCGTTGATGCCATTACCGTGATGGTTTACAATGAGTATTATCAGCTGATGCAAGCAGGTGTAGAGCTGAATGAGGAAAATACCTTTAGGTTCAGGGACAGCAAATATAACATCCAGGAAGACGGTTTGTATATGAAACGCGACCACTACCTGGAACACCAGCAGGAAGCTGAAGCGTTAGCCAAAGCCTCGAGAAAAGGTTGGGAATGGACCAAAGCTCATCCAAATGAGGCATTGGAAATTGTGATGCAATATGTAAAAAAGGAAAATATTGCCACTAACAGGATTTTACAGAAGAAGATGCTGAACGAAATCATCGACCTACAGTTAGACAAAGAATCAGGCGAACAAGCTTTTACGCTCCGACGCGACATGGTTGCATCTGCTGTTGAACTGATGCGTGAATATGGTTTGATCCAGCATGAGTTAGATTATGAAGAACTGATACCATAACAGCTATGATAAGAAAATATTTACTATACATTAGAAGTTCTTTGTCACGCAGACTGAGCCTTTGGATTGTGATGTTTGCCACAGTTATCTTCGTCATCACTATTGGCTATATGTTCAGCGAATCACGAAAAACAGTGAGAAAAGAAGCCATCAGTCATGCTACCGAAATTCTCAATAGTACAGCTTTACGTGTGTCCAATATCCTTGAGAATGTAGAGACGGCCACCAGAAACATTGACTGGCTGGTTGGACGCCACCTGGATGCACCAGACTCCATGTTCGTATATTCGCGCCGTATCTTGGTGAACAATCCATACCTGAACGGCTGTTCCATTTCTTTTGAACCCTATTATTTCAGAGACAGGGGACAATATTTCTCAGCTTTCTCGCTCAACGAGAACGACACCATTTTAACTACCCAGGAAGGCAGTAGCATGTATCAGTATTTCTACATGGACTGGTATTTGCTGGCTAGACTGATGGACAAACCTGTATGGACAGAGCCATACAACGATTATAACCCAGATAACATCGCAGCTACCCAAACAATTACTTCTTACTGCAAACCGCTGAAAGACAAGCATGGTGAGATTGTAGGTGTGATATCCGTGGACTTGGCTCTTGACTGGCTTTCCAGGACGATTTCTGCCGTAAAGCCTTATCCTAATTCCTACAGCATCATGCTGGGACAAAGCGGAACATATTTCGTGCATCCTGACAGCACTAAGCTCTCTCTTCAAACCATTTTTACGGAAACGTTGGAGAAGCCGAATCCCAAGTTAACCGCTCTGGGCAAGGCAATGCTGGCTGGCGAAGAAGGTATGATGGAACTGAAGATGGACGGAAAGGATTCCTTTGTTTTCTATAAACCGATTGCCAACACGGGCTGGAGTACAGCTATCGTTTGTCCGGAAAAAGATATTTTCGGTGGCTATAACCGTTTGCGTAATGTTGTCGTATTGTTGACCATTTTAGGCTTGTTGATTATGTTGCTGACACTCAGCCGCATATTGACACGTGTATTACTACCGCTCAGCCACCTTGCCAAGCAGGCAGAAACTATCGCCAGTGGAAAGTTTGACGAGAATTTACCTGTAACCGACCGTATTGACGAGATTGGTAAGCTAAGCAGTTCTTTCAGTAACATGCAGACCTCACTGGTGAAGTATATCGACGAACTGACTGTTACTACTGCCAATAAGGAACGTATTGAAGGCGAACTACGCATTGCGCGTGACATACAGATGGGCATGGTGCCCAGAATTTTCCCCGCATTCCCTGAGCGTGACGACATCGACCTATATGCTTCGATGACACCGGCTAAGGAGGTGGGTGGTGACCTCTATGACTTCTTTATCCAACATGAGAAGATGTTCTTCTGTGTGGGTGACGTAAGTGGCAAGGGCGTTCCTGCCAGTTTGTTCATGGCAGTGACTCGTAACCTGTTCCGTGTGATGGCACAACAGGAATTGCCTCCTGCTGAAATTGCACGACAGATTAACGACACCCTCTCGGAGGACAACGAACAAGGCATGTTTGTGACTATGTTCATCGGCACTTTGGATCTCAAGACGGGTCACTTAGACTACTGCAACTGTGGACATAACCCTCCTATTTTCAAGGGAGAATTCTTGCAGATGGAGCCCAACTCACCTCTAGGACTGTTTGGAGGCCTCGACTTTACCGGAGAATCGATAGAGGACATAGAGAACAATATGATGTTGCTATATACCGATGGTGTGAACGAGGCAGAGAACTTGCAGCATGAGCAATATGGTGACGAGAGGTTGCTTGACTTTATGCGTCATCATCCAGACACTGCCAAGGAAACCATTCTTGGATTGCAGCAGTCGGTATCAACATTCGTGGGAGAAGCAGAGCCTTCAGACGACCTGACAGTGATGTGTTTGAAATTAAAAAAGGACTGAGCAGAGCTCTTAAAGAGGGAAAACATGAGTGTGATAGATATCATCAGCAAACGTGGCAAGACCGCCTTTTCTTTCGAGCTGTTGCCTCCGCTGAAAGGTAACAACATAGATAAGCTATATGATGCCATTGACAAGCTGTGGGAGTTTGAACCAGCTTATATCAATATTACCGACCACCGAAGTGAGTATGTGTTTAAAGATATGGGCGATGGAACTTATACCCGTCAGCGTCTGCGTCGCCGTCCTGGGTCGGTAGCCGTAGCAGCTGCTATCAAGAACAAGTTTGACATTACCGTGGTGCCACATATTTTGTGCAGTGGGTTTACCCGTGAAGATACGGAATATGAGTTGTTGGACCTGCAGTTTTTAGGCATTTACGATTTATTGGTACTGCGTGGCGACAAGGCTCCCGATGAGAAAACCTTCACGCCTGAGAAGAAGGGTAATGCCCATGCCCTGGATCTGGCACATCAGATACAGGACTTTAACAAGGGCATATTTGTGGATGGTAGTCAGATGCTGGTGACTAAAACACCGTTCAGCTTTGGCGTTGCCTGCTACCCTGAGAAACATGAAGAATCGCCTAACCTTGAGCGCGACATCTATTGGCTGAAGCAGAAACAGGAGGCTGGAGCACAGTATGCCGTAACCCAATTATTCTATGACAATACTAAGTACTTCAACTTTGTCAGCATGGCTCGCGAGGCGGGAGTTAGCATCCCTATCATTCCAGGCATCAAACCGTTGAGCAAACTGAGTCAGTTGTCAGTAATTCCCAAAACCTTCAAGGTGGATTTGCCCAAAGAATTGGTGTCTGAGGCACTGAAGGTGCACTCCGATGAAGAGATGAAGCAGTTAGGCATTGAGTGGGGCATACAGCAATGCAAAGAACTGATTCAGGCGGGTGTTCCGAGTCTGCACTTCTATGCATTGGGCGCCACGGAGAGTGTAATGGGAATTGCAAAAGGAATATATTGAAAGTGGAGATGATAGATTTTAAGGCTGTTATAGGACAAGAGGAGGTGAAGCGAACGCTGATCAGTGAAGCTGATGGAGGAAGATTGCCTCATGCCTTGATGCTTACCGGACCGGAAGGATGCGGAAAGATGCCTATGGCATTGGCCTTTGCCAGATATCTGTGCTGCATGACTAAGTCTGCCGAAGGACAAGATGCATGTGGTACTTGCCTTTCTTGCCGTCAATGGGAACAATTGATACACCCTGATGTGCATTTTGTATTCCCCATCGTTGCCAACAAGGCGCGTAAAAAAGAAAACTGCGACGACTGGATACCAGCATGGAGAGAAATGCTTCTCAACAATCTCTACTTTACCTATACTGATTGGATACAACAGATGGAAGTAGAAAACTCACAACCTGTGATTTATACGCGTGAGAGTGACAACATACAACGGAAGCTGAGCTTGAAATCAGTACAGGGAGGATGGCGCATCGTGATTATCTGGTTGCCCGAGAAGATGCAAGAAGCGGGGGCTAACAAGATGTTGAAATTATTAGAGGAGCCACCTGCACAAACCATGTTCTTGTTGGTGAGCGAGGAACCTCAGAAAGTGTTGGGTACTATCCTGAGTCGTGTACAACGCATCAACATGCCTCGTCTTAAAGACGAAGAAATCAGTCAAGCACTCCATCTGCGCTTAGGTGTTGAAAAAGAAGAGAGCATGATGGTAGCACGAATGGCAAATGGCAGTTACTCGAAAGCTTTGGAAACCAAATCAACAGGAGATGGCTCTTCAGAACTGTTCCAACAATTCACCTCACTGATGCGATTGGCATGGAGCCGCAAGGTAAAAGAGATGAAAGCATGGAGTGAGGAGATGGCCGATTGGGGGCGAGAACGCCAAAAGGATTTCTTGCTATATGCCCAACGGATGATCAGGGAGAGCTTCACTTCCAACCTGCACTGCGCTGAACTGAACTATATGAATAGGGAGGAGCAACAGTTTACTAGTCGATTCGCCCCTTTCGTTAGCGAGCGAAACGCTATGGGCATTATGAACGAATTGCAGGAAGCCCAGGTGCATATAGAGCAGAATGTAAACGCCAAGATGGTGTTTTTTGACCTGATATTACAACTGACCGTACTTATTAAGAACCATTAAGCACATTATATATAAATATGGAGGATTTGATTTATAATACAAATAGAAGGTCTCAAGGACTATGCTGTCGAGGCGTAGGCCGTCAGGATCATCAACTCAATACCTATGACTGGTTGGCCGACATCCCAGGCAATGACCTGGAAAGTCAATACGTAGAGGTGCAATTCAAGAACACCCGCAAGGGCTACTATCGCAACTCTAACGGTCTGCAATTACAAAAGGGCGACATAGTAGCGGTGGAAGCATCACCTGGCCATGACATCGGTGTGGTGACCCTCACAGGACGTTTGGTCCCCTTGCAGATGAAGAAAACCAATATCCGCTCGGAAGCTGACATCAAGAGGATTTATCGTAAGGCTCGTCAGACTGATATGGAGAAATACTATGAAGCTAAGGCTCGTGAGCATAAGACCATGATTGAGGCCAGACAGATAGCTCTTGACCTTGAGCTCCAGATGAAGATTGGTGACGTAGAGTATCAGGGTGATGGAAACAAGGCCATATTCTACTATATCGCCGATGAGCGTGTGGACTTCCGTCAGCTAATTAAGGTATTGGCCGATGTGTTCCATGTGCGCATAGAGATGAAGCAGATTGGTGCCCGTCAGGAAGCAGGACGAATAGGCGGTATTGGTCCATGTGGCAGGGAACTTTGTTGTGCTACCTGGATGACTTCATTTGTCAGCGTATCTACAGGAGCAGCCCGCATTCAGGACATATCGTTAAACCCGCAGAAGCTGGCTGGCCAATGTGCCAAACTAAAATGCTGCCTGAACTATGAAATTGACTGTTATGTAGAGAGTCAAAAACGTCTTCCTTCAAAAGAGATATCTCTTTTCACCATGGAAGGCGAGTGGTTCTTTTTCAAAGCCGATATTCTGGCAAACCAGATTACCTATTCATCCGACAAGCAGAACTTAACCAATGCTGTTACCATCAGCTGTAAACGTGCTTTCGAGATAATCGGCATGAACAAAAGAGGAGTAAAGCCCAATAGCCTTATGGAAGATGGCAGTAAGCCTATGACAGCTAAGACCGTTGATTTGGTAGAGCAGGAAAGTCTCACTCGCTTCGACCGTGCCAAAAAGAAAAAGAAGAAAAGATCGGGAGACAAAGCAAAGTCTCACAACAACCCCAAGGCCCATGACAATGCAGAAATGCAAGGTTCCCCAAAGCAACCCAGACATGAGCATGGACAAGCAAGTAAACCTGCAAACCATAATTAACATGGTGAGGCATTGTTACAAAGCTATCATTTGTTGGGTGATACTGATCTGGCTGTTGACGGCATGCGACAGCCAGACTCGTTATCATCAGTTTCGTCATATAGACAACAAGGGGTGGCAAATGAAAGACACAGTGACGCTTGAGGTTCCTTTATCAGACTCTTTGCAGAACCACCTGTTAAAACTACAAATACGACACACCACTCGCTATCCCTACAAAAACATCATCATAGGCTTGCAAGCTTTATCGCCCGATATGCAGTTTACGAAGACAGCACAGTTCAGTGCCATCCTCATGGATGATAAGGGCAATTGGACAAGTAGCGGACAAGGAGGATTATATCTATTAGATATGGGAGAAATGCTGTTGGCACCTTCTATACCTGGCAATTGGCGCATCAATATCTTCCATGCTATGGGTGACACCCTATTACCAGGAATACATGACATTGGAATTGAGGTATCAGCCCTTTCTGCCAGCGTCAATACGCAAGAAAATAAAGAGTAAGATAGTGAAGCCCCAAAGGGATGACCCGCCATAACTAAAGAATGGCAAGGGGATACCTATAACGGGAGTGATGCCCAGCACCATGCCAATATTTACAAAGAGGTGGAATAGTAAGATACTCAGCACACAATAGCCATAGATCAGACCAAAAGTAGTAGATTGTCTTTCGGCAAGAGTTATCAGCCTAAAAATAAGAATAAGGAATAGTATCAAAATGCTGGCTGCTCCCACAAAGCCTTGTTCTTCTCCAATGGTGCAAAAGATAAAATCGGTATCTTGCTCAGGTACATACTTCAATTTGGTCTGCGTTCCATTCAAGAAACCTTTTCCATAAAGGCCACCAGATCCAATAGCAATCTTCGATTGGTTCACATTATACCCTACTCCCGAGAGATCTTCCTTAATGCCCAAAGTTACCTGAATGCGTGCCTGCTGGTAGGGCTTAAAATGATTGAAAAGATAACTACTGGCATAGAGAAATGAGACTGAGAGCACTGCGAAGACGGCTATCAACAGATAAGTGTATTTTCTGTCTCTAAGGTAAAGGAAAAGAAGATAGAGCACAGTAGCTGCCAATATCCCCCACTCCACATATACAATATCAAACTGAACCACATACTTAGAGACCAGGTAAGCCAATAGTATCAGCAATACAGAACCGCCAGCCAACCTGAAAGCCGACTTCCACTTCTGCAGATATACCACTAACAAGGCACAGACAAATAGTTGTATAAGGAGCATGACCACAAAAGGTCCAACAATAGAAGTCGTTCCCTCAATAATATCTTCGTTGAAGCGAATGCCTAGCACAAAGAAAAGGGTAGCTGCTAAGCCTGAGAACAATATAGATCCTGTCATGCCCATGCGATACAACACCAACAGGAACGATGCATATACCAATGCAGAACCTGTTTCCTGTTGCAGTACAATAATCATCATTGGTACCAATATCAAGCCAGCTATGATGGATGCATTCTTCCAATTTTTCATAGAGAATCCATATTCACTCATAAACTTCGACAATGCCAAAGCAGTAGCGAACTTGGCAAACTCAGCTGGTTGCAAGCTAACAGGTCCGAAGTTCAGCCACGAACGTGATCCTTTTGTTTCAGGCGCAATGACTAACGTGACTATCAGCAATACGATTAAGGCGGCATACAACAGATAAGCAAACATGTCATATAGATCATCGTCCAGCATCATCAATATGAAAGCAATGCCAAAAGAGCAACATATCCACACGAATTGTTTACCCGCACGGGTAGAGAAGTCGAAGAAATCAGTGTTCTCAAAGCTATAACTTGCTCCGCATACAGTTAACCAACCAATAACAACCAGCAACAAGTATATAATTATAGTAATCCAGTCTATCTTCTTCCAGATAGACCTACCACCTCTAACCGATACCCATTGATCATTTACCATTGTCTTATACTGATACGCTATAAAACGAAATTACCTTTTCTCGTCACCATAAAAAATCTCTCTATTGGCATACTGCTCAGCTAAAATTTCGTTGGCTGGTGACAGATGCCCATTAAGGTACTGATCCATCATAATACCGCCAATAGGGACTCCGTATGTAGCGCCAAAGCCACCGTTCTCCACATATACCGCAATGGCAATCTTTGGATTGTTCATGGGAGCAAATCCCATAAACACCGAGTGGTCTTTACCGCGGTTCTGAGCCGTTCCTGTCTTTCCACACACCTCAATACCTGGAAGCAAACTGGCTAAAGCGCGACAAGTGGCCCCCGCACTACTACCTATCACCGCATGACGCATGCCATCCACCACCTCCTCATAATATTGACGATCAATGGAAGTCTTGCGAGGTACCAGATATATACTATCCAACTGGTTGTCTTCTATCTCACTAACAATATGTGGCGTGATAAAATGGCCACGATTGGCTATGGTAGCACCTAGATTAGCAATCTGTAATGGAGTGGCCAATATTTCTCCTTGTCCGATGGCAATACTAATAACTGTCAATCCGTTCCATGAGCCCTTATAAGCTTTGTCATAGAACTGTGCATTAGGTATCAGTCCTCGTTGTTCACCAGGTAGGTCAGTACCCAGTCGATAGCCAAAACCCTGCGATACCATATGGTCTTTCCACACGGTAATGGCATTCTGAGAGGAACCATACTTCTTGTCACCAAACATCCTAAACAATCCCCAACAGAAATAAGAGTTGCATGAAGTAGCTATGGCAGGTATCAAAGATAATGGTGACGCATGACCATGACATCCCACATGTAGATTCCTGAAATTAAAACCATGTCCGCAAGGGAAAGTGGGAGAATCTTCCTGAATTATATCCTCCTGCAAGAAAGTCAAAGCTTGTGCCGTCTTAAAGGTTGATCCAGGAGGATATGTACCCTGGATGGCACGGTTGATAAGTGGCTTACGAGTATCTTGCATCAGTATCTGATGATTACCACTACGCTTACGTCCAATCAGCAAACTAGGGTCGAAAGTAGGTGATGATACCATACACAAGATTTCGCCAGTAGAAGGTTCGATAGCTACAATTGCTCCAATCTTACCTTGCATGAGCCGTTCTCCTAACATCTGTAGGTCGATGTCTAAGCCCAGTCTCAAGTTCTTGCCAGGAACAGCAGGCCTGTCCATGGCGCCATCCATGTAATGACCTTGTATTCGTCCATGGGCGTCGCGTAGCAACACCTCAACACCTTTTTCCCCCCTGAGGTACTTCTCATAAGAACGCTCAATACCTTGCTTGCCTATAAAGTCGCCTCTGATGTAATAATCATCGTTCTCCAGTTCACGGGCAGATATCTCGCCAATATCACCCAAAGCATGTCCCGCAGCATTGTAAGTATACTGACGCTCAGTCCTACGTTGGATATAAAAGCCTGGAAACTTAAACAGCTTCTCTTGGAACACTCCACACTCTTCTGCTGAAAGCTGGCGCATAAACACTTGATTAGTATAAACAGAGTATCCCGGATTTAACCTACGGTTCTTGACATCAGACATGCGTTTTAAGAACTGTTCTTTGTCTATACCCAACGTGCGGCAGAAGTCCAAGGTGTCAAGACTGGTTACCTCTCTAGGAATAAAGGTGATGTCATAGGAGGGTTGATTGTAAACCAACAACTTACCATTTCGGTCATAGATAGCCCCGCGTGACGGATATTGAATCTTGTTGAGGAAAGCATTACTGTCGGCATTCTGTTTATAGTCGTCGGATAGTATCTGCAAGACAAACAGACGAGCCACATAGATAACTACTATAACCAAAGCTATCAACGCTACCACATATTTCCTATTTTCTAACGTACTGTTTGACATCGCTCTTAAATAAAATGCCAAAGAAAACTCAATTTCTTCCTTTCCTTCTTAGCAGTTCAAACATGAGAATAAAAAGCATAGTCAAGATGGTGCAACCCACAATCCTCAACAGCATTCCCCCTATGTCATTAACAGAGAAGAATTCGAGTGTCACCACAGCAATGTGGTGGGTCAACACACAAAAAAGGGCAAATACCATAAATCCGTCCCACCTCAACGTATCAAGAGAAGGCTCCAATGAGCGCTCATTTTGCAATTCTCTTGGAATAAACAAATTCAGATAAACAGGTTGTAGCATTGCCAACAACACACATGCAGCTGCATTGATGCCAGGAAGATTTGTGAACGAATCGATAATAAGACCTAAGATAAAACCTATTAGCAAAAGTATCCAGCGAGTTCCATCACGATTCCATGTTATAAGCACATAAATATAGGGCAATGGGGTAGCTATACCAGCCACTATGATCTTATCGAAGAGCAATGCCTGCAATAGAATCAATCCCACCAGCCAAAGTGTCTTATTAACAACATCGTACATCATAAAAAGCTAGGCTTTATTTCATGAATGTCTTTTATTCCGCCCCTTCATTTGCTACAAGGTCCTTTAGTTCATCCTGTCCCTTCCTTGCTATCACCCTCACTTGTGAGATGTTACCAAAGTCTGTAGCCAATTTAATTTTCAACAGATATGACAGTCCGTCATTGGAATCAGCCATATCGTCCACCGTACCCACCATCACTCCCTCTGGGAAAACAGTACTATAACCACTGGTCACCACAGAATCGCCAAGATTGAATTCAGCATGACGCGGTAAATCTTTCAGATAAGCATATCGAGGGTCATTACCCTCCCATTTAAGGTACCCAAAGTAGTCGCTACCTGCTATCTTGCAACTCAGACTACTCTTACTGTTCAATAGAGAAATAACCAAAGAATAACCTCCATTCACTTTATAGACAATGCCAACCACGCCTTTAGTACCCACAACACCCATCTCGGGTTTAACACCAGCGCGAGTACCTTTATCTAATGTAATATAGTTGTCAGCGCGATGCAGACTATTACCTATAACCATAGCAGGAAACTCCAGATATGCAGAATCTGCCAAACGACTCAGACTCTCATAAGCCACAGAATCACTCATTCGTAGCTGTAAAGACTTCTCAAGATAAGCCACCCGCTGCTCCAATTTGGTATTACGTTCCATTAGAGCGGCATTGGTTTCACGTAAAGAGAAATAACCGTTCACCTTACCTCCCACTTCAAGTATGCGCCCTGCTACTTCGTTGGCAGAAGTAAAAGCAACACTGCTCTGATAGCCATTCGCATTGAACAGCAATATCATACACAATGCTTCTAGCAACACGAACACTAACCAATGGTTATGCTTGATAAGGAAGTCCAGCAACCTTCTCATCTACAGATCTCTTTGATTATCTCATCAGGAAGTGATATCTATCAACATTCTTTAATGCTATTGCTGTACCTTTTGCCACACAGTGCAATGGGTCTTCTGCAATATGGAATGGAATATTAATTTTATCCGTCAAACGCTTGTCAAGTCCACGAAGCAAGGCTCCACCACCAGCAAGATAGATACCATTATGCACGATATCAGCATATAGTTCGGGAGGAGTATTTTCCAAAGCTGTTAAAATAGCAGTCTCTATCTTTGTCACAGTCTTATCCAAGCAATGAGCAACTTCCTGATAGCATACAGGCACCTCCATAGGCAAAGCAGTAATACGGTTAGGACCATGAACTACATAATCATCAGGTGCATCTTCACCCAGGTCAGTCATGGCAGCACCCACATTAATTTTTATGCGTTCAGCCATACGTTCAGAAACCTTCACATTATGCTGACGGGCCATATACTCCTGAATGTCGGCTGTCAGGTCATCACCTGCCATCTTGATGGAGTTATTGCTAACGATGCCACCCAAAGAAATCACGGCAATCTCTGTAGTACCACCACCAATATCCACCACCATATTGCCTTCGGGCTGGGTTACATCAATACCAATACCTATTGCTGCTGCCATAGGTTCAAACACCAGATAGACATCTCTGCCACCAGCATGCTCAGCAGAGTCGCGCACAGCACGTAACTCCACCTCGGT
Source organism: uncultured Prevotellaceae bacterium (assembly GCA_946407325.1). The sequence continues at coordinate 7,367 of CAMJNN010000011.1, read as the reverse complement.
AGAACCACTTGGAACACCTATCACCATTCTCAAAGAAGGTGAAAACAGCTTACGCTTTCTGGGACACATCTTAATCAGACCACGAATCATCTGTTCGCAAGCGTTGAAGTCTGCAATCACGCCATCTTTCAAAGGACGTATGGTTTTTATGCTTGCATTTGACTTCTCATACATCATCTTGGCCTTCTCGCCGACAGCAATCATCTTTCCTGTATTGCCATCCAGTGCCACCACAGAAGGTTCATCTACTACGATTTTACCTTCAGTAGATATAATCGTATTCGCGGTACCCAGATCGACCGCTATTTCTTGTGTAAAAGAAAACAATCCCATTTTTTTAATGTTTAAAGTGTCTGAAACCTGTCATTGCCATCGCTATGCCACGCTGATTGCACACATCCACGCTCTCCTGGTCACGAATACTGCCACCAGGCTGGATGATAGCCGTAACACCCTCATCAGCAGCCAAGGTCACACAATCGCTAAATGGGAAGAATGCATCACTGGCCATCACAGCACCTTGCAAATCAAAGCCAAAGCTCTTGGCTTTCTCAATGGCCTGTTTCAATGCATCCACGCGACTGGTCTGTCCTACACCACTTGCCAACAACTGACCATTCTTTGCTAACACAATGGCATTGCTCTTGCTCTGCTTTACCACCTTGTTGGCAAATAACATATCATTTATTTCTTCAGTAGTAGCCGTCTTGTCTGTTACGAAATGACAGTCATCTGCTGTTTCGTTCTTCAAATCACGTTCCTGCACCAACACACCATTCAGCATAGAGCGGAACTGGTTAGTTGGCAACTCCAGAGGCTTACGCACCAATATAATGCGGTTCTTCTTGTGGCCCAACACCTCTAACGCATCTACATCATAGTCAGGGGCGATAATCACTTCGAAGAAGATCTTGTCTATCTCTTCAGCGGCAGCTTTATCCACCACAGCATTGGTAATCAACACACCACCAAAGGCCGATACAGGGTCGCATGCCAAAGCATCCTTCCAAGCCTCAGACACTGTGTCGCGCACTGCCAAGCCGCAAGCATTGTTATGCTTCAGGATGGCAAATGCCGTCTGGTCCTTAAACTCATCTATCAGCTCAACGGCCGCATGGATATCCTGCAGGTTGTTATAGCTGATTTCCTTACCATGTATTTGATCAAACATGTCATCGAGGTTCCCATAGAAATAGCCTTTCTGATGTGGGTTCTCACCATAACGCAGTACCTTGCGTGTATCTTGGGTTTCCCGGAATGCAGAACCCTCACCTCCATCAAACCAGTTGAAGATAGCACTGTCGTAATGACTGCTTACGCCAAAAGCATCTCTTGCCAGCAGACGACGCTCTTCCAACGTTGTCTGAGCACCATTCTCCATGAGGATGTCTTTCAGTGTAGCATACTGTGCCTGACTGGCTACAATCACTACGTCCTTAAAGTTCTTAGCGGCAGCCCTGATAAGACTGATGCCACCTATGTCAATCTTCTCAATAATCTGCTGAGGCTCTGCGCCACTAGCCACTGTGGCCTCAAATGGATAGAGGTCAACAATCACCAAATCAATCTCTGGAATCTCATACTTATCCATCTGTTCGATGTCCTGCTCAACATCACGGCGTCCCAGGATACCCCCAAACACTTTAGGATGCAATGTCTTTACCCTACCTCCAAGAATACTTGGATAAGAAGTAAGGTCTTCCACTGCCTGACATTCAAAGCCTAAACTCTCGATGAACTGTCGTGTACCTCCTGTTGACAGGAACTGTACTCCTTCTTCATGCAGCTTCGTGATGATCTCGTCCAAACCTTCTTTGTGATAGACAGATATCAAAGCTGTCTTAATTCTCTTAGCGTCTGCCATAGTCGCAATATTTTTTTAGTTATTAATTTCAAGATGATATTAGGGTACAAATTTACGAATAAATATTGAGACATCTGTATGTTTAAGCCATAAATAGTATAAAAAAAAATGCCTCCCCAACGAAAGGGAGGCACTCCAAAATAAATCATTATATGATTTACCACATGTTTTACCAAACGTTAACACGCGTTTTTACCATACATTTACACGCTTCTCAGGAGCAATGTACATAGGATCATTCTCGGTAATATTGAAAGCCTCATACCAAGTATCCAGCTGTGGCATTGTACCGTCAACACGCCACTTGCCCAATGAGTGAACATCACTCTTGGTACGGTTACGAATCTCAGCCTCAGTAATGTTCTGTCCCCAAACGGTGGCAAAAGCAATATAGAAACGCTGCTCTGGAGTGAAACCATCCTTTACAGGCAGAGGGTTGTCCTTCGTTGCGTTCTTGAATGCCTGATAAGCAATCTTCAAACCACCATGGTCAGCAATATTCTCACCTTGAGTCAAAGCACCATTGGCATGCAAGCCAGGAAGTACCTCTACGTTGTCGTAGAAGTCGATGATTACCTTAGCACGCTCATTGAACTTTTCAGCATCAGCTGCTTCCCACCAGTCTTTCAGGTTACCATCCTTGTCGTACTGGCGACCCTGATCGTCGAATCCGTGAGTCATCTCATGACCAATCACCACACCGATAGCACCATAGTTGAAAGCATCGTCAGCGTTCATGTCGAAGAACGGATACTGCAGGATACCAGCTGGGAAGCAAATCTCGTTTGATGTAGGATTGTAGTATGCATTCACGGTCTGAGGAGTCATAAACCACTCTGTACGATCTACTGGCTTTCCATAGCGAGACATCATGTCAGCATACATCCACTGGGTAGCACGCTTCATGTTCTCATAGTAAGAATCATTCTTAATATCGAGGGTTGAATAATCCTTCCACTTGTCAGGATAACCAATCTTAACGGTGAAAGTAGAGAGCTTCTCCTGTGCCTTGGCTTTCGTTTCATCGCTCATCCAATCCAGACCATCGATGCGCTCGCCCAGAGCCTTCTGCAGGTTGCCTACCAACTCTATCATACGAGCCTTTGCCTCAGCAGGGAAATACTTCTCCACATACATCTGACCAACGGCCTCACCCAGTACGCTACCCACTACACTCACGGCACGCTTCCAACGAGGCTGCTGCTCCTGAACGCCACGCATGGTACGGCTGAAGAAGTCGAAGTTCTGCTCACCAATCTCATCGCTCAGCGCGTCTGCTGAAGCGTCAATCACCTTCCACTGCAGGTAGATACGCTGCTTGTCGATAGGCAAGGTAGCAATCACATCGGCACTCTCTTTCAAAGAATTCGGCTGACCAACGATAATCTCCTTCACGTCCTTCAGACCCATACCATTCAGATAGGTATCCCACTCAAATGAAGGATAGTCGTTCTTCAACTGATCCAGGCTCATCTTGTTGTAGTTAGCCTCAGGGTCACGCAGTTCCACATTGCTGCGGAAAGCCTTTGCCAAACGAGTCTCCACCTCCATCACTACATCACGACCCTTCTGAGCATCAGCATCGCTATAGCCAAAGAGCTTGAACATCTTTACCAAATGCTCCTTGAAAGCCTCACGAATCTTCACGATAGCCTCATCCTCTTCCAGGTAGTAGTCACGCAAACCCATTGACAAGCCACTCTGACTCATCTGGATAGCATTCTCCATACTGTTCTTCTCATCAGCACCAACATACACGCCAAAATAAGCACTAACGCCGTTCATAGCCATCTTAGGAAGAAGAGCATATACATCATGCACATTCTTGATAGCAGCTACCTCAGCCAAATCAGCCTTTACAGGCTCATAGCCATCGGCATTACGCTTGGCACTATCCATCGCCATGTTATAAAGATCACCTATTTTCTGAGCCACTGTTCCTGCCTCGTTCTCTTGGGCAGCCAGGTTCTCCACCAACTCGTTGATACGCTTCTGGTTCGTCTCGGCCAACTGGTCGAAAGAACCATAACGTGAATACTCTGCTGGCAGAGGGTTCAACTTCTGCCAACCGCCAGTAGCATACTGATAGAAGTCAGTACCTGGCTGAACGGTAGTGTCCATGTACTCCAAATGCAAACCAGAGGTCTGTTCTGGTTGCTGATTGCAACTTGCTGCTACTAAGCAGCATGCAGCGATTGTCATAAATTTCTTCATATTATGTTAGTTTAAACATTATTTGTCAGTTTCTCCAATTCTTCTGAGGCCACCTCCCACTCTTCCATGGCCCTATCTAAGGCTTGTTTAAGTTTCTGATGACGTTCATAGAGACTCACATCAGCTACCCCTTCAGGGGTCGCCATCTGAGTTTCCAATATTGAGATAGCCGATTCCGTTTCACTGATGGTTCGCTCACACTCCTCCACCATACGCTCGGCTTTCTTCAATTTCTTGTTGAATTCCTTCTGTTCGGCATAACTCAGTGCTCCGGCTTTGGGTTGCTTCTTACTCTCAGCACTTTCTGATTTTACAGCAAACAGGGCATCAAGGCCTCGCTCACCCACATTGGCGGCTAAACCTTGGCGCATCATCTGCTCGTGCTTCTCACGCAGGAAGTCGTAGATGCCTCCCAGATGTTCCTTCACCTTGCCGCCCCCAAACTCATATACCTTCTGCACCAAGCCATCCAAGAAATCACGGTCGTGACTCACCACAATTACCGTTCCCTCAAACTGACTGATGGCCTCCTTCAGTACGTCTTTCGAACGCATATCAAGGTGGTTGGTCGGCTCATCGAGTATCAGGAAGTTCACGGGCTGTAGCAGCAACTTAATCATGGCCAAGCGCGTACGCTCGCCACCGCTCAACACCTTTACCTTCTTGTCGATATCTTCGCCACCAAACATAAAGGCACCCAGGATGTCGCGAATTTTCAGTCGCCACTCGCCTGTAGCCACATTGTCGATGGTTTCGAACACCGTGAGGTTCTCGTCCAGCAGTTGTGCCTGGTTCTGGGCGAAGTAGCCAATCTTGATGTTGTGACCTAGCGTCAGCTTGCCCGTATAGTCATTGATTTGTTGCATGATGCAACGCACCAAGGTAGTCTTGCCCTCGCCGTTCCTACCCACGAACGCCACCTTGTCGCCACGATTGATGGTAAGGTTCACATGGTCAAACACCTGATGGTTGCCAAATCGTTTGCCCACCTCATCGCAGATGACCGGATAGCTGCCACTACGGTCGGAGCACACAAACTTCAATCTCAGGGTAGAGTTATCCACCTCATCCACCTCAATAGGCACCACCTTTTCCAGCATCTTGATGCGACTCTGCACCTGAACGGCCTTCGTAGCTTTATAACGGAAACGCTCGATAAAGTCGGTGGTATCCTGGATCATCTTCTGCTGGTTCTGGTAGGCACGCAACTGCTGTTCTCTGCGTTCTTGGCGCAAGGTCACAAACTCGTCATACTTCACCTTGTAATCATAGATATGACCACAGGAAATCTCGATGGTACGAGTGGTGACATTGTTCAGAAACGCACGGTCGTGACTTACCAGCATCACGGCATTGGCCTTGGTGGCCAAAAAGTTTTCCAGCCACTCAATACTCTCAATATCCAGGTGATTGGTAGGCTCGTCGAGCAGCAACACATCAGGATGTCTGAGCAACAGCTTAGCCAACTCGATGCGCATGCGCCAGCCTCCTGAGAACTCCCTCGTAGGTCTATCGAAGTCGGAGCGCTCAAAACCCAGTCCTTGCAACGTACGCTCTATCTCTGCTTGGTAGTTAGTGCCACCCATCATCGTATAGCGTTCGTTCAAGTGGGTATATTCCTCTATCAGTTGCAGGTATTCTTCGCTCTCATAATCAGTGCGTTCAGCCAGTCGGAGGTTCATCTCCTCCAGCCGTGCCTGCATCTGTTTTATGTCGTCGAAAGCTTTCTCGGTTTCCTCCAATACCGTGTGCTCATCGCTGAGCACCATCACTTGTGGCAGATAACCTATCGTGCAGTCGCGAGGAACAGACACATGTCCTTCGGTGGGACTCTGCAAGCCAGCCAAAATCTTCAGAAGTGTCGATTTGCCGGCTCCGTTCTTTCCCACCAAGGCGATGCGGTCTTTGCGATTAATGACAAACCCCACGTCCTCAAACAAGGGCGTGGCGTTGAATTCCACCTTCAGGTTATCTACCGAAATCATGTAGTATTATTCCTGCATGCGGGTAAACTCAGTGCTCTGCACCATACCCTCAGTCTTAGGTCTTGCCTCAGTGAAATGAGGAGCCTTCATGTGGGCATCAAGACCTTCCTGGCTCTCCCAGATTTCGAGCAACATGGTCTTGTCAGGACGAGTCAGAGAGTTGAAGTAGTCGTAGTCGATGTTACCCACATCATTCTTGCGAGTACCCTCGATAACGCTCTTCACCACTTCGATATATGCATCACGTTGGTTAGTGGTCATCATGATGTTGAAGCGGAAAGGCTTCGTAGTGTCAAGATTCACTTCCTTAGGCTGGTTAATCTGCTTGATTTCCAAGTTACCCAGTTCCTGAATCTGAGGCACCAAAGTAGTGAAGTGCTTAGAAGCCATGTGCTTGTCGAGTGATGCCTGATCTGTCCAGGTCTCAAAGATAAACAGTTTGTCAGGACGGCTCACGCTCTCCAGCACGTCATATTCAATCACACCCTCATCGTTCTGTGATGCAGCCACCAGTTCCTTTGCCAGTTCAATGGCCTTAGCCTTGTTCTCGGCACTTACTGTCAGCATGCAGTTCATGCGAATGAAGTCCAGATCTTCAACAACTGCAGCCTCTTCAGGAGCAGCTTCTTCCTTTGCCTTATTGCTGCCACCACAAGCAGCCAACATAGCAGTCATAACAACTGCCATCATCAAAAATAACTTTTTCATTTTACCTTATTAATTAAAGAATCTTATAAAAACGGGTGCAAAATTAATGTTTGTCAATGTAAATACAAAATAAATATAATTTATTTTCATGATAAAATGACAAAGGAGAAGACAACTAATAGCTATCTTGCACTTATAAGAATAATAAAAAAGGGTAAGGATTATCTTTCCTGCATACGAGACAAATACTGCTTGCCAACGATTAAACCTTGTGTCTTTCTGCGGGATTTAGTGAAATGAGTAGAGTTGAGATGGCCAATAAGCGCCATTCTGTTTTCCCAGATTTCCAACAAGAGAAGTTTATTGGGTTGGGTAAGACTGTTGTAGACATCATATTCAATGACACCAGTATCTTTCTTAAGTGTTTCGTCGATGACATCTTTAACAATGCTGATATATTTTTCACGCTTATCACAAGTCATCAAGACGTTAAAACGGAAAGGCTTTTCATGGTCAATGTCTTCTAAATCTTTAATAGCAAATTCCTTGCCATCCACCTTACATAAAGCCTGAAGTTGTGGTAATATAGAAGTGACGTGCGCCGATGCCACATGTTTTCTGAACACAGCACTGTCTTGCCAAGTCTCATAAATCAT
>CAMJNN010000010.1 GCA_946407325.1 uncultured Prevotellaceae bacterium | reverse complement strand
GCATTCAGCAGCACCGACTTCACACCTTGTTCCTGCAAATAAAGATTCATCATGGCGGTAGAAATCAGTTCGCCATGAGAAAGAATCAACCTTTCTTCATACAAAGTGAAGAGGTCTTTGGTATAAGAGCGAATCTCATCAAAGTGCGACTTGATGACTTCCATACCCTTTTGCTTGAACTCTGGTAACGTATAGAGTTCGTCGATATGACGCTCGTATTTACTTTCCAGTTTGTTAATCACTTCATTGGCGCCATCAGGATTCTTCTTATACAGATAATCCGAGATTTCCACCAATGTGTTGGTAGTACCCGACATGGCCGACAAAACCACAATCTTACATTCACCGTCAGAGATCAGCTTAGCCACATCCTTCATGCGCTGAGCTGTGCCTACTGAAGTACCTCCAAACTTTAATACTTTCATTTTCTAACGCTATTAATTGTTCTTTTATTCTTCTTTTACCAATTTCTGATCCTCACAACGATACACCTCACCCGGGAACTCACGAAGCAGTTGCAGGTTGTGGGTAGTCATAATCACCAGCGAACCAGTGTCGCTCAAGTCGTGCAACAATTTAGTAATGGCTCGTCCCGTTTCACTATCCAGGTTACCCGTAGGTTCATCGGCCATGATAATGTCAGGCGAATTGAGCACAGCACGAGCTATCACCACACGCTGCTGCTCGCCACCTGACAGCTCGTTGGGCAACTTGTCTTCCTTATCTTCCATCCCCACCAGGTTCAGCACCGATTTGATGCGGTTGTCAATCTCCTTCTTGTCGTGCCAGCCTGTTGCACGCAACACAAATTTGAGGTTGTCATATACAGAGCGATCGGTAAGCAGTTGGAAATCCTGGAACACAATACCCAACCTGCGTCTCAGCTTAGGAACATGCTTCTGTTTCAGCTTACGCATGTTAAAGCCCAGCACCTCAGCTTCGCCATCAGTAATATCCAACTCACCATACATGGTCTTCAGCAAACTCGACTTACCTGCACCCACCTTACCAATCAGATAGACGAAGGAGCCCCTGCATAATTCCAGGTCCACTCCACGCAGTACAGTCTCATAGTCCTGACTAACCCTGACGCCCTTGTATTTTATCAATACTTCACCCATCAATGTTTCTTCCAATTAGGTTTATGACGCTCTTCCAACTCACGCGCCAAATCCTCTATACTCAAACCCTTGGCAGTCAGCATCACAATGAGGTGATACAACAAGTCAGAGCCTTCATATATCAAACGGTCATTGGTACCGTTAGCAGCCTCGATGATGGTCTCAACGGCCTCCTCGCCCACCTTCTGCGCCATCTTGTTGATGCCACTCTGGAACAGACTAGTAGTATAGGAACCTTCTGGCATTTCCTCATGACGTTGCTGGATGAAACGCTGCAACTCTTTCAAGAACATCACAGGTTCCTTATTCTCTTCACCCCAACAGGTATCTGTACCCGTATGACACACAGGTCCTCTTGGATGCACCTGTATCAACAAGGTATCATGATCGCAGTCCTCCTTGATAGACACCACATCCAAAAAGTTACCACTCTCTTCTCCTTTGGTCCACAAACGCTGTCGTGTGCGGCTATAGAAAGTAACAAGACCTGTTGCAACAGTCTTGTCATACGCTTCCTGGTTCATATATCCGAGCATCAGCACCTTAGCTGTTTCGGCATCCTGTATGATAGCAGGCACCAGCCCGTTCATTTTGTTAAAATCTAACATCTTTTACCTTCTAATTGTGATATTCTCGTTGCAAAGATACGACTTTAATTCGGAAATTCGTATATCTCCGAAGTGAAAAACGCCAGCTGCGAGTGCAGCATCTGCTTTTCCTATGGTAAAAACATCATGAAAATGCTCCATCTTACCAGCTCCACCCGATGCAATGACCGGTATGGACAAGTCATCGCTGAGTTTCGCCAATGCCTCGTTGGCATAGCCCGTACGCACACCGTCATGGTTCATGCTGGTAAAGAGAATCTCCCCTGCACCACGCTGTTCACCTTCCTTTGCCCAGCTGAACAACTCTTTGTCAGTCTCTACCCTGCCACCATTCAAATAGCACCACCAGCCCTTTTCCGTCTGTTTGGCATCAATGGCCAACACACACACCTGCGATCCGAAGTTGCGGGCTATTTGGTCTATCAGTTCAGGATGCTTGATCGCCGCCGAATTGATGGAAATCTTATCAGCACCAGCACCCAGCAGTCTGTCCACGTCACTCAACTCATGTATGCCCCCACCCACCGTGAAAGGAATACTGATGTTCTCGGCAATGCGTCTCACCAGTTCGGTAAAAGTCTTGCGCCCTTCAAAACTGGCGGTGATATCCAGAAACACCAGTTCGTCGGCACCCTGCTCACTATAAGCACGTGCCAGTTCCACAGGGTCGCCAGCCTGACGAAGGTTCACAAAGTTGGTACCCTTCACCGTCTGTCCGTCCTTGATATCCAGACAAGGTATGATTCGTTTTGCTAACATACTTTGTAATTGATAATTGACAATTGACAATTTAAATTATAAAATTCTCAATATCTGTAAATGTAATGCGGCCCTCATAAAGCGCCTTGCCAAATATCACGCCAGACACGTTTGCGTCAGCCAGCGCCTCAATATCCTCCATGCTGCTCACGCCCCCACTGGCAATAAGGTGAAGGTCAGGATACTGAGCCAAAATATCCTTGTATAAAGAGATGGCAGGTCCTTGCAACATACCATCCCTGCTGATTTCTGTGCAAATCACCTTCTGCACACCTTGCTGCGTATAATGCTGCAGGAATGCCATCAGTTCGTTGTCGCTGTCTTCCAGCCAGCCACTTACGGCCACCTTTCCTTCTTTCACATCGGCGCCCAAAATTATCTTCTCAGCACCATATTTCAGCAACCAACGCTGAAATGTCTCAGGCTCTTTTACGGCAATGCTGCCACCCGTCACCATCTGCGCCCCACAATCAAACACAATACGCAGGTCATCATCAGTCTTCACCCCACCACCGAAATCTATCACCAGACGCGTAGCATTGGCAATCTGCTCCAGCGTGCGCCAGTTCACCACATGCTTTGATTTAGCTCCATCCAAATCCACCACATGCAGACGGGTAATACCATGATCCTCCATCTCCTTGGCCACATCAGCAGGCGAAGCACTGTATTCCTTCACCTTGTCATAGTCGCCTTGCGAGAGCCTCACGCACTTGCCGTCGATGATATCTATAGCGGGTATCAGTTCAATCATATCTCAAACAAGAAGTTTTTAAGAATCTGTTCGCCTATCGAGCCACTCTTTTCAGGATGGAACTGGGTAGCATAGAAGTTGTCTTTCTGCATAACAGCACTGAAAGGCTGTATATAGTCGGTGGTTGCCGCCGTATAGTCGCCCACAGGCACATAGTAGCTGTGCACGAAATACACGTAAGGGTCAGCAGGCAGTCCTTTCAGCAGCTTGCCCTTCATATTATATAAGGTATTCCAACCCATGTGTGGCACTTTATCCTCATGACGTTGGTTGATAAAGCGTTTCACCTCGGTGTCAAAGATGCCTAAGCACTGGGTATCACCTTCTTCAGAATAGCGGCACATCAGTTGCATGCCCAGACAAATGCCCAACACTGGTTGCTTAAGACTCTTGATCAGCAGGTCAAGACCACGTTCCTTCAAGAAACTCATGGTGGTAGCAGCCTCCCCCACTCCAGGGAAAATCACCTTGTCAGCATTACGTATCAGTTGCTCATCGGCCGTAATGACAGATGCCACGCCCAGCCTTTTCAAGGCATTCTCTACCGAACGTATATTGCCAGCATTATAGTCTATGATGACTGCTTTCATTATTCTCTAATTCTGTTAGTAAAAAAAATCGGCAACAAAAATAGCAAAATTATTTGCACAATCCAAATATAATACATACCTTTGCAACCGCAAAACCAAATTGGTGCGTTAGTTCAGTTGGTTAGAATACGTGCCTGTCACGCACGGGGTCACGAGTTCGAGTCTCGTACGCACCGCCTAAAGGATAGCTCACAAGGCTATCCTTTTTGTTTTATACAGGACTGAACTGCTTTTGTTCCTCGTTATACACAAAGCCGTTTTCCAACAAAACAGCCTTCAGCTCCTCCATGTCCTTGTCAAAGTAAGCGCACAAGCCCTCCAAGTCGTCAAACTCGCCGTCTCTCAGCAGCATGTTCACGCTGGAAACCAGCATCATCGGGTCATTGGGTAGATAGTCCATATCTATTCTCTTTTAGTAATATTCTCTTACAGCATAAAGCGGTCAAACATCGCCTTATAAGCCTCCACCTTTTTGTCAAAGGCCAGCGGGTAAGCCCTTGATGACGATGGAAGACGATAGAGCACTATCTGCATACCATCACAGTTGCTAACGTCAGGTATGGCCACAAAGCCATTTACCTTAGGCGCTTCAGCAATGTGAAGCGTATCACAGATGGTTGCTGTAGCTTTCTCGCCCGTAGTAACAATAGCCCGCAAATGAGGCAGGGCATCCATCAGTTGTTGTATATCAGTAGGCTCCACCACCTCCAGAAACTTGTCAGAAGCATTGTCCTTCAATCGCCTCACAGCCGTAGCAGTATCGAAGAAAGCGATGCCCTTTTCCTGGCAAAACGCCACAATCTCTTCTATCTTGAACCGCTTGGCAGCTTCATCCACAAAGTGATGACGGTTGCCAAAGAACACCGCCCCCTCAATTCTCCAGTGGTCGTTGATATAGTTAGGGTAGAAAAAATCCATACACCACCGCTTTCGCTGAGGAGGGAAGCTACCCAGAAACAACACCTTGCCATTTTCGGGCAAGAATGGTTGCAAAGGATGATACTCCACCTCATCAGTGCTACGTTGTATGTTCTCTATGTTCAGATACGATATCATGGCATCAAAGATACGAAAAACGCAACAATCTCTGCGCTGATGATAGGATAATTATTATCTTTGCAGCAACAACAACTAAAAACATTGGTTATGAACATTGGAGACAAAGCCCCCGAGATACTGGGCAAAGACGAACAGGGACGAGATATCCGTCTGAGTGATTATCGTGGACGCAAACTGGTGCTTTATTTCTATCCCAAAGACAACACCAGTGGTTGCACAGCAGAGGCATGCAGCCTGCGCGATCGTTACAGCGACCTGCAAGGAGCGGGCTACGAGGTAGTAGGCGTAAGCAAAGACTCAGCTGCCTCACATGTAAAGTTCAAGGAGAAATACGAACTGCCTTTCCCACTGATAGCTGATGTTGACCACACCCTCTTGGAAGCCATGGGCGCCTGGGGCGAGAAAGTCATGTGTGGCAAGAAGACGGTAGGCACCATCCGCACCACCTTTATTATCAACGAAGAAGGCATTATTGAGCAGATCTATGCCGGCAAGCAGGTGAATACCAAGGAGCATGCCGACCAGATCTTGGCGAAATAACAGCTTTCAGCCTTTCATCCATTCCCTGCGCTCTGCTTCGTCCATCTTCTCGATGGCGTAGCGGAGTGTAGTGCGTGGCATCTCGTGCACATGCTGTCGGAGGAACGCACGCAGCAGCTCCATGCTCACCCGTTTTCCCATCTCACGCAGCATCCATCCCACCGCCTTGTGCATCAGGTCGTGTGGATGTTGCAGGTGCATCTCGGCATAGCGCAGGCACCACGACGGGTCGCCCGCCTGTGATGTTTGCCAGGTACACACCATACTCATGCGTTGTCGCCACAGGTTATTGCTAAGCGCCAGCCCGTCAAGCACTTTCAGTTTATAGTTTTTGTCCCCCAAGTAAGAGGGCAACAGCAGCCAAGAGCCCAGTATCTTAGGCGCCGACAAGTCCACCAAGTCCCAGTTATTTGCCCGTTCGGCATATTGCAGATACATTGTCACTATCTCATCGCGTCCCCTGATGGCCTCCGCCACATTTTCCAGTCGTTTGGTAGCCAGTTTCTCAAATTTCGCCACCAGTATCAGCAGTCCGCAGAGCCTCACCTCATGCCATTTGTTCATCAGCAGTTCAGGCACCTCGTTCAGTGGGTAATCTTTCCATACCCCCTTCACCACCTCCCTGGTCTGTGGCACTTTCAATCCCAAGAACTCATCGCCCTCGCCATACTCCCCCTCTCCAGTCTTGAAGAAGCCCATCAGCACCTCTCGTTGCTTATCGTTCCGCAATGATTCCATATATCGTATTATCTCCTTTGCTGTATTCATATCAGAACATGCCAGTAACTCATTTTCGCAAAGGTACAACTTTTTCCTTTTTCCAAACAATCATTATTAAAATATTCTTCTTACCTTTACGGCAATTATTGATAATTGTATTTACCATGAAAAGATTTGTTTCAACCTTACTTTTGGTGTTTATCACCATGATGACCTGGGCACAAAGCAATGCTGCATTTGACAAGCTCAAGGCTGATCCGAAAAAGGCGTATGGCAATGACTACCCTTATGAGATGAAGGTGAGTAAGCTGACCAAAACGCCCAAAGGGTACAAACCATTTTACATCAGTCACTACGCTCGTCATGGCTCACGCTATTACTGGAGCGACCAGCTATACAAGGACCTGGACACGCTGCTTACCACCGCACACGACAAGCGATTGCTAACCCAAGAGGGTGAAAACTTCTACAACAAGTTTATGGTGGCCAAGCAGGAACTGATGACGGGTGTTAGCGAACTTACCCAATTGGGTTGGGACCAGCATCAGTTTATTGCTCGTACCATGTATAACAGCTTCCCTGAAGTGTTCAAGAAAGGGGGCAATGTGCTGGCTATCTCGTCTCTGTCGGGTCGCTGTGTCATCAGTATGGCTGCTTTCTGCCAGGAACTGGTGCAGTGTAACCCAAAAATAGAGATTCGTGAGCAGTCGTCGCGCTTTACCCTCGACGGGGTGGTGCCTACTGACAGTCAGAACCCTGTGAAGCATAACTTCCCAAGACCTAACAGGCCTCGTTATGAAAGCAATCGTGATAAGTTCCAAAGCGACAACAGCCTGAGCAGCAAGGTGGTGGAAAGGGTATTTACCAGCACTGAGGGCTTGCCTGGCAAACCTGAGACATTGGGCAACAGCCTCATCGGGCTTTATACCACACTGCCCAGCATCTTCCACGAGGGCATGATGGGCAACATCGTGACTGACCAAGAGATTGTGGATCGTTGGGAGGCTTCGAACCTGGGCTCTTACTCGTGGGTATTCGCAGGTCAGTATAACATGATTCCTATACTGGAGGACATCCTGAACAAGGCGGATGCGGTGGTGAACGGCACCAGCGACCGCATATCTGACTTGCGCTTCGGACATGATACTTGCATTGGTCCGCTGACTGTACTGATGGGCATCAACGGGGCCGACCTTGACCCTGAGGATCCCTACGAGGTGAAGAACATCTACCAGAACTGGGAGACTTGCAAGGCTTCGAACATTCAGTTGGTGTTCTATCGTGGCAAGAAGGGCAGCGATGACATTCTGGTGAAGTGTCTGCTGAATGGCGATGAGGCAAAGCTGCCTGTGCCTACCAGCATGTACCCTTATTACAAGTGGAGCGATTTCAAGAAGTATTATCAGGATAAGATTAACAGCATCGTGAAATAAGAAACAAAAATACGGCAGAGTTTTTGTTGTTTCCAAATAAAGCACTACCTTTGCAGTCGCAAAAGCAACAAAAGCTGCTGCATCGCCACTTTAGCTCAGTCGGTAGAGCAACGCATTCGTAACGCGTAGGTCGCCAGTTCAAGTCTGGCAAGTGGCTCAAAACTTGCATGAAGAAACGCACCATACACATTCTGATTGGCATTTTTCTCGCCTTAGTACTGGTGGCTTGTGCCATCGGAGGTGCTTTCTATTATTTCTTCATGGCACCACAATTCTTCCCCCAGCAAACTGCCTATGTCTATATTGATCGTGACGATACGGCCGACTCGGTGTATGTGAAGGTGCAGGAGGTGGGCAACGTGAAGGATTTTCATGGTTTCAAGTGGATGAGCGAATACCGTCACTATCCTGAGAGCATCAGCACTGGGCGATATGAGATTCGCAACGGCGAGAGTGTGTATCATGTGTTCAGCCGCATCTGGCGAGGCTATCAGACGCCTTTGAACGTTACCATCAACAGTGCCCGTACCATGAGAAGGTTGGCCGGACAGGTGGGTCGTCAGCTGATGATTGACTCTGTGGAGATTGCCACCTTGATGTATGACTCGGCTTTTCAAGCGAAGATGGGTTATACCAAAGAGACAATGCCTGCGTTGATTATTCCTGAGACCTACGAGATGTACTGGGATATCTCGGTGGATGAGTTTTTCGAGCGCATGCAGACGGAACATAAACGGTTCTGGAACAGCAGTCGTCAGGCTAAGGCCAAAGAGATGGGACTGACAGAGAACGAGGTGTCTACCCTTGCCTCGATTGTGGAGGAGGAGACCAACAACAACCCTGAAAAGCCATCGGTAGCCGGTTTGTATTATAACCGCTTGCGCATAGGCATGCCTTTGCAAGCCGACCCTACTATTAAGTTTGCGTTGCAGGAGTTTGGCATTCGCCGTATCCTGAACTCTGATCTGAACGTGGAGTCGCCATATAACACTTACCTGCACAAGGGACTGCCTCCTGGTCCGATACGCATCCCCTCTGTGGTGGGTTTGGATGCCGTACTGAACTATGCGCATCATAATTATCTGTACATGTGTGCCAAGGAAGACTTCTCTGGTACGCACAACTTTGCTGCCACCTATCGTGAGCACCTGAACAACGCACAGCGTTACTGGGCTGCTCTGAACAAACGTAAGATCACCAGATGAAATGGTTTGTATTCTATAATGGTCAGCTGCTGTTACAGCAGCAAGGCGATGCTTTGCAGGTACCTGAAGGCGACAATCCTCCAGTGCCTGTGCCCGCTGGTCACCAGGTGCATGAGGTGACGATGGACGATGGCGTGAAGGTGAAGACTTATGAGCTGGATGAAGCGTCACTTTCTGGAGCAGCGAGCGCCAAAGATGCTTGCATCGATTTGGCCGAGTCGCAACAGAATAGGACGCAGTCAACGGTCAATTATCAATGGATTGGCTTACGTGATTCCTTCAACTACATTCCTTTGGAAGACTATCTCTGCGGAGGTAAAGCCTCACAGATTCTTTATTGGGACAAGCACAGTCGCTTCTGCCCCACTTGTGGGGTGCCTACCGTACAGGAAACGCCCATCATGAAGAAATGTCCGAAGTGTGGATTGGAAATATATCCTCCTATCGCTACTGCCATCATTGTGCTGATTCAGCGTGGTGACGAGATATTGCTGGTGCATAACCGTGCGTTCAAACGCGACTACTACGGACTGGTGGCTGGCTTCCTGGAGGCTGGCGAGAGTCTGGAGCAGTGTGTGCGTCGTGAGGTGATGGAGGAAACAGGACTCACCATTAAGAACCTCCGATACTTTGGCAGTCAGACATGGCCCTACCCCAGCGGATTGATGGTGGGTTTCACAGCTGAATACGAAAGCGGCAACATCAAGCTGCAGGAAGACGAACTGACGGCAGGTGCCTTCTACAATCGCAACAACCTCCCTCACATTCCGCAGAAGATGAGTATCGCCCGTAAGCTCATTGACTGGTGGCTAGAGAAATAAAAAAACAATCCCCCGCTCAGCAGTGCGGGGGATTTGTTTTCTTATGCGAAGTTATCGAACATCAAGTTCTGTGAAGGAACGCCCAGATCGTAGAGCAGGCCTTCTACAGCCTTTGACATTGGTCCAGGACCGCACATGTAGTACTCGATATCCTCTGGAGCCTCGTGATCCTTCAGGTAGTCGTTGTACATCACCTGATGAACGAAGCCAGCGGTATATTTCACACCAGCTGCATCGGCAGCAGGGTCCGGACGGTCGAGTGCCAAGTGGAAGTGGAAGTTCGGGAACTCCTTCTCCAGTCCGAGGAAGTCGTCCAGATAGAACACCTCGTTCAACGCACGTGCGCCATAGAAGTAGTGCATCTCACGATCCTTCGTCTTCAACGTCTTGCACATGTGCATGATCTGTGCACGCAACGGAGCCATACCAGCACCACCACCTACCCAAATCATCTCACGCTTAGAGTCGAAGATTGGATGGAATTCTCCGTAAGGACCACTCATCTTCACCTTGTCGCCTGGTTTCAGACTGAAGATGTAAGAAGAAGCGATACCAGGACTAACGTCCATGAAGCCCACCTGTGGTTTTGGCTTGAATGGAGGCGTAGCGATACGTACGGTCAACATGAAGCGGTCGCCCTCGGCTGGATAGTTAGCCATAGAGTAAGCACGAATAGTTGGCGTATCGTTCTTGCACTTCAAAGTAAACAAGCCGAACTTCTCCCATGCTGGTAGGTACTCACCCAGAGATTCCTTATCGATGTCCTTGTCATAGTCCATATTATAGGTAGGAATCTGGATCTGTGCGTAAGAACCTGGGATGAAGTCCATGTGCTCACCTGGAGGCAGCTGTACGATGAACTCCTTGATGAACGAAGCTACGTTCTTGTTAGAAACAACGGTACACTCGTATTCCTTCACACCGAGGATGCTTTCAGGAATCTTGATAGAGAGGTCGTTCTTCACCTTTACCTGACAGCCCAGACGCCAGTGGTCTTGCTGCTGCTTACGGGTGAAGTGAGGAGTCTCTGATGGCAGGATCTCACCGCCACCTTCGAGCACCTGTACCTTGCACTGTCCGCAAGAGCCCTTACCACCGCAGGCAGAAGGGAGGTGAACGTCGTTAGTTACCAATGTATTGAGCAATGTGCTGCCAGAATCTACCTCCAGCACCTTGTCGCCGCCATTGATGGAAATCTTAACCTTGCCTGAAGGTACCAAGTAATACTTGGCCACCAGCAGGATGATGACAAGCAGCAGGATGACTACAAGGAATACCCCAATGCTCGCTAATATTAAATCCATATTCATTGTATATTCCTTTCCTTTTTAGAGTTTCAAACCAGAGAAGCACATAAAGCCCATAGCCATCAAGCCTACCACAATGAACGTGATGCCCAAGCCCTTGAGAGGAGCAGGTACGTCAGAGTAAGCCATCTTTTCACGAATAGCAGCCAAGCCCACAATAGCGAGCAGCCAGCCAATACCAGAACCCAGGGCATAACCCAGGGCGTCAACCACACCTCCTATATACTTAGGATCGCTGGGGTTCAAGCCAATGCGCTGCTGCATGAACAGAGAGGCACCCATGATGGCGCAGTTCACAGCAATCAGCGGCAAGAAAATACCCAGTGCATTGTAGAGGGATGGGCTGAAACGCTCCACTATCATCTCCACAATCTGTACGATAGCAGCAATGACAGCGATGAAAAGGATGAGACTGAGGAAACTCAGGTCAACACCCGGTACCAAAGCGCCTTCTGCCAACACGTAAGTTTGAAGCAGGTAGTTCACAGGCAAGGTCACCAGCAACACGAAGGTTACAGCGCAACCCAAACCCAAAGCAGTCTTCACATTCTTAGATACGGCAAGGTAAGAGCACATACCCAGAAAGAATGCAAATATCATATTGTCCACGAAGATAGAGCGGACGATTAAGCTAAAGAAATGTTCCATACTCTTTCAATTTTTACTTTTCTTGCAATTCCTTATTGTGGGCACGCTGGTACCAGATGATGCAAGCCACGATGATCAGCGCCATCGGAGACATTACCATCAGACCGTTGTTCAAATAACCCATATCCTTCATCCAATCATAGTTCAACAGGTTGAAACCAAGCAGGGTGCCTGAGCCGAGGATCTCACGGAACACAGCTACAATCACCAGTATCTTAGCATAACCCAGACCGTTGCCAACACCGTCGAGGAACGACTCCCAAGGACCGTTCTGCATAGCGAATGCTTCCAGACGACCCATCAGGATACAGTTGGTAATGATCAGACCTACATACACTGACAGCTGTACGCTCACGTCGTAAGCGAACGCCTTCAGAATCTCACTCACGATAGTTACCAAGCTCGCAACCACCACCAACTGAACGATGATGCGGATGCGGTTAGGCACCGTCTTACGCAGCAGTGAAATCACCACATTGGCAAAAGCCGTGATGACGGTTACTGCCAGACCCATCACAATGGCAGGCTCCAACTTGCTACTTACAGCCAGTGCGGAGCAGATACCCAGTACCTGAACGGTAACAGGGTTGTTCAAGCCAAGAGGAGTCATGAACACTTCTTTATTCTTTGCTGAAAATAATGCAGACATATTCTTTCCTCCTCTTATTTATTAGTTAAAAATGCCTTGTAATTGTTCAGGCAATCCTTCAGCATGGCGTCCACACCGTTAGAGGTCATGGTACCACCAGTGATACCATCCACCTTGTTGGCATGACCCTGAGCCTGACCACTCTTCACCACTTCCAATGCCACTTCAGCGCCATCAAGCACCTTCTTGCCCTCGAACTGCTGCTGGAAGGCTGTATAGCTTTGGATCTCTGCACCCAAGCCAGGTGTTTCGCTAGCGTGTGAGAAATAAGCACCATAAACGGTATCCTTATCCTCATTCAAGGTTACATAGCCCCAGATAGCGCCCCACAGACCTGCACCAAACACAGGGAACACATACTTCTTCTGACCGTCGATCTCTGCCTCGAAGATGTGCAGCTGACCGTTCTTCTTGAAATCATTCTCGAAGCTGGTCACAAACTTGCCAGTATAGTCGGTGAGCTGTCCGTTCTTGAACAGCTTGTCGCCCTTCACATATTTGTCAAAGTCGGCTGCAGCGTCAGCTGACTCACGCACGTTGAGTGCATACAAAATCTGCTTCTTGGTGTCGAGCTCTACATTAGCGTCCTGACGGCTGCTGAAAGCAGAGTGCACGAAAGAGAGCAGGAATGCCACAATAACAACCATTACCGCAGCATAAATGATAGTATAACTATTACTATTGGTATTCATTTTCTTAAACGGTATTAATTGTTAGACTTTAGCAACTCGTTTCTCGCGCTTGCTGATGTTGCTCTGTACTACACAGTAGTCAATCAGCGGAGCGAAGATATTCATCAATAGGATGGCGAGCATCATACCCTCAGGATAACCTGGGTTGAGTACGCGAATCACAATCGCCATCACACCAATGAGGAAGCCATAAATATACTTACCACATTCAGTGCGAGCAGAGGTTACAGGATCGGTAGCCATAAATACGGCACCGAAGCAGAAGCCACCCAGTACCAGATGTTCATACCAAGGCATGTTAGCGATGGCAGTGTCGGGACCAATGGCATTGAATACCCAAGCCATCAGGGCACCACCCACAAACACGCTGCACATGGTCTTCCAGCTTGCTACACCCGACCACAGCAGAATCACTGCGCCAATGGCGATGGCAATCACACTGGTCTCACCGATAGAACCAGGGATGAAACCTGTAATCATATCCATGTTGAAGTCTGGGAATCCTGTTGGAGAAGCAGCTGTTGCAGCCTGTCCAAGAGCAGTAGCTCCTGTATAACCGTCAACAAACTTATCACCGCCCAAGCCAAAGATAGAACCTTGTGATACCCAAACAGCATCACCTGACATCTTGGTAGGATAAGCGAAGAACAGGAAAGCACGGGTAATCAGTGCTACATTGAACACATTCATACCAGTACCGCCAAATACTTCCTTCGCAAAGATCACGGCGAAAGCCGTTGCAATGGCCAGGATCCACAATGGGCATTCGATGGGTACGATCAGTGGGATCAACATACCAGATACCAGGAAACCTTCCTGAATCTCCTCGTTCTTCCACTGAGCCACGGCGAACTCGATGCCCAGACCTACCACGTAAGATACTATGATTTTTGGCAGCACAGCCAGGAAACCATAGAAGAACATAGCCCAGAAGCCTCCTTCTGCGCCAGTAGCATTGAAATGCTGATAGCCCACGTTGTACATACCGAACAACATGGCCGGAATCAATGCAATCACTACCAATGACATGATTCGTTTGCTGTCGATGGCATCATGAATATGCGTTCCGGATTTCGCTGTATTGTTGGGCACGAACAGGAAAGTCTCGAAGCCGTCGAACACAGAACGAAATGCGTGTAATTTGCCGCCTTCTTCGAAGTTCGGCTTTATCTTATCCAGATAATTTCTTAACGCGCTCATTATTTAGTTTCTGTTTTTAATTACTTGTTAAAACTTTAAGCCATTTCAGCACGAAGTGCGTCAAGTCCTTCACGTACGATGCGCTGTACCTCTACCTTAGAAGAGCATACAAACTCGCAGAGAGCGAAGTCTTCTGGAGCCACCTCATAGATGCCCAACGCCTCCATCTTGTCGATGTCACCAGCGATGATAGCCTTTACCAAATACTCAGGATAGATGTCCATTGGGAATACACTGTCGTATTCACCAGACATGATCATGTGACGTTCGCCACCCTTGACACGTGCGTCCATCACATATTCCTTCTTGCCTTGCAGCCAGCTGAAATAAGAGCGGCTGGTACTGAAGTCGTTGATGCGAGGCATGATCCAACCAAACATCTCGTGTACGTCATTGCCTTCAGGAATGACCGTCAGCTGTGAATGGAAAGCGCCCAGATAACTTCCTTCAGCGTTTACCTGCTTGCCTGTAAGTACGTTGCCACTGATGTAGCGCAGGTTCTTGCCAGTAGTCACATGTCCTTTGAACACGTTGTCGAGCTTAGCGCCCAACAACATCTTCACATAGCAAGGCTTCACAAACTCAGAGCCTGTGAGTGCTACGGTGCGAGTCAGGTCCACTTTACCCTCGTTGAACAGACGTCCGATAAAGATGACAGCCTCAGCACCAATGGTCCAAACCACCTCGCCCTTGTTGATAGGAGCCACATGATTGATCTGCACACCTACATTACCTGCAGGATGAGGACCGTCAAATACGGTGATGGTTACATTCTTTGCCTGTGTCAAAGCTGCTGACTTCTGACTTACACTCACGCCAAGATAGACCTTAGCCATCTTAGCCAGGGCGTCAAGACCCGTCTGGAAGTTAGCTTCCTCGCCCTTCAGCTGCAACTCGAAATCGGGAGCCAAAGGAGCACTGTCGAAAGCTGACACAAAGATAGCGCGTGGCGCATCGTCAGGATTAGCAATCACATCATACGGACGCTGACGCATAAATGCGAACAGACCAGCTTCCAGCAGAGCAGCCTTCACCAGCTCACCTGTGAGGGTAGCCAGATCTTTCTTGCCGAAATCTGCATACTGCTGCTCCTGGTCAGGAGCTACGATGATGTTCATCACCTTTCTACGTGCACCTCGCTCAACGCTTGTAACTACGCCACTAACTGGCGAAACAAATTTCACTTCGGGGTGATTCTTGTCGATAAACAAGGGCTCCCCTGCCAGGACATGCACCTGCTCTTTCACCACCACCTTTGGAGTGACACCAGTAAAATCATCGGGCACAAGAGAATATGCGTCTGATGCCGGTAACGTTGTCACTTCATTGGCTGGCTTACCTTTCAGGTTAATATCCAGGCCTTTGCGTAACTTAATTACATTTGCCATGCGATTATATTAAAGATTAGTATTCGATAATGTCTGCAAATTTAGTGAATATTTGACAAATAAACGAAGTTTATTGGGTTTATTTCTTTCCCAAAGCCATAAATAATGAAAGAAGCCTCAAAGCACATGGCTCTGAGGCTTCTTATTATTAGGATTTCTATAGAATCAAGCTTCTCTTTCGATGTAGGCCAGTACGTCACCCTTATTGACGGTAGCACCCTGCTGAGCGCACACTTCAATAATCTTACCCGTAAAGTTAGCCTTCACCTCTGCCTGCTCGCCCCACAGGGTGGTAATATAGCAGAAATGATCACCTTCCTTAAACTTGTCGCCGATGGCTGGAGCCAGTGATGCGTTCACCACATCAATCTCCCACAGCACCTGACCGTTTACAGAAGCAGTGATAGGCTCAGCCTTTGCACGCTTCATCTTCAGGATATCCTCCGGGTTGAAGCCCTGCTTAGCCATCGCTGCGTCCTTAGCCTTCTGCACATCCGCCTCAAAGCGCTGCTTAGCCACACCGCTCTTGAATGGACGGTACTGCTCTGGGTGCATAGCCAACTCAAACAGTTCTTCATCGTCAGGACCAGTCTCCCAACCATTCTCCTTCATCTCCTTGCGGAAGTCATCCATATTGTCAGGATAGAGTGCCTGTACATCACCGGTGAAGAATTCCAGACCCTGCTCCTTAGCCAATTCCTTGATTTCAGGAGCCACTTCACCTGGCAGCTGACCGCTCTTACCCAAGATCATACCCCAGATGCTCTTGTCGGTCAACAAGCTATAGCGAGGCTTACCTTGAGCTTCGGCCAGGATATTCATCAAAGCGATGTTCTTTACATACTGGCTGAATGGAGTCACCAATGGAGGATAACCTACCTTAGGCCATACATACTCTACCTCGTCGAACAGCTTCACCACCACTTCATCGAGGGTCATTTCAGGCTTACCTTGTGCCTTCAAAGACATGTTGATGACAGGCATCATACCCTTCATATCAGCCATCATAGAACCCATCATACCGCCAGGCAAACCGCACTTCAGCAGCAATGAAGTCATGTGCTTGTTGGTTGGATCCATGAAATAGCCCAGGAAGTCGTCGATAAATTCCTGTGTCAGGGCGCGAGCCTCCATATAAGCCTTCATATTGATATCCTTCACCTGGAAACCAGCATCCTTCAGCATTGCCTGGATGGTAATCACGTCTGGATGAACCTTACCCCAAGACAATGGTTCCATAGCTACGTCAATCACATCCACACCTGCTTCTGCCACTTCCAGCATGGAAGCCACAGAGAGACCAGGACCGCTATGACCGTGATACTGTACGATGATCTCTGGATGACGATCCTTAATGTTCTTTGTCAGCTGACCCAAAGACCATGGGCGACCGATACCTGCCATATCTTTCAAGCAGATTTCCTGCGCACCAGCTTCAATCAGTTTGTCAGCCAGCTTGGTATAATACTCTACAGTGTGAATCGGAGAATATGTGATGCAAAGAGTTGCCTGTGGGGTCATGCCACCTTCCAGTGCATATTTGATAGAAGGGATAATGTTGTTGGCATCGTTCAAGCCATCAAAGATACGGGTGATATCTACACCTTGTGCATGCTTTACCTTATACATCAGTTTTCGCACATCTATAGGACATGGATACATACGCAATGCGTTCAGACCACGATCCAACATGTGTGTCTTGATGCCAGCCTCGTTAAAAGGCTTGGTGAAAGCGCGTACTGCCAAGTTAGGATTCTCGCCATACATCAAGTTCACTTGCTCGAAAGCACCACCGTTGGTTTCCACGCGGTCGAAACAACCCATATCGATAATGACGGGGGCTATGCGCTCCAGCTGATCTTTTCTAGGCTGGAACTTGCCTGAACTCTGGAACATGTCTCGATAGAGGAGACTGAATTGGATTTCTTTCTTCATATTATCTCAATTAAAATTTTACCTATTTAGCTAATTTAGCGCAAAGGTACAACTTTATTTTCACACAACCCAATATTTGAACAATTTTTTACCAAATAAATTCCTGTCCTAACAGATTAACACAGCAGGATTCATGATAGTAAAGATGTATTTCTTGACCCTTCGTCCATCCTCTTTAAATATATAAAGAAAAAAAGAATTAAAAAAAGAATTAAAAATAAACGTTTATGGCTTGCAGTATGCGGTTATAAGAAGAATTATTTGTATGTTTGCAAGGAATTATAAAAAGACAATTGGAAATGAAAGTAACCATTGTTTCGGGTGCTCGTCCCAATTTTATGAAGATAGCGCCTATATGCCGCGCCATTAACGCAGCACGTAGCAACGGCAAAGATATAACATACCGACTGATATACACGGGGCCACAAGGTGATCCCAGCCTTGACGCATCCTTATTTTCCGACCTTGACATCCGTGAACCGGACGGTTATCTGAACGTGGCACATAGCGGTCAGAGCGAAGTGGCTGCGGCCATTATGCTGGCTTTCGAGAAAGAGCTCGATGCCCACCCTGCCCATGTGGTGTTGGTAGTGGATGATCTGGCATCTACCATGAGTTGCTCAATTGTGGCCAAGAAACGCGGATTGAAAGTGGCACACGTGATTGCCGGCACCCGCTCGTTCGACATGAACATGCCGCGCGAGGTGAACCGCACCATCGTAGATGCTATCTCCGATTACCTGTTTACCGCCGGTATGGTGGCCAACAGGAACCTCAACCAGGAAGGCATGATACCCGAATATATCCACTATGTAGGCAATATATTGATTGATACCATACGATACAACCGTCACCGACTGCTACAGCCCATGTGGTTCAGCAGTATGGGACTGCGCAAGGGGAACTACCTGTTGCTGACACTGAACAGGCGTGACCTGATACGCAACAAACCCGTACTGAAGTCGCTGTTGGAGACTGTCGTCAAGAAAGCAAACGGGTTGCCCATCATAGCTCCATTGCACGGCTATGTAGAAGATGCCGTGAAACAGTTGGAGTTGGAGGCACCCAACCTGCACATCATGCCCTCGCAGAGTTACCTGCACTTCGGATTCCTCATCAATCAGGCCAAGGGAATCGTCACCGACTCAGGTAATATAGCCGAGGAAGCCACATTCCTGGATGTTCCCTGCATTACGCTGAACACCTATGCCGAGCATCCGGAAACCTGGCGCATAGGTACCAACGAGTTAGTGGGCGAAAACACCTTCGCATTGGCAGCTGCCCTTGACAAGCTGTTGCAAGGAGAATGGAAACATGCCACCCTGCCCGACAGATGGGATGGCAGAACGGCAGAACGAATCGTGCAAGTGTTGGTGGAGTCGATGGAGAATAAAGTTTAGTATTGAAAGATAGCAAACAATAGATGAAACGAAGAATTATATATTTTGCAGCCTTATTTGCTGCGCTTTTCTTCTCTACAGGAGTATATGCCCAAAAGATTAGAGGTGTAGTGACCGACTCTCTGACCAATGAGCCATTGCTCTATGTTACCGTACAGTATGAGGGGAAAGGATCGGGTAGTGTAACAAACGGTGACGGACAGTACGAGGTGGACAACCATGCACGCAGAGGATGGACCGAACTGACCTTTTCTGCCATCGGCTACGAAACCAAGAAAGTGAAGATTACCTCAGCTACCCGTGAACTGACGCTCAAGCTGAAACCTGCCGATATTCAGATAGCAGAAGTGACTGTCAAACCCGGGCGTGAGCGCTATCGTCGCAGGGAAAACCCTGCCGTGATTTTTATGCGCAAAGTAATTGAGAAGAAGAAAGGACTCAAACTGGAAACCAACGACTACTACGAATACCGTAAGTACCAGAAGATGCGTATGTCCATCAACGACATCACACCTGAGAAGATGGAGAAAGGTATCTATAAGAAATTCTCTTTCTTCAAAGACCAGATGGA
The DNA here is from genome assembly GCA_946407325.1 of uncultured Prevotellaceae bacterium. Next base: position 7,292 of record CAMJNN010000010.1, on the reverse strand, counting down.
GGTGTCAGAAAAGACTGGCAAGACCATCCTGCCTATCTCTATCAAGGAAACGGCTTCTCGTACCATCTACCGACATAGTCCTGAGAGTAAAAAGGAAATCATCGATGGTTACAACTCATCAGGCATTGAAGAGTTCTTCAATACGGGTGATTTGGTGGGAACCATCCTGGCGGATGTGTTCAAGGACGTGAACATCTACGATGATGACATCGCTCTGTTGCAACGCCGCTTTGTAAGTCCGATTGGTCGTGGAGCCATCACCTTCTACCAATATTATTTGGAAGACACTTTGATGGTGGATAAAACTGAGTGCATCCACCTGACCTTCGTTCCCGCCAACCCGATGGATCCAGGCTTTACCGGTCACCTGTATGTGGCACGCGACTCCAGCTATGCTGTGAAGCGATGCATCATGAACCTACCTAAGAAGACAGCCGTGAACTTTGTGGAGGACATGGTGGTTACCCAGGAATATGAGCAGATGCCCGACAGCAGTTGGGTACTGATGAACGATGACATGACCGTTCAGATGAAGCTTTCATCGGCCATCCAAGGTTTGGAAATACAACGTATCACCCGCTACTCCGATTATAAATTCGACCCGATAGAACCACGTTTGTTCCGCCTCAAAGGCGATGTCATCAAAGAGATAGACATGATGAACAAGACAGATGAGTTCTGGGCTGAGGTGCGTCATGAGCCACTGACCAAGCAGGAGAGCACGATGGACGTATTCATGAACCGCCTGGAACAAATACCTGGCTTCAAATTTGCTATCTTTGCCTTAAAGGCATTGATTGAGAATTACATCGAATTGGGTGACCGTCAACATCCAAGCAAAGTGGATTTAGGTCCTATCAATACCATCGTGACCAGTAACTTCGTCAATGGCTTGCGTCTGCGTCTAAGTGCAGGAACTACGGCCAATTTAAGTAAACACTGGTTCTTCGAAGGCTATGGAGCCTACGGTTTCAAGGATCACAAGTGGATGTATCAGGGCAAGGTATCCTATTCATTCCTGCCACGTCAGTATATGCTGTGGGAATTCCCCAAGCACTACATCCAATTCAGGTATCAGTACGATGTGATGTCGCCGAGCGACAAATACCTCGACACCGATAAGGATAACATGTTCGTGGGATTGAGGTGGACCATCATGGATCAGATGATGTATTCGCGCAATGCCGAACTGACATACGAGCTGGAAACACAGTCAGGTTTTTCTGTCAAGGCACAGGCACGCCATCGTAACGATGAACCGGTAGGTACATTGGCGTATTTTAAGAATGACGGTCCTGTTCCTGGTGTGCTCAGCGACCAGAACACATTTGTGAAGGACATGACCACCAACGAACTGGCCATCACGCTTCGTTATGCCCCTGGTGAATCATTCATCAACACCAAGCAACGACGCAGACCTATTTCACTGGACGCACCCATCTACACACTGACGCATACTTTTGGATTCAAGGGCTTGGGTGGTGACTACAACTTTAATATCACCGAGTTCAGTATGCGCAAACGTTTCTGGTTGGGCTCATGGGGACACCTGAACATCATTGCCCGTGCCGGTGCCGAGTGGAACAAGGTACCTTTCCCCATGTTGAACATTCCTATCACCAACCTGTCGTATGTCATGATGTACGACCAGGAGTCGTTTGCCCTCATTAAGAACATGGAATTCCTGAACGACCGCTATGCGGCTCTGTTTGTGAAGTATAACATGAATGGTAAGTTGTTCAACCGCATCCCACTTATCAAACACTTGAAGTGGAGGGAGATGTTCTGCGTACGTGCGATGTGGGGCACCCTGACCGACAAGAACAACCCCTACTTGCCAGGGAACGAAGATTTGTTTGTGTTCCCAACGCGCAATGGACAACCAGCCAGTTTCCTGATGGATTCCAAGAAGCCATACGTGGAGGTAAGCTTTGGCATTTACAATATCTTCAAACTTCTCCATGTGGAATATGTAAGGCGACTCACTTACTTGGATGCCCCAGGTACTCATAAAGGCGGCTTCCGTTTCATGGTGTTGATGACATTCTAAACCCTTAACCTTTATGCAACCCTTAGCAGAAAGGCTTCGTCCACAAACACTTGATGATTATATCGGCCAGAAACACTTGGTCGGTGAAGGAGCCGTTTTGCGTCAGATGATTGACAAGGGTGAGATATCGTCGTTCATCATGTGGGGACCTCCAGGGGTGGGCAAGACCACCTTGGCACAAATCATCGCCCACAGATTGGAGACTCCGTTCTATACGCTGAGTGCAGTAACCAGTGGCGTGAAGGATGTGCGTGACGTGATTGAAAGAGCCAAAAACGCTAGGTTTTTCTCAACAGCCAGTCCGATACTGTTTATCGACGAGATTCACCGTTTCAGTAAGTCGCAGCAAGATTCGCTGCTGGGTGCTGTGGAACAAGGAGTGGTGACATTGATTGGTGCTACCACCGAGAACCCCTCGTTCGAAGTGATTCGTCCTTTGCTGTCGCGTTGCCAAGTATATACCCTCCACTCATTGGAACAATCCGACCTGTTAGAGTTGCTCAATCACGCTATTACCAAAGACGTTGAACTGAAGAAACGCAAGATTGAGTTGCGTGAGACCTCCGACCTGCTGCGTTTCAGTGGGGGCGACGCTCGCAAATTGCTCAACATACTGGAACTTGTTGTACAAGCCGGACAGCAAGATCCTATCGTCATCACCAACGAGTTGGTGGCGAAACGCATCCAGCAAAATCCGTTGGCCTACGACAAGGATGGTGAGATGCATTATGACATCATATCGGCGTTTATCAAGAGCATCCGTGGCAGTGACCCCGATGCCGCCATCTATTGGCTGGCACGCATGGTAGAGGGAGGCGAAGACCCCGCGTTCATTGCCCGCCGACTGGTGATTCTTGCTGCAGAGGACATCGGCTTGGCCAATCCCAACGCCCTGCTATTAGCCAATGCTTGTTTTGACACGCTGATGAAGATAGGCTGGCCAGAAGGACGTATCCCTTTGGCAGAGACTGCCATCTACCTGGCTAGCAGTCCGAAGAGCAACTCGGCTTACTTAGCCATCGACAAAGCTTTAGGGGAGGTAAGGAAATCAGGCAACCAACCTGTACCTTTGCACCTACGCAACTCCCCCACCCAACTGATGCAAGAACTGGGCTACGGCATTGATTACAAGTATGCCCACGATTTCCCCGGACATTTTGTAAACCAGCAGTATTTGCCCGATGCCCTCCGGCAGGCACAGTTCTGGGAACCTCAACCCAACCCCGCCGAGGAGAAACACAAAGAGCGGATGAAGGCACTGTGGGGGAAGGAAAAAAATTATTGACTTTCTGGAACGGCGAGTGCAGAGCCAAGCTTACTTGAGCTATGCCGAGTCGTGACAGAATTGTTACGTAGTAAAATTAACCAGCCGAAATAGATGTGTGTAGGCAGCATATCTGCTTGCAGTCAGCTGCCGGCACATCTATGAGGCGAGAATATAATTTTAGCTATAGTTATGAGTCAAAATAAAGAAAACAAAATGAAGATAGTTGTTTTAGACGGTTATGCAGGCAACCCTGGCGACATGTCATGGGACGAGTTGAACGCCTTGGGCGATTGCACCATTTACGACCGCACCACACCCGAAGAAACGATTGAGCGTGCCAAAGACGCTGATATCGTACTGACTAACAAGGTATGCTTTCATGCAGCAGATTTCGACCAATTGCCTCATCTGAAATACATAGGTGTGCTGGCCACAGGCTATAATGTCATCGACTGCGAGGCGGCAAAGGCCCACGAAGTGGTGGTGACCAACATTCCCGCCTACAGCACCAACTCCGTGGCTCAGATGGTTTTCGCCCATATCCTCAATATCTACAACCGGGTAGATCACTATGCTGCTGAGATACGAGAACAAGATGCCTGGGTGAAGTGCAAGGACTTCAGCTACCTCAACACCCCACTGATGGAGCTCCACGGCAAGAAAATGGGCATCGTTGGTTTGGGTAATACTGGTTCGGCGACAGCCCGCATCGCTTTCGGCTTTGGCATGGAGGTATTAGCCTATACTTCAAAGTCGCAACTTCAGTTGCCCCATGAAGTAAAGAAGGTGGAGTTGGACGACCTCTTCCGTCTGTGCGACATTGTGAGTCTGCACTGTCCGCTCACCCCCACCACCAAGAACTTGGTGAATGCCGAGCGACTGAAACTGATGAAGCCAACGGCCATTGTCATTAACACCAGTCGCGGACCAGTGGTGAATGCCCACGACCTGGCAGAGGCACTGAACAACGGACAGATCATGGCAGCTGGCGTAGATGTACTGGAGACAGAACCTCCTACTGCCGATAACCCACTGTTGAAGGCTCGCAACTGCTTCATCACCCCTCATATTGCCTGGGCCACCCAAGAAGCACGAACCCGGCTCATGGAGATCGCGGTGAACAACGTAAAAGCCTTTATCGAAGGTCAACCCATCAACGTTGTTAATTAAATGACAATTATCAATTTAGATTATGCTGACAGTAGTACTCATGATGTTCGGAGGTATCCTGTGCGGCTACCTGCTACGGAAAAAGCAGGTGCCACACGTACAGCAGGTTACCACCGTACTGATTTGGGTATTGTTGTTCCTATTGGGTCTGAACATCGGCAGCAACGAACAAATCATCCACAGCATCGGCTCATTAGGGATAGAGGCATTGCTCATCACCGTCTTTGCCACCTTCGGTAGCCTTATAGGTGCCTGGTTGTTATGGAGGAAAGTCAGATGAAAGGCAGCCTCATCATCATAGCATTCTTTATTGCAGGTGTCATCTGTGGCTATACAGGACTTATCTCTGCCGACATCGCACAAAGTGACATCAGTTTCTATGCCCTGTGCGCCCTGTTGCTGAGCGTGGGTTTCAGTGTGGGCAACGACCCCACCACCTGGCAACGCTTCCGAGCCCTGAACCCCCGTTTGGTATGGCTGCCCGTCATGACCATCCTGGGCACCTTGGCTGGCAGTATCGTGGTAAGTTTACTGTTGCCTCTTCGTTCTACCACCGATTGCATGGCTGTTGGCTCAGGCTTTGCCTATTACTCGTTGTCCAGCATCCTCATCACGCAATACAAAGGAGCCGAACTGGGCACCATCGCCCTACTGGCCAACATTGCCCGAGAAATCATTACCCTGATAGGGGCACCATTGATGGTAAGATGGCTGGGCAGCTTAGCGCCCATCTCTTCCGGAGGGGCCACCACCATGGACACCACCCTTCCCATCATTACACGCACCAGCGGACAGCAATATGTCATCCTCTCCCTCTACCACGGGTTCATCGTTGACTTCAGTGTACCCTTTCTGGTAACCTTCTTTTGTTCCATCTAACTACACCTTATATAAATATGGAAGAAAACACCCAAGAGAAAAGATTTGATTTGATGGTCGGCAAGAAGATTCTCTATGTGCACGGCTTTGGTTCATCGGGTGCCTCTGGTTCTGCCAAAGGCATACGCATCTTGTTGCCAAAGGCTACTGTCATTGCACCCGACCTGCCCGTTCATCCTGCGGAGGCAATGGATTTGTTGCATCACATCTGCGACACAGAGAAGCCGGACATGATTATCGGTTCTTCGATGGGTGGCATGTACACCGAGATGCTATATGGCTTCGACCGTCTATTGGTGAACCCAGCCTTCCAGATTGCCGACACCATGGCGGAACACAATATGATGGGCAGGGTGACATTCAGTAACCCACGCCAAGACGGTGCTACCGAGTTTTTGGTCAACAAAGCCCTTCAGAACGAGTTCAGGGAAGTGTCCAGTCATTGCTTTGAGGGTGTGAATGATGCTGAGCGCCAACGCGTGTTTGCCCTCTACGGCATCCACGATGGTTTGGTACACACCTTCGACCTGTTCTCGGAACACTATACCCAGGCTATCCGTTTCAATGGAGCCCATTTCCTCAACGACCATGCTTTGGTGCGTTGCGTACTGCCCGTGGTGCAATGGATTGACGACCGCCAAGAGGGTCGCGAGCGTCCTATCCTATACATCAGTCTGGACGACACCTTACGCAAAGGCGACGAACCGATGCCTACTGCTGTGAAGGCGTTCCAGCGATTGGCGGCTGTCTATGATACCTATATCTTAGGGTCGGTACCCTATAACAATCCTGATGCCTGGGGCGAGCAAGTAAGATGGGTAGAGAAATGGTTAGAGGTGCCTGCCTATAACCGCTTGATTCTTTCTTCGCACAAGAACTTGAGTTATGGGGATTACTTGATTGATGCGCACACTTCTCATGGTGCCGATGGTTTCATGGGCACTCATATCCGGTTTGGGGCTGACCCTTACAAGACGTGGGAGGATGTAATGACCTTCTTCAATCGTTTAGGCGGTCAATAAGTAACGACATACTTTCGCCTCATAGATGTGCCGGTGACTGACTGCAAGCAGGTATGTCACCTACACACATCTATAAGGCTATTTAGTTATTAAGTCTTTCGCCTCATGGATGTGCCGGCAGCTGACTGCGAGCAGATATGCTGCCTACACACATCCATAAGGCTAGTTAATTAACTGTCAGTTTTACTTCCGACACCCCAAAATCGCTCTTCACCTTGACGATGATGTCGCCTGGCTTGGCAAACGGACGAACGATGATCTGTCCATAAGCACGCCAAGTCTTGAATTGAGCATGGTTGAAGCTCTTCATGCCATCGATGCTGGCATTGCCACAGCCCACCAACTCACCATTGCCGAAGACGGTCACCTCCACAGGCACGTCTATATCTGTCACCTTATTACCACCCCTGTCGACGACTTTCACCTGAATATACGACAAGTCTTGGCGATTAGCCTCTAACAGCACCTTCTCAGGCTTCAGTTCTATGCCGTGAGGTTCAGAAGCCGTCCTCAGCACCGCCTTGCCAATCACGGTACCCGCCTTGTAGGCAATGGCTTCCAGTCGTCCTGGCTCGAACGGAACTTCAAACTCAGCTATATAATGATCGTTCACACTGGCCTCAGCAATTGTCATGCCATGCAATGTCAGCTTCACCTTATCACCCTTGGTGAACACCCTCACCTTCATGGGTTTGCCCTCGTTGCCTATCCAGTTCCAGTGATGGAACTCATTGGGCCATCCCCAAGGCGTCATATTCTCCACCATTCCCTCAGGAATCGGTTCGTGTACCAGCATCTCCACAGGGGTCACATCCCACAGCACATTGCGGTAATAGCCTTGTGGTTTCTTACGACCCGTGACGTCCAAATCGCCACACCATGAGATATATCTTGGGAAGAGATT
>CAMJNN010000009.1 GCA_946407325.1 uncultured Prevotellaceae bacterium | reverse complement strand
GCCTCTTTGATGAGGTTGTCGATATGCTCAGCATAATCCAACGAATCGTCAGCAAAGAACTTCAACTCAGGGATGATGCGTAATTGATGGCGAACACGCTGACCTAAGTCATAGCGGATGGTGCGCATATTGCTGGTGATATTCTTCAAAAGTTCCTCTGATTTTTCTGAGGGAAAGATGCTGAGATACACTTTAGCAATGCTCAGATCAGGACTGATGCGAACGCCACTTACAGACACCAATACACCATGAATTCCTTGGGTCTGCTTCTGGAACAAGTCGCTTAACTCTTTCTGAATCAAGCGAGAGATTTTATTCTGTCGAGTACTATCCATATTATTTTTTGTTTTTCCTTATATAAACGCTTATTACGGCAATCGTTGCAATGAGCAAAAGTATCAGAGCACCATAGGCGATGGCTTCCGTCACATGGATGCTTTGTGGGTCGAATGCCATCTGGATGGTGTGACTACCAGCTGGCACATAGAGCGTACGCAATACATAGTTGGCACGAGCCAGCTCCACTGGCTGACCATCGATGGTTACTTGCCATCCATCAGGGTAATATACTTCTGAAAACACAGCTACTCCGTCAGATGGGTTCTGGGTGTGGTAAGTCAAGCTGTTGGGCTCATATTCGATAAGCTCAATAACGGCTTCGTCAGCTACCTCGAAAGAGGTGGCATTGTTCAGTGCTGACTTGAATTGACCATTTACCACAGCTGTAATATGTGGATTACAAGATGTGGTCATATCGAGTTCTTCATCGGCATTGGCCACATAGCTCACTTCTTTGACAAACCAAGCATTACCCAATGCGTAAGGATTCTCCAAAGGCAACTCTCCTTCTTTGGTAGGTAGGATAAAGTACCTGGTGTTCAGCATATTGAGGGCGTGGAACTTGGACGGGTCTACTTGTTCCATATCTCCTCCTGCATTGGCTATCTCCTGAAAGGCATCTTGCATCTCTGTCTTGAGACATGTCTCTATCAGTTCGTTATACCTACGCAACTTAGCGGCATGATAACCACCCACATTCTTGTGCCAATAAGAGGTATTGTTTTCGTTGAAAGAGCTGACAGCAAAGTTCAGCACACGGTAGTCGAGGTCAGTATCTTCCAAGATGTATTTGTCGGCTTCTGTCTGGGCAAAGGTGGTAGTTTGTATACTCTTATCTACAAACTGGTCGTCGTAGAGGTAACGTTTGTTCACTTGCCACATATCAAACAAACAGAGCAGGGCAATACCACCAATAGTAAGCTCCTTACGCAACTTGCCCTTGAAGAAAAGCAGTAGCATCACTACGCCGATAAGGATAATGATCAGTGAGCGCAAGGCATCTGCAGAAACCATAGCGGCACGCATATCACTTAAATTAGCCATGATGCCTGCTAACTCGTTGGCAGGGATACCTCCTTGGTCAACTGCACTTTGCATCATCTGTGCTTCTTGGACAGGGATGAAGTCGTTGAATGTCCCAGGGGAAAGGTAGATAAGAAGGCTAAGGCCAGCCGTTAGCAATATACTCACTAAGAAAGCTGATGATGTAGGCTTCAGCAACGAGGGTTGCTCCATGATCTTTTTCAAAGCTAACATTGCCAACAAAGGGATGGTGAACTCAGCAATGACCAAGATGGATGAAACAGCACGGAACTTATTGTACATCGGCACATAATCAATGAAGAAATCAGTAACGGGCATGAAGTTCTTACCCCAGGAAAGTATGATGGAGAAGAGCGTTGCTCCTAAAAGTGCCCATTTCATCGGTCCTTTTACGATAAAACAACCCAAAAGGAAGAGGAACAACACGAAGGCTCCTACATAAACAGGACCAGAAGTACCTGGTTGGGTACCAAAATACTGGGACAAGGAACCATATAAGCTACTATACCTTGGATTGGCCTTGGTCATAGCGGCTTCGCTTTGGTTGATGGCCACAGAGGCACCACCTTTGTAGTTGGGCACCAACAACGTTAGCGTTTCATCCACGCCATAGCTCCATTGCGTGATGTATTCCTTGTCTAACCCACCTGTAGCCGATGAACCAGCAGAAGGATGTTGTGTCAATTCACTCTTGCCTCGCATAGTTTCCATACTATAAGTATAGGTGTGGTACAGGTTACTGAGGTTGATGGCAACACCCACTAAACCTGCCACTACCAAGACAGCTGAGGCTTTTAGGAATTGTGGCATCGTGTGTTGACGATAGGCTTCTACGCCAAACGCGATAACCATAAAGAGCATCACGAACAGGAAATAATAGCTCATCTGCACATGGTTAGAGAGTATCTGCAAGGCTACAAACAGGGCAAAGACAATACCTCCTTGCCAAATCTTACCTCGATAGGCCCATACCATACCGGCTATCGTGGGCGGAATGTAAGCTAATGTGACGAATTTCCAGATATGTCCTGCGGCTATAAGGATGAAGAAATAGGAGGAGAACCCCCATAAAATTCCTCCCAATGCTGAAAGCCAGGGAGACATACCAAAGGCGCGAAGCAGGATGTAAAAGCCCAACAGCATGATGAAAGCCAAGCGCACATATTCTGGGAACCATAGTTCATAGACATTGCTCACCTTCTTCAACGTATCGGTAGAATTGTAAGAAGGTGAAATCTGATAGGTAGGCATGCCACTAAACATGGAGTTGGTCCAACGAGTTCGCTCACCCGTACGCTCGTAATATTCCTTGGCTTCCTGACCAGCAGCTGCTCCGGCAGTGGTGTCGTGCTGGAAGAGAATCCTTCCCTCGATGTCGGCAGGATAGAAATAAACGAACGAGATGACTGCAAATATCAGTATGGCAATGATGTCGGGTATTATCTTCTTCATAACTGTTTTATCTTATTGCTGCAAAAGTAATAAAACTTTAGGGAAAAACAGCTGCAAAGAGTAAACATTTAAGCTATGTTAGGCAAGTAGATGGTAAACGCCGCCGACCAAAGCTTTCACTACTCCTTTCATCTCTAAGCCGAATAGCAGTGAGGTGAGTTGGTGTATTGGCATGTTGGCTTCTACCGTCAAAGTGTTGACATGCAGGTCGCCTCTTTGTTGCAGGAGATTGACTACCAATGTCTCTTCGTCAGTAAGGTCCACAAACAAATTCCGTTGAATGGCTTCAGGTTTGGCAGAGGAAGCTTGCCATCCCATGGCATTTACAAAGTCTTCGGCATTAGTAATCAGAGAGGCTTTATTGTCTCTGATAAGGTGGTTACATCCTTTCGACTTTTCATCATTGATTCTTCCTGGTACGGCAAAGCAGTCTCTGTTATAGGTATTTGCCAATGAAGCAGTAACCAGCGATCCGCCCTTTATGGCCGATTCCACTACAATCGTAGCATCTGTCATGCCTGCTACGATGCGATTTCTGGATACAAAGTTGTATGCTTCAGGCTCTGTCCCTGTCAAGAATTCAGTTAGCAACCCACCATTGGATTGCATTTCTTTGGCTGTTTGCTGATGATGGTAGGGGTAGATTCTGTCCAAGCCATGTGCCAGTACTCCAATGGTTGGCAGGTGGTTATCCATCGCTGCTCGATGGGAATGGATGTCGATGCCATAAGCCAAGCCGCTAACGATCATGACATCAGGGCATAAGGAAGCCAGATCTCTGACAAAATCAGCACAAAACTGTTTGCCGTATTGTGTGGCCATGCGTGTACCCACCATAGAAACCATATGCAAACCGTTCAGATTGGCAATTCCTTTAAAGAATAATACAACAGGAGCATCTTCACATTCCCTGAGTCGGGAAGGGTAGTTTTCATCTTTAATGGTAAGACAGGTGATGTTGTTCTTTTCTACAAAGTCCAGCTCTTTTTCAGCCCTCTTGAAAGCTTCAGGACAATCCAGTATGTCCACTAATCGCTGACTGACATCTGGTATCAGTTCGCATAAGTGAAGACGGTTTTCAAACACGGCAGAGGCACTGCCCATCTCATCAATCAAACGTTTGGCATTGATGTGGCCGACACCTTCACAAAGAGTCAAGGCAATGGCACAAGTCTTTTCATCGTTGGTCATCGTTATGAAAGTTTTTTAAGTTTATAAATAATTGGCAAATAATTCATCAAACATCTCACCTCTGGTCAACACGCCGTTCTCTACGCAGACGGCATCTACCACCCCTCGCAAACAAAGTTTGTTGTCGCTTTTTCGGAAGATATCTTGGTAGAATACAAATCGGATACCTTCACGTTGCATGTATAGTTTGCTAACAAACTCATCTCCACTTCTTAGAGGTGTTTTAAATGACATGGTTATTTTCGACACCACCACATCGATGCCTCGTTGATGGAGGTCGGCAAAGCTCACTCCTGTGGTTAGCAAGAACTCATGACGGGTATGTTCAAGGTAATGCTGGTAGTTGGCATTGTTGACAATGCCTTGCAGGTCGCACTCGTAATCGCGTACCTTCATTTCCAGTTCGTAGATATATTTACTCATGGCTCTAATCCTTTGAATTGTAACATCTCATGGGTGCTCACCAACTTAAACAGTTTGTCGGAAGGACGTATCTTCTCTACTTTCAGCGAGAAATGATCGCCTTTGTGTACGGTCTGTACGGGTTTGAGGTTCACTCTTGCTTCTACCAAAGTGAGGAAGATGGCTCCTGTGGTAGGACCCGTAATCAGCACTTTATCGCCTACATTCAGTTCGGCAGCTTCGCAAAGGAACTCGGCTACTCCGATATTATTGAAGTATTTGACACCTTTGCCCACATAGATTTTACGCTCGGTAGCTGCAGATCCGTAGGTGTGTGTCCACTCGCCCAACCGTTGCCCCAGATAGTAGCCATTCCAGAAACCGCGATTGAATACGGTACTCAGTCGTTCATCCCATGCTTTTATCTTTTCATCAGAGAAAGTGCCGTCTATCACGCTCTCAATGGCTTCGCGATAGCACTCGGCCACGATGCGTACATATTCTGGTCCCCTTGCTCTACCTTCAATCTTGAATACCCTTACGCCTGCATCCATCATTTTGTTGATGAAATGGATGGTTTTCAGATCTTTGGGCGACATGATGTACTTGTTATCAATCTGGAGTTCGTCTCCAGTATCTTTGTCTGTCACCACATAACCTCTGCGACAAATCTGGCGGCATTCGCCTCTGTTGGCCGATTTGTTTTCTTCTTGCAAAGAGAGATAGCATTTGCCGGAAACAGCCATACAAAGGGCTCCGTGGCAGAACATCTCGATGCGTACTTGTTGACCACTTGGTCCGCAAATATTCTCTTCCACTATATGACGGTGGATCTCTGCCACCTGTTCTAAGTTCAATTCACGAGCTAATACAACCACATCGGCAAACTGTGCATAGAATTTCAACGCTTCTACATTACTGATGTTCAGCTGTGTACTCAAATGTACCTCTTGTCCGATGCTTCGCGCATAAGTCAGTACGGAAATGTCCATAGCAATCACGGCACTGATGCCTGCTTCTTTAGCGGCATCTACAATGGTATGCATCTGTTCCATGTCTTCATCATAGACAATGGTATTGACAGTCAGGTAACTCTTGATGCCGTGCTCGTTGCAGATTGCTGCTATCTCATGTAGATCGGCTATGGTAAATGGATTGGCGGAATGGGAGCGCATGTTGAGTTGTCCCACTCCGAAGTAAACCGAGTTGGCTCCTGCCTGAATAGCTGCCTGTAGTGAATCTCTTGACCCTACAGGTGCCATGATTTCAAAGTCGTCGATGTTATAATTCATTTCTTGTGACTTTTGAGTGTGCGAAGTTAGTGTTTTTTCTTTATCTTTGCAAAAAATTGATAACAATGATGCTTTGGCGGTTATCGATTCTTGGTAAATCATGAGAATAGCTAATCTGGATTTTGGGGAATACCCCGTGTTTCTGGCACCGATGGAGGATGTTACAGATCCTGCCTTCCGACTGATGTGCAAACGTTTTGGCGCAGATATGGTGTATACCGAATTTGTGTCGAGCGATGCTTTGGTGCGGTCGGTCAACAGTACGATGCGCAAACTGAACATCAGTGACGAAGAGCGACCAGTAGCCATCCAGATTTATGGTAAGAACACCGATGCGATGGTGGAAGCTGCCCGCATGGTAGAAGAGGCACATCCCGATGTGATTGACCTCAACTTTGGTTGTCCTGTCAAGAAAGTGGCAGGAAAAGGTGCTGGGGCTGGTTTGCTTCGTGACATCCCCAAGATGTTGGAGATTACCCGTGCCGTAGTGGAAGCGGTGAAATTGCCTGTAACGGTGAAGACACGATTAGGTTGGGACGAAAGCAACAAGATCATTGTGGAATTGGCAGAACAGCTACAGGATTGTGGCATTGCTGCTTTAACCATTCATGGCAGGACACGTGCCCAGATGTACACGGGCGATGCTGATTGGACATTGATAGGCAAGGTAAAAGAGAACCCTCGTATTCATATACCCATCATAGGTAATGGTGATATTACTACCCCTGAGCGGGCAAAGGAATGCTTCGACAAATATGGTGTCGATGCCGTGATGATAGGTCGTGCCTCGTTCGGCAGACCATGGATTTTCAAGGAGGTGAAACATTATCTGCAGACGGGAGAGCTGTTGCCACCTCTCAGTGCCGAGTGGCGACTGAATGTGTTGAGACAAGAGGTATTGGATAGCGTCATTTTATTGGATGAGCGTAGAGGCATTCTTCACGTAAGACGCCACATTGCCGCTAGTCCGTTATTCAAAGGTATCCCCAATTTCCGTGAGACTCGCATAGCGATGTTGCGTGCAGAAACCAAGGAAGACTTGTTCCAGATTTTCGATGGCTTAGACTTAAGTCAGTTTACATAAACTTGACAACGGTACAGCATTATTTGAGCAAGCTTGATTTTCCGTTCACCTTGCACTAATTTTCCTGAATAGCCAGGATGTAAACACATACAGCAAATAGCCAGAGATCCAACCGGCAAATACATCAATCACATAGTGGGCTTGGATATAAACCGTAGCAATACATAACAAGATATAGAAAGGCAACATGCAAAGTGCCAACTTCTTACTGCTACGCCACCCCACCAGCATGATAATAGTGGATACGCCTACATGTGAACTCGGGAAAGCTGCTGTAGGTCTTTCTCCTACTGCCTGAGAACCCTCAACTAAACTATAAAAGAATCCTTGTCCATGTTCTGCCCCTGGCAAAAGTTCTGGATGTAGGTTGAAATAATCGCCTACGGAAGGGAACACTCCTGCCAATACATTCTCCTCGCCGATGGCAGGGAAATAGAACTGAGGCCCAGCTACAGGCAATACAATATATATAACATAGTAAAGGAAGAACGAAGTCATCAGAACAAAGGCTACTTTCTCAAACAGGTCGAAACGCATCACAAAATGCCAACAAACGATGGCTGCAATGAGTGGGAAATAAGCAAAATAGCCCATATTCAACGGTTCGCTTACCCAAAGCTGGGGTAATACTTGTTGAAACCAATAGGCTGGTTGGGAACCAAACAAGGTTTGTTCTGCTTGGGCAAAGATGTGGTCAAGGTTGGGTAATAGCCGATTAAATTCAAAGGTGTCTGAATACCAATACGTCAATAGCGAAAATTGAAAAGCGATGCGCAAGAATGCGGTCACCTTACAAGGATATTTCCGATACACTGAGATAAAAACGAAGGTACCGACAACTATTAAAGCCCTACCCATCAGCATCTCTCCCGGATGATCCATTTGGTGATACAAGATGATGATGGTAATGGAAGTCAGCAAAGTATAAATCAACGCGGCTCCTTCCACGAAATACTGCCCTTTACTAGGTCCGATCTTTTTTAGCCAGTCTAAAGCCATCCTGCCTCCTTATACCATGCAATGGTCTCTTTCACTCCCTTGTCTAATAGATACTGAGGTTTGTAATCTAATTCCTCGACGGTGGGTGTGATGTCGCAACGCCAATTACGTTGAGACATGATTCGATATTTATCGGTATTAAGCGTACTGGTGGTGTGGTGCAGGTTAGCCCACCACTCAGCTATAATGGATATCAATTTCAAAGCCCAAAGGGGGGCGCAGAAACGTAATACTTTCGTTGCTTTCAGTTCTCGCATGATGAGGTTAGAGAATGTACGACTTTGATAGACTTGTCCGTCACTAAGGAAGAAAACCCTGTTGCTCACTCCCTTCTCAATGCCTAAAAAGATAGCTTGTACAACGTCTTTCACATATACGAAGGTAATGTCCTGACGTTTGTAACCCACTGATAAATCCAAGTGTTGCTGTATGGATTTTGCCATCAGGAAGTAGTCCTTTTCTCTGGGACCATAAACTCCTGTAGGACGAAGAATCAAGTATGGGAAATCACTTAAACCTTGCAAATACTGCTCCATTTTGAGCTTACTCTTTCCATAGGCCGTATTTGGCTGTGGGGTATCGTGTTCTGTAATTGGTTGGTAGTCTTTTTCGTGAATAGGACCAAAGACGCTCAACGTACTGATGAAGATAAACAGTTTTGGAGTTTGCCCTGTCGCAATCAGTGCTTCCACCAAACTTCTGCTTTGTTGGTAGTTCACTCGGTCGAAATCCTTTTTGTCAGCACATTTTGTCACTCCGGCACAATGCACAACGTAGGTAAAGGCACCGTATTTGGAAGCATGTTCCTTCAGCTGTTCTTGTAAATTATCAGGGTGTGCATAATCGAGTTCAATAAAATGGATGTCAGGGTGCTGTAAGTAGGTCTTGCTGCTACTTTTCCTAATGGCAGCCCAAGTGGAAAAGCCTTTGCGTATAGCTTCTTCCACGACAAAGCTACCTATAAATCCGCTTGCCCCTGTAACCAAAATATTGTCCATGATTCGTACCTTCTTATAGCGACTTGATATCTTGTGCGTTCTCTGGCATTACATACCTATCACCCGTACCCTTACTGATGGCTTCACGGAACATCTGGTCATATCCAGGCGTAGCTCTTTGGCCTTGAATCACCACACCATTCTCCGAAGGTTTAACTATTTGGTCATTGTGTTTTACTGCAATCAGTCTGAACAGCTTGTCCCAACGTTCCATCATCTGCTTGGTGTAGGCAGCAGTTTTATTAGTAAGATAGGTTGCCTTTTCGCGTTTGGTGAGGTTTTCTACATCCTTTAATACCTGTTCCTGATCAGCCGCATAGAAATCTTCCAATTCTTTTTGCGCATCACGAAGGTCGCCAATCATCACGCTATAACGTGGATAAATCATATTGGCAATCACGTTATTCACCCAAAAAGCACTCTTCTCGCTATACACATTGCTTTGGTTGTTTTCCCTACGGAAAGCCTCTGGCACTTCCTTGACGCCACAATACACAGGAACATAGGCTATCATGTTGGCATCATCGCAGTTGAAGTACATAATGCCACCCACATCGTCTGGCAGCCAGTTGCGCAACTGAGATACCAGTGTAAAGCCAGATTGTGGTGTACCAATGGCACGCTCACGGAAGTACTTCTTGCCGTTTACCTCCCAGTTCATAGGTAATGGGCGATAGGGAGAACTCCAAGGACCAGCACTCATATCAGCTGTCATGTCAAGAGGTGTCCCTTCGTAGTGGTCGCGCATATCGTTCATGATATCACGAACAGATACTTTTTGAGCTGGTTTAATATAAAGAGGTAGGTGATCACATACATCAAATTGACCATTGATATAGGGCAAATATTGATCCATTTCAGCCACATCGGCTACGTGATGACGGAAGAAACTCCATACACGGGCATCGGCATAGCGCACGTTCTCGAACGTCAATGGACAATATGCATCACGGAAACTGAAATCTTCATCCTTTCCACTAAAATAGCCTTTCTCGCGAGCAAAAGATATCACATCCTTAGAATAGAGGCAGTTCTTAGGATCTTTTAGTGGGAACTGACGGATACGGGAGATGTTGGCATGGGCACTGATACAGTCGTCTGGTATGCGAACGGCAACCCATACCGCACCTTTGCGACCTGGTCCCTTACCCATAATCTCCAATATCCATGCCTCATTCTTATCACAAACGGTAATCGTCTCACCCGTACTATTATAGCCATATTCTTGCACTAGGTCGGTCATGATGATGATAGCTTCACGTGCCGTTGCTGAGCGCTCCAGCCCTAATTGCATCATAGTATCATAATTCAACAGACCTTCAGGGTTCTGCAGTTCCAATCTGCCATCAAAGGTGGTTTCAACGATGCTCACTTGCTTTTCATTGATATACCCTATCACATCGTAGGTATATTCCACCTGGTCAACATAACCTCTTACCTGACCATTATTACCCCAACCACGGATAGCGATCTTTTCTCCTGGTTCATGTCTGCCGCCTGGTGTACGACTCATGGAACCTGCAAAACCGTATCCATCACAATTATAAGTACATATAACAGAGCCGTCAGCAGAGGCGGCCTTGCCAACTATCAGGTTAGTACATGCCTCAACAGGGGTTGAAAGTTGTACGGCGGCAATTGCCAACAATGATACAAAGAGGTATTTGATTCTCATAAATCTGGTATTTTAATTTTTCAAGGTGCAATTTTCGGCATTTTTATTGAGAATTGCAAACAAAGTTATAATTTTGTGGTATTGTAACCTTTAAAAAGACAAAGCAATGAAAAACAAACTTCTTTTAGCAGGTATGCTGTTGATGGCGTTGACGGCATGCAAGAACAGCAACAAGCAGGAAACTGTGGAGATTATTAACCTTCCACGCATTGAGACACCAACTGCTGTCGCAATGGCAATGGATGGGTACTTAAAAGGTGTTGAGGAAGCTCAACAAGATTTGCACAGCATTATGGTGGTGCAGCATGGTAACGTGATATATCAGAAGTGGTTGAGCGAAGGTGAGGAGAACAAGCCTCATGTGCTCCATTCTGTTAGCAAGACCTTTACTTCCTCAGCTGTTGGTCTGGCTATTTCTGAAGGCAAACTTAACCTCACCGACAAGTTGGTGGATTTCTTCCCCGACAAGTTACCAGCAGAACCGAGCGAATACCTCAAGGCCATCACTGTGCATGACCTGTTGACCATGAATTGTGGACATGATACCGATCCAACACGTCTTATCCGCAATGCTGAAGAAGGTGATTGGATCAAAGCTTTCTTGGCTTATCCTGTAGAACACAAGCCTGGCACCTTCTATTGCTATAACAGTTTGGGTACTTATATGTTGTCAGCTATTGTTCAAAAGGTAACAGGAGAAAAGGTGGTAGATTACCTTTACACCCGTTTGTTCGAACCGTTGAATATTGATAAGCCTCAGTGGGATGAGAGTCCACAAGGTATCAATACAGGTGGATGGGGACTTTATCTGAAAACAGAAGACTTGGCAAAAATGGGTCAGCTCATTCTTCAGGGTGGCAAATGGAATGGCAAACAAGTATTGCCTGCTAATTATGTAGAAGAGATGCAGAAAGCACAAGTGCCTTGTGTGCCAGCAGGTGTGAAGCCTCAACAAGCTGCAGAGTTGGGATTGACTACGGAAAACAGCGACTGGGTACAGGGTTATGGTTACCAGATGTGGCGTTGCCGTCATAATGCTTTCCGTGCTGATGGCGCTAACGGACAATACATTATCATTATTCCCGATAAGGATGCTGTAGTAGTTACTACAGCTAATATTGGTGACATGCAGGCTGAGATCAACCTGATATGGGATCATATTTTACCTGTGTTGTAATAAAACATAGTGCTAAAACAAATAAGGCGTGCTGATTAGCACGCCTTTATTTTTATAAGTGTTCTTCTTTACCACTTCACGCCAGAAACTTTGGCAATCTTTTTGATGATGTCCGTATTGTCCATTCTGCCTGAGAATTCTTGACTACCAGCACCAACAGCAAAGATTGGAACATAGGCTGCCGTATGACTGCCAGATGACCACAGCAAGCATGCTTGCTCAGCCATTACTTGTTTAGCAACCGTTGCCAATGCTTCTGTGCGAGAATATAAGTTTTCATCAAACTTAGTCTGGTTTTTGGTGAAGGTTTCTTCGAAGCAATCACGCAATTGCTTTTCCTGTTCCCATGTGATGGAAATTTCTTTCCAGAAGCCCATCTTCTCGCCTAATAAAGCTTTTGCATCTTCCCAAGTAACTTTATCTTGCTTGCGAAGGTCAGTGATATATTTAGACAATACATCAATAGATTGTTTTTGGTTGGCCAACGCTTTCAGGTTCAAGGCATAACCACCACTTGAACGACCCATTGACAAACCTCCTGTTTCGTGGTCTGCGGTAACCACAATCAGTGTCTCTTTAGGATGTTTCTTGTAAAACTCGTAAGCTACCTTAACGGCATTGTCCATATCTTCCAACTCATATGCCATCGTTGCAGCATCGTTGCCATGACCAGCATAATCAATTTTCCCACCTTCAACCATCAGGAAGAATCCCTTCTTGGCATCCTCTTTCATCAGGAAGTCAATAGCGCTCTCGGTAATTTCAGGCAAGGTCAAGTCGCCTGGCTGACGGTCGATGGCATAGCGCAAACTGGTTTGGTTGTTTTCTGCCTTTTCCATCAGGATCATCTTCTTGGCACCATCACGTTTTGCCTTATATTCATTCACACCGCGAGCCAACGTATATCCTGCTTCTTCAAAGATAGGGAAGATGCTGGGAGCATCCTTCCCATCGTAGGTTTTTTCAGGTTTCTGGAAACCACTGCCTGCGAAGAAATCGAAATTTGACTTTGGCAACCATAAGGCAATCTCGTAATACATGTTTCTATTTATTTCATGTGCATAGTGGGTTCCAGGAGTAGCATGGTCGATACTCACAGAAGTCGTGATGCCCACTCGCTTACCTGCTTTCTTAGCCCTTTCTGCAAATGACTCCACAGGGTTTTTGTCTGCATCCACACCCATGGCGCCGTTGTAGGTCTTCACACCCGTAGCCAAAGCAGTACCAGCAGCGGCAGAGTCAGTAACAGAACTGGTAGCAGAATGAGAGTTTGCATGACTTGCTACAGGGAATGAAGGGAACAACAATGGCTTGATGCCTATGCGTCCTTCAACTTCTGCCAGAAACATCTCTGTTGTGTTTACCTGATTCAGGCCCATGCCATCACCAATAAAATAGAATACGTATTTAGCTTGTTGGGCATGTATTTGACATACTGCCATTACAAGCAACAAAGCAACAAATAACTTTTTCATAAATCAAAATATTAATAGTTCTGATGGCAAAGATAATAAGAAATTGTTCTTCCTAAATCATAGTTGGACAATATTTATTTGTTGTCTATCATTTTTATTAGTAATCAAGCCAATGAATTATGATTTATTGAAACTTTTTTGCATTTATTTAGACTAACAAATATATATATAGCGTATATTTGTAACAATATTTGATAATAAACTTTTAGAGAGATAAAAAACAACTGATAAATTGTATGAATAAATTTTATTTCGTAAAAGAATTGGCACGTCGATTACAAATCACTGACTCTGCAGCAAAAGCCTTTGTAGATGAGTACAACAATTTGGTAATTGACAAAATGTGTGAAGGCGAGGAGGTTAAGCTTCAGTATTTTGGCAAATTCATTCCTCACCGTCAGCCTAGGCGTCCAGGACGTGATCCTCGTAACGGTGAGTATCATGATATTCCTGAACGTACAACCATTAAGTTCAAAGTAAGTACAAATGTATTGGACAAACTTAATGATTAAAGGAGGGAAGGATAATTATTTTTGAAAGGGGCGACGTCTATCAACAGATGTCGCCCTTTTTTATCTAAAAAGAGGACCGCTGATTGTTAAATTATTCAACATTCTTCATGCTGGGAAGAAATCATGCTGCTTTTTGCAAGGTGGATTGCGCAAAAAACATTATATTTGCAGCTAAACAATTAACAAAAACAGAAAACCTATGAATAAACTAATCCAAGGTATTATTGAACGTGCCAAGGCCGACCGCCAGCGCATCGTATTGCCTGAAGCTACCGAAGAACGCACCTTGAAGGCTGCCGACCGTGCTTTGGGCGACAACATTGCCGACATCATCCTGATTGGTGATATCAAAGAGATTCACCGTATGGCCGATGAGTTTGGCTTGAAAAACATTGATAAGGCCACTTTGATTGACCCGTTGGACAATCCTAAGGCTGAGGAATATGCTCAATTGTTGGCTGAGCTTCGCAAGAAGAAAGGAATGACCATCGAACAGGCTCGCGAATTGGTGAAGAATCCGCTTTATTTGGGCTGTATGATTATTAAGACAGGTGATGCCGATGGACAAATTTCTGGTGCCCTGAGTACCACGGGCGATACCCTTCGTCCTGCTCTCCAAATCATCAAGTGCTCTCCTGGCATTACTTGTGTCAGTGGTGCCATGCTGATGATTACCCAGCAACCGCAGTTTGGCGAAAACGGTGTGTTGGTGGTAGGCGATGTGGCCGTAACCCCAATGCCTGATGCCAATCAGTTGGCACAGATTGCCGTTTGTACGGCAGAGACGGCTCGTGCGGTAGGTGACTTTGCCGATCCGAGAGTGGCGATGCTTAGCTTCTCTACCAAGGGTTCTGCTTCTCATGAAGTGGTGGATAAGGTGGTGGAGGCTACCAAGTTGGCGAAAGAGATGGCTCCCGAACTGAAGATTGATGGTGAACTGCAGGCTGATGCAGCTTTGGTGCCATCTGTAGGTAAGAAGAAGGCTCCGGGCAGCGAGATTGCAGGCAATGCCAACGTATTGGTATTCCCCAACTTGGAGGTGGGCAATATTGCCTATAAGTTGGTACAGCGTTTGGGTGATGCGTTGGCTATCGGTCCTATCCTTCAGGGTATCGCTCGTCCGGTCAACGACCTAAGCCGTGGATGTTCTATCGACGATGTGTATTATATGATTGCCATCACCTCATGTCAGGCACAGGCAGCTAAAAAGTAACCTAAAAATAGTGAATAATGAAGATTCTAGTATTAAATTGTGGTAGTTCGTCAATCAAGTATAAATTGTTTGACATGACAGATAAATCCGTCATCGCTTCTGGTGGAATTGAAAAGATCGGCCTGGCTGATTCATTCCTAAAGTTTGCATTACCTGATGGCGAAAAGAAAATTGTGCATAAAGACATCCCAGAGCATACTGTGGGTGTGGAACTGATTCTCCAAACATTGATAGATCCTCAGTATGGAGCCATCAAGAGTTACGACGAAATCGATGCTGTGGGTCACCGTATGGTGCATGGTGGCGAGCGTTTCACCGAATCTGTGCTGCTGACGCCTGAGGTACTCAAGGAGTTTGAGGCTTGCAACGATTTGGCTCCGCTTCACAATCCTGCCAACTTGAAGGGTGTGAATGCTGTGAAGGCCATCTTGCCTAACGTGCCTCAGATTGGTGTGTTCGACACTGCTTTCCATCAGACGATGCCTGACTATGCATACATGTATGCTTTGCCTTATGAGTTCTATGAGAAATATAAAATTCGTCGTTATGGCTTCCATGGAACTTCTCACCGCTTCATCACACAGTATGTTTGCGAATATCTGGGCGTGAAGAAGGAAGGTCTGAAACTCATCACTTGCCACATTGGCAATGGTGCATCCATCGCTGCCATCAAGGATGGTAAAGTGTTGGATACCTCTATGGGCCTCACGCCATTGGAGGGTCTCATCATGGGTACCCGTAGTGGTGATGTCGATGGTGGTGTGATTACATTCCTTGAAAATAAATTGGGCGTGAATGCTGCACAGATGAGCGACCTTTTGAACAAAAAGAGTGGTATGTTGGGCATCACGGGCGTATCCAGCGACATGCGTGAACTCGAGGTGGCACAGAAAGAGGGCAATCCTCGTGCAATCTTGGCTGATAAAATGTATAACTATCGTATCAAGAAATATATTGGTGCTTATGCTGCCGTCCTGGGTGGTGTCGATGTCATCGTCTTCACAGGTGGCGTGGGTGAGAACCAAGCTAGTATGCGTGCCAATACCCTCGAGGGTATGGAATTCTTGGGTGTGAAGATAGATCCCGAACTGAACAAAGCTACCGTAAGAGGTAAGGAAGGTATCATTTCAACCCCAGACTCCAAGGTGAAAGTGGTAATCTTGGCTACCGATGAAGAGCTGATGATTGCCCAAGACACCATGAACATTGTGAAAGGCTAAAAGTTAAAAATCTATCAATACTGCGCAAGATTTGTCATTTTCTTGCGCAGTATTCTTGTTTTAGGCTCATTATGTAGTAAAAGAGTAATCACTTAAAGTAAGGAAAGGGCATGGATATGAAGAAGGTTTTATTTACTTTGGCTTTCGGTTTTGCGCTCATCAGCTGCGGAACCATGTATGATACTTACGATGGAACTGGATACACTAACTATACTTATGGTTATGATCAGGAGTATGTCATCTACAATAATGGCTATCGCTACGGCTACGAAGCTGGCGTGATTGACGCCATCACTAACCGTATGGTTTTGGCTATGGCACTCGACCAGGCTCGTGCTGCTCGTCTGCTGGAGCTGAACAGAAGGTATTTCTATATCTTCCACAGCATGCCAAACTTTAGCTTTGGTTACTTTGACTTCAACCCAGGACCTCCACCACCACGTCGCAATCCTGTTGGACCTGGTTACTATGGTGGTTCTAACCGTCCTCCTTATGGTAGCGGCTATGGCAATAATGGCTATGGCAACTATACTGGACGCGGACAGGGTGGATACCGTTCTAACTACGATGTCAATATGACGGAGCACGACCTCCAGGCTGCCGCTAAGGAATATACCCGCAGCGTGAAGTCTATCGTGGGCAACCAGAACTACACCGTGTTTGAGAGCAGGGTACGCGATGACGCCAAGAAGGCTAACCAGAAGGTGAACGCCGTACGCGTGAACCCTAACCTGAACGCTGAGAGGGTTAACAACAATACCACCACCAATGCTACTGTTCCAGCTACCCGCACTCGTACAGGTAACACCAGCACCAATGTTCGTACCAATACCAATACGAATACGGGTACTGCAACGACCCCTACTACCAGCGGTACAAGAGTACGTAGCAACAATAATACCAATACTACTACTCCTACTACCAACAGTACGAGGGTTCGCAGCAACAGCAACACTACTGCTCCTGCATCAACAACCACAGGTACAAGAGTACGTAACAATAGCAACTCTGGCAGTAGCAGCACTACTACCACTACTACTACCAACACTTCTACCCGTACTCGTACGCGTACAAGATAATGAAGAATATAAAATAAAAATGGAGAATGTTGCCATTCTCCATTTTTTTTATTTTCAACGGTCGCTTTTAGAACAGCGAGCCCAGACCCAAGCCAGCTTGATCTATGCTGAGTCGCGATAAAGTGGACTGTAATTATTCTTCTGAGGTCAGCAGTCGTTCCAGTTCTTCAGCACTCAGCTTCAGGAAAAACTCTCCCTTCTTGGCAACAGAGATACTGCCCGTCTCTTCGCTTACGATAATGGCCAGGGCATCCGTTTCTTGCGAGATACCCATACCGGCTCTATGGCGCAAGCCCAACTCCTTGGGTATGTCTAAGTTATGAGCTACTGGCAAGATACAGCCTGCCGCTTTGATGCGCTTGTGGCTGATCACCATCGCTCCATCGTGCAGCGGACTATTCTTAAAGAAGATGTTCTCAATCAAACGCTGGTTGATGTTGGCGTCTATGGTGTCACCCGTACGTACGATGTTGTCGAGCGGTACATTACGTTCTACCACAATCAAGGCACCTACCTTTCCCTTCGACATGTTCAGACAAGCCATCACAATGGGCAACACATCTTCGTGTGTGCTTTGGCTATCCTTACTGCCGAAAAACAGTTTCACAAAAGCGCTGGCACTATGGTGCGAACCTAATGAGAAGAGGAAATGACGTATCTCGTCCTGGAAGAGTACGATGATGGCAATCACACCCACACTGATTAGTTTGTCAAATACCGTACCCAGCAACCTCATTTCCAGTATCTGGGTTACTACCAGCCAGATAATCACAAATATCATCAGACCCGTAAATACCTTTATAGAGCCTGTCGATTTCATCAACTTGTAGATGTAGTACAGCAATGTAGCTACCAGCAGGATGTCAATCAAATCTTTAATGCCAAATTGGAAAAACATATCTTATTCTGTTTCAGTTATCTTGGTTAAACTCATACTGCTTCACGTTTTGCCAAAGTCTGATGGCTTCCACAGCTTCTTTCACATCGTGCACCCTCAGGATGTTGGCACCCTTGCTCAGGGCGATGGTATGCAGCACGGTGGTACCGTTCAGGGCTTCTGCGGGAGTGATGCCCAGTGTCTTATACACCATCGACTTCCTCGACACGCCTACTAAAAGAGGCAGCTGGAAGATATCGAACTCATTCAGATGTGCCAATAGCTCAAAGTTGTGTGCCAACGTCTTGCCAAAGCCAAACCCTGGGTCCAGAATGATGTCGTTCACCTTCATCTCATGCAAGATCCTCACCTTCTCGGCCAAGTGCAGCATCACCTCCTTCAGCACATTCTCGTAGTGCGGCGCTTGTTGCATGTTCTGCGGCGTCCCCTGCATGTGCATTATAATATATGGTACGTGTGCGCGTGCGATAGTGTCAAACATGTTGCTGTCCAACTCGCCGCCTGCGATGTCATTGATGATGGCCACCCCGTACTCCTCGATGCACATCCTCGCCACATCGGCCCTGAAAGTATCCACAGAAACAATGGCATCGGGGGCTTCCTTGCGCAGCACGGTCAACCCCTCACGCAGTCGCCTCATCTCTTCCTCCATTGGTAGGTCGTCTGCTCCCGGACGAGAAGAGTAGGCCCCCATATCCAGCATGTCTGCCCCTTCTGTCAGCAATTGCCTCACTCGCTGAGCCACTTGTTCGGCAGTCTGCGCTCTGCTGTCCTCGAAGAACGAATCGGGGGTTAGGTTTACAATGCCCATCACCTTGGGTGTTGACAAGTCCAGCAGCTGTCCGTTGACGTTTATTGTTCCTGTAAACATAAGTTTCTGTGTTTTTGATGACAAATGTACGGAAAAAACGTTATTTTTGCATGCAATAAACCCAAGAAATTATGATAGAAAAACTTTATCAGTTATTTCTGCAGTGCAACGGCATCACCACAGATAGCCGAAATTGCCCGCAAGATTCGTTGTTTATATCCCTCAAGGGAGAGACTTTCAACGGCAATGCCTTCGCAGCAAAGGCCCTCGAGGCAGGATGCAAATATGCGGTGATTGATGAGGCTGCCTATCTTCCCGAGGGAGACGCTCGCTTTATTTTGGTGGACAACTGCCTGCAGACTTTGCAGCGTTTGGCCAACTACCACCGCCGTCAGCTAGGGACTCCCATCCCTACCACGTCACTCGATGTGGGCATCCCCATCATCGGCATTACGGGCACCAATGGAAAAACCACCACGAAGGAGCTCACCGCTGCCGTTCTTTCCAAGAAATACAATGTGCTCTATACACAGGGCAACCTCAACAATAGTATCGGTGTACCGACTACGGTGTTGCGCCTGAAGCCCGAACATCAGATAGCCATTATCGAGATGGGAGCCAGTCATCCGGGCGACATCAACGAGTTGGTGGATGTGTGCGAACCCAACATCGGACTGATCACCAATGTAGGTAGGGCACACTTGTTGGGCTTCGGCTCTTTCGAGGGGGTGAAGCGCACCAAGGGCGAGCTGTACGATTTCCTCAAGGCTACCAACGGTGAGGTCATCGTCAACGCCGACAGCACCGACTTGATGCAGATGATATGCGAAAGGGAGTTGAACCAGCGAGCCATCTATTTTGGCGAGAAAGCCGGTGACAGCCTTTCCGTGCGTGGTGAGATAGTGGAACACTCGGCCTTCCTGCATTTCCGTTGGTCAACGGTCAATGATGCGTGGCACGACGTGCAGACCCACCTCATTGGCGACTACAACCTAAGCAACATGCTGGCAGCCATCACAGTAGGCATCCGTTTCGGTGTGGCGCCTGAAGATATCTGCGATGCCCTACGCTCCTACGAGCCCCACAACAACCGTTCGCAGCTGACCAAGACGGAACACAACATCCTGATTGTGGATGCTTATAACGCCAATCCTACCAGCATGAAAGCCGCCCTCGATAATTTCTATCACATGGAGGCAAACGACAAGATGCTGATACTGGGCGAGATGCGTGAGTTGGGCGCCGACAGTCAGCAAGAGCACCAGCGCATCGTGCAACTCATACACGACTATGGTTTCCAGGATGTGTTGTTGGTGGGTGAGGAGTTCATCAAGACGGCCACAGCCTACCGCTGTTTCAGCGATGTCAATGCCTTGTCAGAAGTATTGAAAGCCCACCAGCCCCAAGGCAAGACCATCCTCATCAAGGGCTCTAATGGAACGAAACTATTTACCCTGCCCGAACTTCTGTAGTACCTTCGGCAGGAGATAGATACCCACCAAAGCGGCGAGGATCACACCCAATGAGTTGGCACCAAAGTCCAGCCACTCGCCGCCACGGTACTCCGTGCAGTATTCCTGCAACAGTTCTACTACGCCGCCATATACCAGCGGACAGAGAAACGCTCCTATCCAGGCATGCCACATAGGGGCGTTGGTCTTTTTCCGTCCCCTGTAAAACTCCAGCCACAACAAGCCAGCCATCACGAAATACATGCCTGTGTGTACCAATTTGTCAATACCTGGCACATCATCCAACTCTGTCTGTGGGGGCTTGAAAAAGGAGAGGAATGTCACCAACAAAATGATGGCAATAGAGAACGGATATCGTAAGATAAATGCTTTCATACGTAAAATCTTTATAATTGTGGCGCAAAAATACGAATAATTGTGTATTTTTGCACCTAAAATCTAAGAAATCAATAAATATTGATTTGTATCAGGCATTATGAGTAACGAGAGTAGGGTTAACTTTGGAAGCAAGATAGGAGCCATCTTGGCAGCGGCAGGCTCAGCCGTAGGCTTGGGCAACATCTGGCGTTTCCCGTATCAGACGGGCAACGATGGTGGTGCTGCTTTCATCCTTATCTATATTGTTTGCATCCTTTGTTTTGGCATCCCCGTCATGATAGCCGAGTTCACCATAGGTCGCCATTCCCGTTCCAACACAGCCAGGGCTTATCAGATACTCGCTCCAGGCACCCAGTGGAAGTGGGTGGGTCGTTGGGGCGTACTCACGGGTTTCCTCATCCTCAGCTACTATGCGGTGGTAGCAGGGTGGACACTCGAGTATTTCCTGCAGGCGGCTGGCAATACCTTTATAGGTAAGACTCCCGAACAGTTTACCGAGTCGTTCACTACCTTCACAGCTAGTCCGTGGCGCCCCGTGATGTGGTTGGCTTTATTTATGTTTGCCACCCATTTCGTCATCGTCAAGGGTGTGCAGCAAGGCATCGAGCGTTCGGCTAAGATCCTCATGCCCGTACTCTTCGTGCTGCTCATCATCATGGCCATCTGCTCTGTGATGTTGCCAGGATCTGGTCCGGGTTTGGAGTTTCTGCTCAAGCCCGACTTCAACAAGGTCAATTCGGGCGTGCTGCTTTCGGCTATGGGACAGACGTTCTACTCTTTGAGTCTCGGTATGGGATGTTTGTGTACCTATGCCTCTTACTTCCAGAGCGATACCAACCTCACCAAGACGGCCTTCAATGTGGCAACCATCGATAGCTTGGTGGCCATCCTGGCTGGTTTGATCATCTTCCCCGCTGCTTTTTCGGTAGGCATACAGCCCGATGCGGGCCCCAGCTTGGTATTCATTACGTTGCCCAATGTGCTCACGCAGGCTTTTGCCGGACTGCCTTGGCTCACCTATATCCTCAGCACCGCCTTCTATCTTTTGTTGGCGTTGGCTGCCCTCACCTCCACCATCTCCATGCACGAGGTGGTGACGGTCTATCTGCATGAGGAGTTCAAGATGAGTCGTCGCAAGGCAGCTTGGCTGGTCACCTCGGTATGTGGCATCATTGGTGTCTTCTGCGCCTTGTCTATGGGTGTTGGCAAAGACTACACCCTCTTTGGCATGAACCTGTTTGATATCTTCGACTTCGTCACGGCCAAGTTGATGTTGCCGCTCGGAGGCTTCTTCATCTCCATCTTCACGGGATGGTACCTCGATAAGAAGATTTTGCGCGATGAGCTCAACAGCGGTGGTCATCTGCCTCTGTATGTCTATAAGGCCATCGTCTTTATCTTACGTGTGGTGGCACCTATCGGCATTGGCTTCGTGTTCATCAACGAGTTAGGTGTCTTGTAACCAGCTCGCATTATGTGGCAATTTTTCAAAGATTATCATTTCTACCGCCCCGCAGAGAAGCGTGCCATCGTGGTGTTGCTCACCCTCATCGTGCTTACTATCGGCGCTACCTTCTGGTATGAACGAACACACCAGTCTGTCCTCTCGCCTGAAGATGCTGCCGCCTTGCAGACTTTTTCCGGCCAGCAAGACGATAACCACCGCACCGCCTCTTCTACGCAAACTAATGCCCAACAGCGGTTGCAGCCTTTCGACCCCAATACAGCCGACACGTTAACATTGGTACAATTGGGCCTTCGTCCTTTTGTTGTGAACAATGTGTTGCGCTATCGTGCCAAAGGGGGCGTGTTCCGTCAGGCATCCGACTTCCGCAAGATCTATGGGTTGACCGACGAGGAGTTTACGGTTTTGGCGCCTTATATCGTGATTCGCTCCACCTCCGATGTGTCTTCTGTCCAGCGCCAAGAGTCTGTAGCACAGACCTCTTCTGATGGGTCGTCAAGGTCTTACGGCTCAAGCCGCCAAGCATGGCAGCGGGACGAGGATACCCATCGCGATTCCGTCCCTTCTCTTTTGAAGGAAGCTGCTTTTGAGAAGATAGAGAAATACGAGCCTGGTACGCTGGTCGATTTGAACAAGGCCGACACTACCGAACTCAAGAAGATTCCAGGCATCGGCAGCGCCATTGCCCGCATGATAGTCACTTACCGTGCTCAGCTGGGTGGCTTTTATAAGGTCGAGCAACTAAGAGAGATCAACCTCGATGCCGACCCACTGCTTTCGTGGTTTACCGTCGATGAGGCCGATATCCGCCAGCTTTCGGTCAACGCCCTCAGTGCCGACCGCCTTCGTCGCCATCCTTACATCAACTTCTATCAAGCCAAAGCCTTGGTCGAGCATCGTCGCAAGCATGGCGCCCTCACCAGTCTCCAGCCTTTCGTCCTCTACGAAGAGTTTACAGCCTCCGACCTAGCCAGGCTTTCCCACTACCTCTCTTTTGACTGATTATGTCTGCATATTTTTATTAAAGGTCCTTATCATCAACATTTGATGCTAAAAGGACTGATTCTCCAAGGCTAAAATTTCTTCATTTTTGCTAAGAAAAAATAGACGAGCGCTTCGCGACTCTTATTTGATTTTTTCTCTTTACGCAAAAACTCGAAATTTCTAAACGCCTCTCCGCATATGTCCTTTTAGCATCAAGTTGCTTTACGATTGCCTTTATTATCAATTTGGGAAAAGCCTTGTTGGTCTAATCCGACATTCTTTTCTGCAGCGTTAAAAAAATCGTGAAAGTTTTCTGTATAAAAACGCAAACAGCAGAGCGTTATGTTTTTTTGCGTTTTAAGAAAACGTGAGCGATTTTTAGCGGAAGAAATGCAGTCGGAGTAGACCAATATGCTGGGGAAAAAGTAAGAAGATTAGACGATAATTCCGTCTTTGAGGCGAATAACCCTGTCCGTCATTTGCGCCAAAGACTCATCATGCGTCACGATAACGAACGTCTGCCCCAGACGGTCACGAAGGTCAAAGAAAAGACGATGCAACTCCAGCTTGTTCTGCGAGTCAAGACTGCCCGAAGGCTCATCAGCCAGCACCACGTCAGGATGATTCACCAAGGCCCTCGCCACCGCCACACGCTGCTTCTCGCCCCCCGACAACTCGTTCGGCTTATGCTCCGTACGTTGCTCCAGCCCCATGAATGTCAGCAGCTCCAGCGCCTCCTGCCGCGCAGCCTGACGCTCCTTACCCGCAATCAGTGCCGGCAACATCACGTTCTCGATGGCCGTAAACTCAGGCAGCAGCTGGTGAAACTGAAACACGAAGCCGATATGTTGGTTCCTGAACGCCGACAAAGCCCGCTCTCTCAGCTGCAGCACATCCTGTCCGTTGATCACCACCTTGCCCCCATCCGGCGCATCCAGCGTACCCATGATCTGCAGCAAGGTCGTCTTCCCTGCGCCACTTGGTCCCACGATACTCACCACCTCGTGCTGTTTGATGTCTAAGCTGATGCCCCGCAGTACTTGCAGCGAGCCAAAGCTCTTCGTTATGTTTTCCAGATGAATCATCACAATTGTTTTTTAAACCATTTATATAGCCACATGCCAATCTTCTCATACAGCTGTACATCGTTGCTGCCTAGAGGCTTCGAGAAGGTAATCGTCTCCTGTACCGCATCGCCCATCTGGTCGGGGAATACCAGCATCAGACTGCTATTGTTGAAGTACGTGCCAATCTGCTTCGGCAGCTCCTCAAACAGCGGGTTGTACGATATCGAACCCCTGCGTGCGCTCACAATCACCAGCAGATGGTCGTAGTTCACATAGCCCGTCAGCAGCAGCAGGTCGTCCCATTTCTCCAAGTTAGAGAAGTTCGTGCGCGTCTGCTTGTATTTCGTCTCCACAAAGTTCTGTATGTAGCCCGCGGTCTTCTCGTTGGCAAAGAAATGCACACGGCAACCCATCGCCGCCCCCATGCGGCACACGTTACGCAACCATTTCTGGAATCCCGCCTCATACTCAGCCTTTGGCGGCACCGCCACCACGATGCGCCGTATGGTGCTCAGCGGCATCAGGAACTTAGCCACTATCACCTCGCGGTGCAGACTCTTCAGCAGGTTCTCCGTCACCTTACCATAGAACGAGTCCATGATGTTCATCTTGCGGTGCAAGCCCACCACCAGGCACGACGCATCCTGCTCCTTCGCCGTATGTATGATGCCCGACGATATGTTCACGTCATAGCGACTCAGCTGTACCAGCTTCACGTTCGCCCCTGCCGCCGCCTTCGCCGCCTTGTTCAGACACAGTCGCCCCTTCATCTCACTCTGCTCCGTACCCGCATCCGTCATCACGTGCAGCGCCAGTATGTTATCTTCAAATTTCTGACTCCTAATCAGCAGCGCCAGCTCCATCAGATAGTCTATCGTGTCGAGGTACGCCACCGGTATCAGGATCTTCTCCGTCGAGCGATGCTGGTGTTCGTCAGGCTGCGTTTCGGCCATCGCTATCCCCCTTGCCGCCTTGTCCGTCACCAGCGAACTCACGATGCAAGTCACCAGAATCAGCAGGATGGTACCGTTCAGCACATCCTCGTTCAGCAGTCGGCTACCATCCGGCAGGATGATGTTATAACCCACCATCACCGCCGCCAGCGTGGCCGCCGCCTGCGCCGTACTCAGTCCGTATATCAGTCGCCGCTCAATGCCCTTCAGTCCAAAAATCTTCTGCACCAGGAACGATGCTATCCACTTGCCCGTCAGCGCCACGCCAATCATCACCGCTGCCACCTCCAGCGCGTTCAGACTCCCAAACAGCACATGCAGGTTGATGAGCATACCCACGCCAATAAGGAAATAAGGGATAAACAGCGCGTTACCCACAAACTCCAGGTGCCCCATCAGCGGCGACACCTTCGGTATCATCCTGTTCAGTACCAAGCCCGTGAGGAAAGCACCCAGGATGCCCTCCATGCCCGCCAGCTCCATCAGCGCAGCCGCCAGGAACACCAGTGCCAGTACGAAGATATACTGCGTCACCACTTCGTCGTAGCGGCGGAAGAACCAGCGAGCTATACGAGGGAAGACTATGATGATCACCGCCCCAATCACGATAATCTTGCCCACCAGCAACAGCCAGTAGCCCCCATCGGTATCGCCACGGTGCACACCCGCCACCACCGCCAGCACCAGCAGCGTCAGCGTGTCCGTCACCGCAGTGCCACCCACGGCTATGCTCACCCCACGCTGTCCCGAAATGCCATATTTCAGCGTGATGGGATACGATACCTGCGTGTTCGAGGCATACATACTGGCCAGCAGCACCGCCGTAGCCATGCCGTAGTGCAGGATGCTCAGGTTGGTCACCACACCGATGGTGATAGGAATGAAGAAACACAGCAGTCCCAGTGTCAAGGCCTTATACTTGTTCTCCTTGAAGTCGTTCATGTTCATTTCCAGTCCGGCCAGGAACATGATATAGTACAGTCCCACCTTGCCGAACAGCTCGAAACTGCTGTCGCGCGCCAGGATGTTGAAGCCATGCTCGCCCACCAGCAAGCCCGCAATGATCATGCCGATAATATGAGGGATGCGCAGTCTGTCCAGCAAGACAGGAGCGAACAGTATAATCACCAGCACCAACAGGAATATCCAGGTGGGATCGGTAATCGGGAAACTGATATATTGGTACAACCACTCCATGCTGTCTGTTCTTTGAAGGGTAGGGAAGTCCCTTTCTCCCTACAAAATAACGAAAAATTTCCCACTTTGCATTATTAATTAATCAAATTGTTATAATTTTGCACTGAATTTAAACAAAGAAGATATGAAAGTAGCAATTGTTGGAGCAAGTGGTGCCGTAGGACAAGAGTTCCTGCGTGTACTGGAAGAGAGAGAGTTTCCCATCGACGAACTGCTGTTGTTCGGTTCGCCACGCAGTGCGGGTAGTACTTACACTTTCAGGGGTAAAGAGATAAAGGTCAAGCTCCTGCAACATAATGACGACTTCAAGGGTGTTGACATCGCCTTCACATCGGCAGGTGCCGGCACCTCTAAGGAATATGCAGAGACCATCACCAAGTATGGTGCCGTGATGATCGACAACTCCAGTGCCTTCCGCATGGATCAGGACGTACCTTTGGTAGTGCCCGAGGTCAACGCCCCCGATGCCAAGGTACGCCCCCGTGGCATCATTGCCAACCCCAACTGCACCACCATCCAGATGGTCGTAGCCCTCAAGCCCATTGAGCAGCTGTCGCACATCACCCGTGTGCATGTATCTACCTATCAGGCAGCCAGTGGCGCCGGTGCTGCCGCCATGAAGGAGCTCTACGAGCAGTACCGCCAGGTATTGGCAGGTGAGCCCGTTACCGTCGAGCGTTTCCAGTATCAGCTGGCGTTCAACCTCATCCCGCAGGTCGATGTCTTCACCGAGAACGACTATACCAAGGAAGAGATGAAAATGTTCAACGAGACCCGCAAGATCATGCACTCTGATGTGCGCGTCAGCGCCACCTGTGTGCGCGTACCCTCGTTGCGTTCCCACTCCGAGGCCATCTGGGTAGAGACCGAGCGCCCCGTATCAGTAGAAGAAGCCAAGGCCGCCTTTGCCAAGGCCGAGGGTCTGGTCATCGAGGACAACCCCGCCGAGAAGAAATACCCAATGCCCCTCTTCCTGGCAGGCAAGGATCCCGTCTATATCGGCCGCATCCGCAAGGACCTCGCCAACGACAATGGCCTCACCTTCTGGATTGTCGGCGACCAGATCAAGAAGGGTGCTGCCCTCAATGCTGTCCAGATTGCCGAATACTTAATCAAAGAAAAAGCACTTTAAACGTATAGCTGACAGGTAAATCTCTACAATAAATAAAGGCTGCGAAACTCGCAGCCTTTATTTTTCCATTATTCATTATTCATTATTCATTCTCCATTAATCAAACTTCCGGATGATTGATGTGATATTGAAACAGCCCCGCCATAGGCTTCAACTCCACAGCATGCACCATTTGCGTGCCATACTCCATCACCACCTCCTCCAGCTCCGCCCTAAAGTCATACGCCATGTGCCCCACCGCACAGAACGGTAGTTTCTTATATTCATACTGCATCACACAACGCACAAAGAAATCCTTGAAATTCTTCAGCACCAGCACCTTCACATACGGATGTTTCCTATACCCCTTCAAGAACATAGTCACCGACACCAGCAGCTTCTCAAGCTCAGGATGCTGATACACCATATCACGCAGTTCGCTGGTGTTCACTATCTTGTATTGCACGTAGAAATCATCCGTGATAGCCCTTGGTGCCACACCCCTCATCACATCCGACAAGAACATACGCCCCAGTCCCACGGCGCTACCCTCGTCGCCCAGCAGATAGCCAGCCGACGGTGACGAGTCAGACACCTCTTTGCCATCATACAAACAAGCACTTGAGTGGTTAGCCAGAATACATACGATGCCCTTCTTGTCCTGCAAGAGCCCCCTGGCACAACCCAATAACAATGGATACGCTGTTACGGGCGACCTGAACTGCGTGGTGAGCGAATGCTCCACCTTCAGCTTGCGTTCTGCATTGCTGCATCCCATACCGTAGAAATACACCTTCTCGTAAGCCTTATTGTAAAAATTGGAAGGCAGCGACAGCCTCACCAGTCTGCTAATCTCCTTGCGAGTCTGCAAGAAAGAGTTTACCGGCTCCGCCAATGCCTCGGCTATCACATTATCTGAGTTGATGATACCCCAGTCAGAAGTGATGGATCCAGATCCTACGATTAATTTCATATCGGTTCTACATGGTATTTTCTGCAAAGGTAATGTTTTTTTCCATATCTCCACCATAATACACAAAAAAGTGTATTGACTACACTTAAATAAATTCGCCCCTACTATTGCAATCCCCGTTTTTTTGCACTATTTTTGATACCAAATAACGAGTATGATGAAAATATACTATTTTTCCTTTTTCGCCCTCGCCCTGCTGATCTGCACCAGTTGTCAGGCCCGCACCCAGCGCCACGACAGCGCCCCCCAGGAAGCAGCATCTTTGGCCACCGCCAGCCCCGTCATTACCGGTGATGCCCGCACTGAGCTTTACTACCCCCTGATAGCAGGTCAGCGTGTGGCCCTCTTCGGCAACCATACCGCCCTCTTGCCTGATGGAGAGCACTTGGTCGATAAGCTCCTGCGCGACGGCCAGAAAGTCACCGCCGTCTTCTCCCCCGAGCATGGTTTCCGTGGCACCGCCGATGCTGGCGAACATGTGTCCAGCAGTGTCGATGCCCAGACAGGCATCCCCATCCTCTCGTTATACGATGGCGGCAATAACCGCCCTTCGGCAG
This sequence comes from uncultured Prevotellaceae bacterium, assembly GCA_946407325.1. The sequence goes on along the minus strand of CAMJNN010000009.1, from coordinate 826 downwards.
CCTCCATGAGTAAGTTCGATGTCCTCTTGGTCGATATCCAAGACGTAGGCCTCCGCTTCTATACCTATTACATCACCATGTGCCGCCTCATGGCCGCCTGTGCCGATGCCGGCAAGCCCGTCATCATCCTCGACCGTCCCAACCCCAATGGACATTTGGTCGATGGACCCCTGTTAGATATGAAGTACAAGAGTGGTGTTGGCTGGTTACCCATTCCCGTGCTGCATGGCATGACGCTCGGTGAGCTGGCGCAGATGGCCGTTGGCAAGCGCTGGTTAGGCACTAAGACCAAGTGTCAGCTGCACGTCATCCCCTGCGAGCACTACACCCATCACACCCTGACCAACATCCAGGTGCCACCCTCGCCCAACCTGCCCAACCTGCGTGCCATCTACCTCTACCCCTCGTTGTGTTATTTCGAGGCCACGCCCGTCAGCGTAGGTCGCGGCACCGACCATCCCTTCCAGATCTATGGCCATCCCGCCATGAAAGGCCGCACCTATAGCTTCACCCCCGAGAGCCGTGCAGGTGCCAAGAGCCCCCCACAGCTCGGCAAGCGCTGCCAGGGAGTTGACCTCACCACCCTTGACATGGACAGCCTCACCACCAAGGGCATCGACCTCAGTTATGTCATCGATGCCTACAAAGATTTAGGCATGGGCAGTAAGTTCTTCACCGACTTCTTCGAGAAGCTCATCGGAGTCTCCTGGGTGCGCACGATGATCCTGCAGGGCGCCACCGCCGCCGACATCAAAGCCCGCTGGCAGCCCGATGTCGAGCAGTTCAAAAAGGACAGGAGGGAGTATCTGATTTATGAGGAGTGAAA